>DASZXN010000402.1:0-2294 GCA_035545875.1 Phototrophicaceae bacterium
TGGTAGCAAGGCGCAGGATCGGATAGTCACGGTGGCGACAGTCGATATTCGAGGGAAATAATCCGGCAAAGTTCAATCCCGTTTGACCGCGCCGCTGATTGTACAAAACAACCCGACGAGACTGGCCGCGCTTGGCCCGAAGTGGATGGGGCCAGGCACGAGGTCGAACAGGCGATTCCCCGATGTTAAGAAGATCGAAGGAACAATCACGATGCCCGCAAAAAAGGGGATGCCTAACCAGACGCGCTTGATAAAGAAGTCGAACGGCAGTTGGCTCGCCCTGGCAACCACGTCGAGCAACCTGGCGTAGGTCACAATCGAGGGGGCATGACGGCTCAAAATTAGTCGTTTTTGCGTCGGCGATGTGGGAGGGCGCTCGACCAGCTTAATCGCCCGCGCGCCGGGATGATGACCATCGCTTTGAGTTGCCACAGCTACTCTGGTTGCGGGTGGCGATGGGTACAGCGCTTCAGGAAAATCAGCGTGAGGAGCGAACGCTCGAATTTTATGACATCCTCTCGCAGTTCCACTTTGTCAACTCGACGCCGACACTTTTCAACGCTGGGACATAGCATCCCCGGTTGTCGTCCTGCTTCCTGACGACGGTCGATGACGACCTTGCGCATATTCATCGAGCATTGGTCGGTGCCGATATTGAAGTGGCTCGACAAGCAATTCGACAATTCGCAGCGAAAATTGTGGTTAAAGGAAAAACGGGAACGCTTTACAATACGTTCCCGCTTTCAAATCTATCTAGTCTACGTGGTGTAGCCCCAACGGGATTCGAACCCGTGTTTTGGCCTTGAAAGGGCCGCGTCCTGGGCCTCTAGACGATGGGGCCGTCTAGTTGCAAAGTCTATCAGTCTCGCGGCGCAACGTCAAGGCCGGAAAGCGCATGTTACTCGGCGTCGTCACTGCTGCGCGCGCGGAAGCTCATGCGGATCGGCGTACCCTCGAACGGGAACTCTGCCCGAATCTGGTTTTCGAGAAAGCGTTTGTAGGTGAAATGCACCAGCTTCGGGTCGTTGACGTGGAACAGGAAAACGGGCGGCGCGATAGCGACCTGCGACGCATAGAGCAGCTTCAATCGGCGCGTGCCGCGAATCGGCGGCGTGTGCTGATGATAGGCATCGCGCATCAGGCGGTTGAGTTCAGCAGTGGGGATGCGGAAATGCCGTCCCTCGTAGACGCGCCGGGTCACTTCCAGAACTTCGTGAATGCGCTGACCTGTGAGCGCGCTGATGAAAATCGCGGGCGGGTCGGGCAGGAAGTCGAACTTCTCCTGGAGCTGCTTCTCGAAATCGCGCTGCGTCAGCGTTTCCTTCTCGACGGCGTCCCACTTGTTGACGACGATCACAACGCTTTTGCCTGCCTCGACGATGTAACCCGCAATGTGTTGATCCTGCTCGGTGATGCCGTCGATGGCATCGAGAACCAGCAGCACGACGTCGGCACGCTCCATCGCTTTGTTGGCGCGCACAACACTGTATTTCTCGACGCCCGGCTCGATCTTGCCGCGTCTGCGAATCCCCGCCGTGTCGATCAGGGTAACGCGCTCGCCAAAATAAGTGATGTCGGTGTCAATCGCGTCGCGGGTCGTTCCGGCAATCGGGCTGACGATCACGCGCTCCTCGCCGAGCAAGCGATTGAGCAGGCTGCTCTTGCCGACGTTCGGTCGCCCGATGATAGCGATCTTCAGGTGATCGTCCTCGTCGTTTTCCGGGAGGGTTTCGCCTTCAAGCCGCTGATAAACCACATCGAGCAAATCGCCGACGCCGAGTCCGTGAATCGCGCTAATGGCGAACACGTCGCCTAAACCGAGGCTGTAAAACTCGACCGCGTTATCGACATGGCTGACGTGATCGGCTTTGTTGGCTGCGACCAGCACGGGTTTTTTGGTGCGCCGCAAAATCTCGGCGATTTCCTCGTCCGCCGCCGTGATTCCGGCGTCGGCATCGACCAGCATGATCACCAAATCAGCATCTTCGACGGCCAGCAGCGCCTGAGCGCGAATCTGCGGGACGAAATCAGCGCTGCCTTCTGCCAGTGGCGATTCATCACGCGAGCCTTTCGGTTGATAGACCTCGATGCCGCCCGTATCGACAACCTGAAATACTTTGCCGCGCCAGTCGAATTCGGAGACAAGGCGGTCGCGCGTCGTGCCGGGAATTTCATCGGTGACGGCCATCCGCTCGCCGACGAGTCGATTGAATAATGTGCTTTTGCCAACGTTGGGTCTGCCCACAAGGGCGATCAGGGGTTTACGTGCCATGAGAACCTCAAAATTACATGAG
>DASZXN010000403.1:0-8126 GCA_035545875.1 Phototrophicaceae bacterium
GCTATAAAGCGCGGCGCGCGCAATCGCTGCACGCGCTGGCGCTGCGTATGGCCGACGAAGCGATCCAGCGTAATCACGTGGTCACGCTGGAGCCGATGCCGCCGCACGAACGCCGGATCATTCATCTGGCGCTGCGCGCGCGTGCCGACGTGGTGACGCGCAGCGTCGGCGAAGGCGCGGCGCGCAAAGTGACCATCGTACCGAGTTCACAAGCCTGAAATGCGTCCCGATTATCTGCTGATCGGCCACATGACCGCCGATCTCACCCCCAACGGACGTTTGCCGGGGGGAACCGTATCCTATGCGACCCGCACCGCCGCCGCTTTCGGCCTGCGGGTCGCTTTGTTGACCAGCGCCGCCGTCACGAATGGCATTCCCGATCCGCTGCTTGAATCATTGACGCCCTATGCTGAGGTCGTCACGATTCCGGCTTCAGAGACGACCACTTTCGAGAATATCTATCAGCCGAGCGGACGCATTCAGTACGTGCGCGGAGTCGCCGCGCCGATCACGCCTGACGATCTGCCCCACGATTTTCTCGGCGCGCCGCTCGTTCACATCGCGCCGATTGCCGACGAGATCGACCCGCAGATCGCGCACACTTTCCGCGATTCAACCGTGCTGCTGACGCTGCAAGGCTGGCTGCGCCGCTGGGATGCTGATGGCCGCGTCCATTTCAAGCGCTGGTACGATCCTGAGGTGCTCAAGTCGATCAATCTCGTCGTCTTTAGCGAAGAGGATGTGGTAGAGTCGCCGCAGCTAGAGCAGGAGTTCGCCGGAAGTGTCGAGCACCTGATCGTCACGCGGGCGGAGAAGGGCGGCTCGTATTATCACAACGGCCAGCGCAGCGACTACACCACGCCGCAGGTCGAACTGGTCAATCCAACTGGGGCAGGTGACGTGTTCGCAGCCTCGCTGCTGGCGAGCCTGCCCGCGCTCAACTACGACATCAACGCGGCGATTCAGGTGGCAGCACGGCTGGGCGCGATCTCGGTCACACGCTGGTTGCTGGATGGCGCGCCGACCCGCGCCGAAGTTCAGGCAACGCTCAAGGAAGCGGTTAGCAATTAGCACTTAGCGATTAGCTAAAACAAAAGAATTTGAATCGCCAAGAAAAGCGAAAGAGGGCATGGCATCGTCATGCCTCTATAATGTCTATCGTGTGTGTATAATCACCCAAAATTAAGTGCCGCCTTTAAAAGCTAATTGCCAACCGCGAATTGCGAACTGCTAAAGGCTTATTCCATGACCTACACATTCATCAATCGCATTCTGTACAACGGGAAAATTCGCACCCTCGATGACGCGCGACCGATGGTCTCGGCGCTGGCAATCAGCGGTGAGCGGGTGGTCGCTTACGGGCGCGACGAGGAAATGCGCGCGCTGGCAGGCGCGGGCACGGTGCAGGAGAACCTCGGCGGGCGCTTTGTCGTCCCCGGCATGACCGACGCGCATCTTCACTGGCAGATGGAAACGCAGGCGCTTCAGAACGTTCAGCTTTACAACCTGCCCAGCAAGGAAGCGGCGCTGGAGCGGGTCACGGCGAAGATCAAGACGGCGGCTCCCGGCGAGTGGATCGTCGGCTACGGTTGGCTGCAAGACGAATGGGCTGGGCAGAACGGTCAGTTCCCGACACGCCATGATCTCGACGCGATTGCACCGGACAACCCGGTGTTTCTGGTCTCGCGGAGCGCACACGCGGGTTGGACGAACAGTCTCGCGCTCAAACTGAGCGGCGTGGATCGCAACACGCGCGATCCCGAAAGCGGGACGATCCTGCACGACGAGGCGGGCGATCCCTCCGGTATTCTGCTCGAACCGATGACGATGAATCTGGTGCGCAGCCACATTCCTGTGCCGACCGTCGATCAACTGGCGACGCAGATGAAAGCGACGCAAACGCTGGCGCTCTCGCTCGGTATTACGGGTTTCCACGACTTCGACGATCAGGAATGTTTCTCGGCGCTTCAGATCATGCGCGAGCGCGGCGATTTGGCGCTGCGGGTGGTTAAGAATTTCAACAAGAAGTATCTCGACGCGGTACTGACCGTCGGGCTGCGGCGCTGGTTCGGCGACGACTGGATTCGCCTCGGCGGGCTGAAAATTTTCGCGGACGGCGCGATTGGCCCGCGCACGGCGGCCATGTTCGAACCCTATGACGGCGAGCCGAACAATTACGGCATTGTTGTGACCGATAAAGAGGAAATGGTCGAGATGGTCAGCCGCGCGAGCGCTGCCGGATTTGCTTCGACCATTCATGCGATTGGCGACAAGGCCGTACATGACGTTCTCGACGTGTACGAGCATGTACGCAAAGAGGAAGCGCAGCGCGGCGAAGTTCCGGCGACGCGGCGACATCGGATCGAGCATGTACAGATTATTCATCCGAGTGACGTAGATCGGCTGGCGCAGCTCAATGTGATCGCCTCAATGCAGCCGATCCACGCGACCAGCGATTACCCGGTCGCGGATCGCTACTGGGGCAAACGTACACCGTATTCGTACAACCCGCGTCTGCAACTGGATCGCGGTGTGGTGGTGGCGTTCGGCTCGGATACGCCCGTCGAGCCAATGGGATCACTGATCGGCATTCACGCGGCGGTGACACGCCAGCGTGCCGATGGATCGCCGGGGCCAGACGGCTGGAATCCAGCGGCACGGCTGACGGTCGATGAGGCGCTGCGCGGCTATACGCTTGGGCCAGCCTACGCCGCCGGGATGGAAAATCGACTCGGCAGGCTTGCGCCCGGCTTCCTCGCCGATTTGGTCGTGCTGGATCGGGATTTGTACTCGATTGCGCCAGCGGACATTCTCACGACGCAGATTGTCTCGACGATGGTCGGCGGTCTGTGGCGCTGGGGCGAATTCGCGCGCTAAAATGGCCTCACTCAGCAGCGATGACAGGATGATCCGATGGTCTCAAGTGACTCGGCAGTCCGTCCGGGAATGTTCGTCGGCACGGTTGAAATGGCTGTCCAGAACGCGATGCTCAAGGTTGGCGAGGTCGCGCCGAACTTCACGCTGACGGCGAATAACTGGTCAAGCGTGACGCTCGCGGATTACGCGGGCAAGGTCAAGATTATCAGCGTTGTGCCGTCGCTGGATACACGCGTGTGCGCCGCGCAGACGCGCCGCTTCAACGCGGAAGCCGCCGGACTGGGCAGCGACGTGGTGATCCTGACGGTCAGCGCTGATTTGCCCTACGCGCAGCGCCGCTGGTGCGCCGCCGAGGGGATCGATCAGGTGGTGACGCTCTCAGATCACCTGGACATGAATTTCTCGGATGCGTTCGGCGTCCACGTCATCGACATGCGCATCTGTCAGCGCGCGCTGTTCGTGCTGGATCGGGATGATGTGGTGCGGTATGCCGAATACGTCCCCGTGATCGGCAGCGAAGTCAACTTCGACGCGGGACTGGCAAAAGCGAAGGAATTGGTTTAGTTATTGGTTTTTAGTCATTAGTTTTTAGTTAGCGCTGGTGTAGCTACTTTTGCGATAGCTTTTAAACCAACAACCAATAACTAAGAACTAATCACCTTTTAGAGAGGATACTCATGAGCGATCCACGTATTGACAATCTGGCGGATATTCTCGTCAATTACTCCACGAAGGTTCAGCCGGGCGAATGGGTCGGCGTGCTCGGCGACGTGGCGGCGCTGCCGCTGGTGCGCGCGGTCTACGCGCAGGTCGTCAAGGCGGGCGGCAACCCCTCGCTGATGCTGACCGACGAGACGGTCGCCCGCGATTTTGCGCGCCTCGCCAACGATGAGCAGATGAACTGGCTCGATCCGGCGCTGTCGTTGTACTACGATAAGGCCGATGTCTACATTCGCTGCACGGCCTTCCCGAATACGCGCGCGATGACCAACATCGATCCCAAGCGTTTGCAGAAAATTCAGACGGCGCGCGCGCCCTGGCTGGCAACGCGGATGCGCCGCGCCGCTGAAGGCGCGATGAAGTGGGTTGGCACGTTGTTTCCCACCGAGGGCAGCGCTCAGGAAGCGGGCATGAGCCTCGAAGAATACGAGGATTTCGTTTACGGCGCGACCTTCGCCAGCAAGAGCGATCCGGTGGGCGAGTGGAAAGCGCTCGGCGACATGCAGCAGAAGAAGATCGACTGGCTGAAGGGCAAGAAGCAGGTTCAGTTGAAGGGGCCGAACATCGATCTCGAAGTGTCGATTGACGGGCGGGTATTCATCAATGCCTGCGGCGAGCGCAATATGCCCGACGGTGAAATCTTCACTGGCCCAGTTGAGGAATCGGTCAACGGCTGGTATCGTGCCAGCTTCCCGTCGATTGTGCAGGGGCGCGCCGTCGAAGGCATCGAACTCAAATTTGAGGACGGCAAGGTGATCAACGCGACTGCCGCCAAGAACGAGGACTTGCTCTATTCGATGATCGATGCTGATGCCCGCTCGCGCTATCTGGGCGAGTTTGCTTTCGGCACGAACTTCGGCATCGACCGCTTCACCGGGAGTATCCTCTTCGACGAGAAGATCGGTGGGACGGTGCATGTCGCGCTCGGCGCAGGCTACCCCGACACGGGCAGCAAGAACAAGAGCACGATCCACTGGGACATGATCTGCGACATGCGCAAGGACAGCGAAGTCTACGTCGATGGCGAATTGTTCTATAAAGACGGTCAGTTCGTGGTGTAGGGTTGAAGTACACTCGGAAATAAAGGGGCGGCAGCGCCCCTTTTTTATTGCGTTTGCAGATCAGGGGGGCTTCACAGTCACGGACAAGCGGGGCATGTAGTAGGCATGAATAGTTGGACAAAAGCGTAGACAAATGATTTTCGGCGATGTCCGAGACTCTCGGTTGATTACCATACGTCGCGGCGGCACGCTGACGGACGATGATCATCATCTGCTGGCACTCTGGGCGGCGGATTGTGCACAGCACGTTCTGCCCTTCTTCGAGCAGGCGCAGCCCGCTGACGTGCGTCCACGCCATGCGCTTGAGCAGGCGCGTGCCTGGGCACGCGGCGAGGCTAGGATGATGGAAACCCGCGCCGCTGGCGGACACGCGATGGGTGCTGCCAGAGAATTAAAGGGTGCGGCGCGAGAAGCAGCGTTCGCTGCCGGACAAGCCGCAGTCGTGGCGCATGTGGCCGCTCATGAATTGGGCGCAGCCGCCTACGCGATCCGGGCTGTGCGGGCGGCGGCTTCCAAAAGCGAGCGTGAAGCAGCAGGTCGCTTGGAATGCCAGTGGCAGCGCGCACAGCTTCCTGACGCGATCCGCGAACTTGTGCTGGACGACCAGAGGCTGCGCAATCAATACTGCTGGTTCGTCTTCGACTGCTGACTGGCTTATTGCTTGGCCTGAACCTGCCTCATCCGTTCGCGGATACGCTGCTGATCGGCTTCAGTATAGGATTCGAAGTTCACGGGAAGCTGCTGGTAATCGACCAAAATCGTGCCGTAGTAACGATTGCTGGCGAAGGTTCGGTTATAGACAGCATTAAAGTCGATGCTAATCGCGTTATCGTCCGAAAGCGGAACCTCAATTTGCGGAATCAAAGTTTCTACATCAAAGCCGTAGATTGAGGTGTAGCCTTTTTCGAGTGACGGATGAGGGTCATTAACCGCGATCAAATATGGATGTGCATTTGCTTCTTTGCGTGGATAACTGGGCAGCTTGGCAATATGCGAGCGGCTTTCGTGCAGGAAATCAAGTTCGATCAGGCGGCTGCGGTTTTCTAACACCTCTTTACGTTTTTCCATGTAAATATCCGCGTATGATCCACCGGATTTGTTCGCAGGAGACAGAAGTTCGATACGGACGATTGGACTTAGCTCAAGCGAGGCTTGCTGATAAACAACAACGCTTTGCAGATAATCTTCGTCCGGCAGCGTTTCAGGTATAGATAGAATCGTTGTTGGTGCTGCGCTCGATGCGAATGTCAGCGCTCCCGGAGAACGCTCCGCTTGCTCGTAAATGGATAGATCGGGACGTGATCGACTCTTGGAGAGATCACCTGAATACAAATCAATGGCGCTGATTTGCAGTGACTTTTCATTGAGGACGTAGTATCCGTCCGGCAATATGCCATCGATAACTTCGGTTAAGTATAAGATGTAAGCACCGTGAAAAACTTCCCAGCCTCCGCCTTCGCGCTGCAATAGGCTATGCAGGTGAGCGTTGACCCCAGTGTATTGGTTCTCGCGGAAGTGGATGGGCATATCCATACGTTCCCTAAAAGCTACAACCCCATTGTATAGCAAAACGGCCTCAAACCCGTTTCCCGGTTGAGGCCGTTCATAGTTTTGCTGATATTACCCGATCAGCATCCCGGCGGGGTCTTTCTCGGCAAGCACCTGCTTGAGTTCGACCACCTGATCGCGGAGCATGGCGGCTTTCTCGAATTCGAGCGACTTGGCTGCTGCCTTCATCTCGGCTTCCAGTTCTTTGATCATGCGGTGCAGCTCATCCTTCGGCAGCGATGCGGCGGTGATCTCACCTTCCGCCGGGACGTACTCGTCGGAGACCTGTGCGCGCACGCGGTCGGTGAGGTCGCGCACCTGCTTGACGATGCTCTTGGGCGTGATATTGTGCTCGACGTTGTAGGTTTCCTGGATGGCGCGGCGGCGGTTCGTCTCGTCAATCGCGCGCTTCATCGAGTCGGTCATGTTATCAGCGTACATAATCACCTGCCCATCGACGTGGCGTGCCGCGCGACCGATGTTCTGGATCAGCGCTGACTCGGAGCGCAGAAAACCTTCTTTATCCGCGTCGAGGATCACGACCAGCGACACTTCCGGCAGATCGATACCCTCGCGCAGCAGGTTGATCCCGACGACGACATCATAGACGCCGAGACGCAGGTCGCGCAGGATTTCGATGCGTTCCAGCGTCTCGATCTCGGCGTGGAGGTAGTGCGCCTTGATGCCCAGTTCGTTGATGTAGCCCGCCAGTTCCTCCGCCATGCGCTGCGTGAAAGTGGTGACGAGCGCGCGCTGTCCATTCTTGACGCGCCGCGCGATCTCCTGAAGCATGTCGTCAACCTGACCCGCCGTCGGGCGCACGCTGACCTGCGGATCGACAATTCCGGTTGGACGGATGATCTGCTGCACGACCTGATCGGCAACGCCGCGCTCATACGGGCCGGGAGTCGCGGTCGTGTAGATCGTCTGCCCCATGCGCGCCTCGAACTCGTCAAAGCGCAGCGGTCGGTTATCGACGGCGCTTGGCAGGCGGAAGCCGTACTCGACCAGCGTCTCCTTGCGCGAGCGGTCGCCGTTGTACATGCCGTGAAGCTGCGGAATAGTCATGTGGCTTTCGTCGATGACCAGCAGATAATCCTTCGGGAAGTAATCGACCATAGTCCAGGGCGGCGATCCCGCCGCACGCTGATCGAGGTGACGCGAATAGTTCTCGATGCCGGAGCAGAAGCCCATCTCGCGCAGCATTTCCAGATCATACCTGGTGCGCTGCTCGATGCGCTGCGCTTCGAGGAATTTATCCTCTTTCTTGAAGTAGGCAATGCGCTCGTCAAGTTCGGTCTCGATGTCGTGGATCGCCAGCTTGAGCTTTTCATCGTCCGCCATGTACTGCGTCGCCGGAAAGACGACGAGGACTTCATGCTGCGCCAGCAGTTCGCCCGTCAGCGGATCAAACTGGACGATGCGCTCGATCTCGTCGCCAAACAGGGTGATCCGAAATGCGCTGTTCTCGTAAGGCGGATAGATTTCGAGCACATCGCCGCGCGCCCGGAACGTGCCGGGGCCTAAATCCATGTCGTTGCGCGTGTACTGAAGCTGTACCAGCTTGCGAAGAATCGCTTCGCGCCGGACTTCATCCCCCTTGCGAATTTCGACAATTGACTTGCCCCACGTGACCGGATCGCCGGTGGCATAGATGCACGAGACCGAGGCGACGATGATCACGTCTTTGCGGGAGAGTAGGGCAGCTTTAGCGGCGATGCGCAGGCGCTCGATCTGCTCGTTGATGTCGGTCTGCTTCTCGATGTAGAGGTCGTGGCGCGGAACGTAGGATTCCGGCTGATAGTAGTCGTAGTAGCTGACGTAGTATTCGACGGCGTTGCGCGGGAAGAATTCCTTGAACTCGGCGTAAAGCTGCGCTGCCAGCGTTTTATTGTGCGCCAGAATCAGGGTCGGACGCTG
>DASZXN010000404.1:0-3345 GCA_035545875.1 Phototrophicaceae bacterium
CATAGTTATTGTACTATGGCAGACCGTTTCCGGTCAATTACTTCGTCTCGCGATAGATCACGTGACGACGCACAATCGGGTCGTATTTCTTCAGCTCAAGACGGCCTTGATCGTTGCGGCGGTTCTTCTGGGTGTAGTACATATGACCGCTTTCTTCGCTGCGCATCTTGACGAGGAGACGATTGCCTTTTTTCGCCATGTTGTTTAATTCCTGTAGAACTCGCTATTGTTCTCAAGCCCCAAATCAGATTTGAACTGATGACCTCATTCTTACCAAGAATGTGCTCTACCGACTGAGCTATTGGGGCACCTGCTATCGAATTAGCTGCGCTAATTCAGTGGGCCGGGCAGGACTCGAACCTGCGAAGGACTTAGTCCAGCGAATTTACAGTCCGCCCCCTTTGCCACTCGGGACACCGACCCATATATGGAGTTGTTCAGGTACTCAAGCCGCTGAAGAGGATTGAACTCTTAACCATCCGCTTACAAGGCGGGCGCTCTACCATTGAGCTACAGCGGCAGACTGACCAGATTGTGCGAATGACCAATTGCAAACAAGTTTAGCTTATAAAATCCGTCTTCAACGATGCCCATCGACAAGACATGACAGGCATATTTCCATTATTTTAAGGTGCGCCGCTTCAAATCAGGCAAGCGAAACTTGTACCTCAGCGAAGCAAGAGACATTATATTGGACACGCCTCCGGCTTGTCAATCCACAATCGACGGCGAAAATGCTCGAAAGCGAGGGCACGACGTGTCGTGCCCCTACAAGCTATATCAGGATTACACTGCCTGCGCGAGTGCGGCCAGCACCTCTGGCAACAACTGCTTCTTGCGCGACATCATCCCCGGCGCGTCAAGCGTATCGTCGTCGAGATGGGCATACGGCAGTTCCGCGACGATGCGCGGCATCCCCACCGCGACGATCCGGCTGTTGCCGCGCACCACGTCCGTGACCATCAGCAGCGCGAGCGCGAGCTTCTGATTATCGAGCAGCTTCTGAAGCGCGGCGCGAATGTCGTCGAGGCGGCTGGGCAGTTCCGCGAAGCTCGATACCTCGACCTGCGCCACGCCGACCTTGAAGCCGCTCTCGTCGTAGAATTTGATGTCGGTGCTGATGATCTCCTCGGCGGGACGGCTGCCGATCCCGGCGCTGGCTGCCAGCAGCGACTCACCCAGTTCGTTGATCGCCTCGTTGATTTGATCATCCGAATCGGCGCTGAGGTTCGCCATGCGCGCCAGCCGAGCCGCCGCCGCCCGATCACGCGGAGTCGCCGTCGGTGAGCGGAAGATCAGCGTGTCGGAGAGAATGCCGCAGAGCAGAATTCCGGCGATCCCCGGCGGGAACGACTTCTCCAGTTCAAGGGCGCGCTCCAGCACCAGCGTTGAGCAGCTACCGACCGGATCGACGTAGAAGCGAATGGGTACGGCGGTCGGGATTGTGCTCAGACGGTGATGATCGAGCACCTCGATCACCTCGGCTTCCTCTAAGCCCGCGACCGCCTGTGCCAGCTCGTTGTGATCGACCATAACGATCTGGCGGTGCGGCGGTGACATCAGCGTCGCGCGGCGCGACAGCCCGGCGTAGCGGCCATCGGCATCAACGACGATGAAATCATCCTGCTCGCTGCGCAGCACCTGACCAAGCACGTCGCGAACGAAGTCCTCGGCATTGAGGATCGTGCTGTCCGCATCGACGGCAGTCTCGGCAGGCAAATCGAACTCTTTTGCCAGCGCCAGCACCGAGGTTGAACTGAGCGCCTCGGCCAGATGCGCGAACAAGCCCGCGCCGGAGAGCAGGCCGACGGGCTTCTGCTGCGCGTCGAGCAGAGGCGCGGGGCGGCGCGTGCGCGCAATCGTCTGGCAGGCATGGAGCAGCGTTTGTCCCTCGTGCAGATAGGGCAGCAGCTCGGCCAGATCGCTGACGCGCGGGCGCACGTCGGTCACGAGCACAGGCGCATCGACGCCGAAACGGTCGAGCGCGAAGGCCGTCTGCGAGTTGACCTGCCCGGTGCGACCGGGAATATAAGCCGCTTCGCTGACTTCGTTGAGCAGCCAGGCGTAGCCAACCGCCGAAGCGATGGCGTCCATATCGGGGTTGCGGTGACCGATGACCAGAATCGTATCGGGCGTTGCCATGAATTCACACCTCAGGGGAATAGAGTCGATCAATTGAAATTGAATCGCCAAAACACTGCGACGTTCGGTCGTCAGCGTCGGAGAAATTGAAAGAAGTTTCTCTGTACTGAATCATTTTCAATTTTTCGACTTGCACTCGCCCGATACCCGATCATTGAACGGCTAGAATGGCCGGAGCGCTTCGGCAATCTGCTGCGAGGCCGCCCACAAGCGCACGACCTCGCAGAACAGCGCCGGATTTTGCAGATTCCAGACGTGGCCGACGCCGGGGACAGTCGCGGCGCTGGCCGTCGGAATCTGCTCGAATAACTGTTTCGCAGCGCTTTTGGCGGCAGGCGTCTCTTTCTCACCGACCAGCACGAGCAGCAGAACGTCGGTCTGCGTCGGCAGTTCGAGCGCCATCAGCGCGTGCGCCACCCGTTGGTTAAAACCGGGATCGGTTCCGCGCAGCAGATCATCATAAACGAGATCGCGGTACTGTTCGATGCCGAACTGCCTGATCCCGGCATTCGTCAGCCATTGGGCGCTGAACAGCCGTCCCACGTCCGCCGTCCAGATCATGATTTGACCGAGCAGCGGACTGAGCTTGCCCGATGTTCCCGTGACGAGCGCCGTCAGCACGCGATCCGGGTGCGAGCGCAGCAGGTCGAGGACGACCGCGCCGCCGAGCGACAGACCGACGACGTGCGCCTTGCCGCCGTGCGCCTGCGCCGCGATCATCTCCGCGACCTGCTGCGCCGCCTCGACCAAATCGAACTGCCCACCGGTCTTGCCCTGCTCCGGCAGATCAGGCAGCAGCAAATGAAAATCGCTCAGGCAGTCGATTTGCGGCTGCCACTGCTTGCTGCTCAGGCCAGCGCCATGCAACAGTACGAGCGTCTGCGCCTGATCGTCATGATAGGACTGAAAGTAGAGCGCCATGTTGATTGGCCTGAACGTGCTTATGCCTAATGATAAAGGATTTCCGAGCGCAAAAACAGCGCTCGCGCTACAATGCGCTTATGATGACACTCAAGACGAATTTTCACCTGAAACGACACCTCGCGCTGGCGTTGACGCTGGCGATTATGTTTTTAGCGGTCGCCTGCACGCCGCGCGGATTAAGCCCGCAGGACATCCCGACGCAAGCCTCA
Organism: Phototrophicaceae bacterium; assembly: GCA_035545875.1. GTDB lineage: Bacteria > Chloroflexota > Anaerolineae > Aggregatilineales > Phototrophicaceae > Flexifilum. The sequence goes on from DASZXN010000404.1 coordinate 3,276, forward strand.
CTGAGCGAACTGGCGACCAGCCTGCCGCTGACGCAGAACGCGCCGCCAACGCCCTTCAATCTGCCGCAAA
>DASZXN010000405.1:0-17139 GCA_035545875.1 Phototrophicaceae bacterium
CTGGCGTGGAAGACGGCGGGGTACTACGGAGCGGATCGCTGGCTGCTGGCGAAGCTGGGGACGCCCTGGCGCGCCACGAAAGCCGAGCCAGAAGCGGCAGCATCAGCGGAACGCAGTCGCTCGGTCAGCGCGACCTGACCCGCACAACCCATTGAGCAGAAGTCTCAGGAGCGTCCAAATCTGGACGCTCTTGTTGATTTCTGGTATTGGAAAGTGGGCATCTCTGCAAAGATTAAGTACCTGTCCAATTGCGTTGTGTGAGAAGTGATTCTGATAAGTTGGTGAAATTGGTACTAAAATGGAAGTAGCTTCCCAATGGTATAAGAGGCAGTAAACGAATGGCGATTGGTGCGCCGAATAAGAATCCTGAGCGTTCAGCTAAAGTATTCTCCATACAGATCAACTATGAAGGTCTTCAACAGCAGCTTGATTCCGCTGTAAAGTCAATGACGCAGGAACAAATCCTCGCTTTTCTACTTCTGCTTTTTGGCCTATCGTTGATTAAAGAACTTTTGCCGAAAGATGCTCCCGAAATTGCACAGGATGACAGTGGATTTGCTTGGAATTATTTGTCACAGCTTCAGAGAGAACTGCCTGAAGGTAAATCACTCGACGATCTGCTGCGCGAGGCAAATATTCAACTGGTTATTAATGACCAACCCATCGAGCTGCACAATCTAGCGCAGTTGAGAGATGATCAATTAATCGACCCGATAGAAGGCTTCAAGCAGGGCTGGGCGGATGCAATGGAAGGTCGCACTCTGAGTCGTGAGGAATTCCGCCGCCGAATGTCCAGTAATGCCTGAAGTCGTCTACGCCGAAAGCTTTTTCAAAGCAGTTTCGCGTCTCCAAAAGCGTTATCCTCATGCGCATGAGGATGTCGAGGCGCTCGCAGATCGGCTTGAAGCTGGCGAACTTCCCGGAGATCGCGTCCAAGGTTTACCGTTTCGGGTCTATAAAGTCCGTGTCAAAAACCGCGACGTTCAACGCGGCAAAAGCGGCGGTTATCGTGTAATTTATTACCTCGAAACCGCCGAGCAAATCGTGATTATCAGCATCTATAGCAAGAGTGATCAGAGCGACATACCTACGCAGACAATTCGGCAGCTTGTTTCTGCATATCAGGCGGAGCATCTCCCTAAAAAATAAAAGAGGCGGGGCTTTCCACCCCGCCTCTGCGATTACACTGATGCTTCAGGCTTTGGCATTCGCCTCTTTGAGCGCCGCGTGAGCCGCCGCCAGCCGCGCGACCGGCACGCGGAACGGTGAGCAGCTTACGTAGTTCAGTCCAGCGCGATGGCAGAAAGCGATGCTGTTCGGCTCGCCGCCGTGCTCGCCGCAGATGCCGACCTCAAGCTCTGGACGCACCTTACGCCCGCGCTCGACCGCCAGCTTGATCAGATAGCCAACGCCGTCCTCGTCCAGCACCTGGAAGGGATTGGTCGGCAGCAGGCCGCGCTCGACGTAATCGAGCAGGAATTTGCCTTCGGCGTCGTCGCGGCTGATGCCGTAGGTCGTCTGCGTCAGGTCGTTCGTGCCGAACGAGAAGAACTCCGAGTACTCCGCCATCTTGTCGGCGATGATGGCCGCGCGTGGCAGCTCGATCATCGTGCCGACCTTGTAGGCAATCGTCTCGCCTGTGCGCGTCATGACCTCGCTGGCGACTTTCTCGATCAGTTCGCGCATGATCTTGACTTCATTCTCGTGATTGGTCACCGCGACCATGATCTCCGGGTGAACGTGCACGCCTTCTTTCTGAAGCTGGCAGGCGGCTTCGAAGATCGCGCGCACCTGCATCGCCGTGAGCGCCGGGCGCTCGATTCCGAGACGGCAGCCGCGCAGACCGAGCATCGGGTTGAATTCCTTCAAACCCTCCACCGCGTGCATCAGTTCCTCGACGCGGGCGAGTTCGTTCGGGCGATCACCCATCAGCCGCAGGCCAGCCGCCCGCAGCGCCAATTGTTCGTGATCGGGCATGAACTCGTGCAGCGGCGGGTCGAGCAGGCGGATAATCACGGGCTGCCCATCCATCGCCTTGAAAATGCCGTAGAAATCGTCGTGCTGGAAAACGAGCAGTTGTTCGAGGTTGCGCGTTTCTTCCTCGCTGCCCGGTTCAGACAGGATCATGGCCTGCACAATCGGCAGGCGTTCTTCCTGGAAGAACATATGCTCCGTACGGCACAGGCCGACGCCCTGCGCGCCATAGTCACGGGCGCGGCGTGCATCGACCGGATAGTCAGCATTGGCATAGACACCCAGGCGGCGGAAGCCATCTGCCCAACTGAGCAGCTTGAGCAGGTAGGTTTCCTTGCTGAAGTTCGGCTCGATCCGCTCGATTTCGCCGACGAAAACTTCGCCCGTCGAGCCATCGACCGAGATCGTATCGCCTTCGTGAACAGTGATGTCGCCTACCGTCAGGACACGATTGCGCACGTCGATATTGAGCGCTTCCGCGCCGCAGACGCACGGTACGCCGAACTGCCGCGCGACGACCGCCGCGTGGCTGGTCGCCCCACCGCGACTGGTGAGGATGCCTTTCGACGCCAGCATCCCGTGAACGTCGTCCGGCTTGGTTTCCGGGCGCACCATGATCACGTCGCGCTTGGCTTTGCCCCATTTTTCGGCAAGATCAGCGTCAAACGCGGCTACGCCGACGGCAGCGCCGGGCGAGGCGTTGACGCCGGAGGCGATCAACCGTCCATTTTTCTTGGCGGCGGCTTTCGCCGTATCGTCGAACTGCGGGTGCAGCAGTTGAATGACATTCTGCGGCGTCACGCGCAGTACCGCTTCTTCGCGGTTAATCACGTCTTCCTGCGCCATCTCGACGGCGATGCGTACCGCCGCGCGCGCCGTGCGTTTGCCGTCGCGGGTTTGCAGCATCCACAGCTTGCCGCGCTCAATCGTGAACTCCACGTCCTGCATGTTGCGATAATGGTGTTCGAGCTTGCTGGCAATATCGACGAACTGCGCGTAAACCGCCGGGTTCTCCTGCTCCAGCCCGGCAATCGGCACGGGGGTGCGAATTCCGGCCACCACGTCCTCGCCCTGGGCGTTCATCAGGAAATCACCGAACAGCTTCTTCTCGCCCGTCGCCGGGTTGCGCGTGAAGGCCACGCCTGTGCCCGATCCTTCGCCCATGTTGCCGAAAACCATCGTCTGCACGTTGACCGCCGTGCCGAGATCGTGGGCGATGCCCGCAGCGTTGCGGTAATCGACGGCGCGCTTGCCGTTCCACGATTTGAACACCGCTTCGACGGCCAGTTCAAGCTGGCGATACGGGTCTTGCGAGAATTCTTCGTGGGTCTCGGCGCGGTAGATGATCTTGAACTCGGCGGTGATCTGCTTCCAGTCGTCGGCGTTGAGTTCCACGTCCGATTTCACGCCGCGCGCGCGCTTGACGCTGGTCAGGTAATCCTCGAACGGCTCGTCGGCGATGCCCATGACCACCGAGCCGAACATCTGGATCAAACGGCGGTACGCATCGTAAACGAAGCGCTCGTCACCCGTCAGCTTGACCATGCTTTCGGCGATGGCGTCGTTCATGCCCAGATTGAGCACGGTGTCCATCATGCCGGGCATCGAGAATTTCGCGCCGGAGCGCACCGAAACCAGCAGCGGGTTTTGCGTATCGCCGAAGTGCCTGCCTGCCTTCTTCTCGACTTCCTTGAGCGCTTCCAGCGCCTGATCCCACAAGCCTTCCGGGAACTTGCCGCCGCCCGCGAGATAAGCGTTGCAGGCTTCGGTGGTGATGGTCAGACCGGGTGGCACGGGAACACCGGCGCGGGTCATATCGAACAGACCAGCGCCTTTGCCGCCGAGCAATGCCCGAACTTTGTCCCACGAGCCGCCGAGCGATTCCTGCACGGCATCGACTTCATCGAACAAGTAGACCCAACGTTTTGAAGTTGTTTGTTGAACCTTGCCCTTTTTCGGGGGCACAACTGCGACCGCCATGTGCTTTGCTCCTCTTGCTAACAAATGCGCGGCAACTGCTCGCCGCTCAGCATATCGAGAATACGTGTCGCGCCAATCGCGCTTTTCAGCGTGACGAGATCGTCATCGTTCGCATTCACGACGCCAATCTGCCGCGCATGATCACCTAAAATCAGTAAGGTTTCTTCGAGCTCATGTGCCGGAACGAAAGCGATAAAGCGGCCTTCGTTGGCGACGTACAGCGGATCGAGGCCGAGGATTTCGCACGCGCCGCGCACGTCGTCGTTCACGGGAACCGCATTTTCGTCGATGTGGATGTGGACGTGTGCCGCCTGAGCGATCTCCACCAGCGCGCTCGCCAGTCCGCCGCGCGTTAGGTCGCGCAGGCAGTGGATACGGATACCGGCATCCAGCAGCGCCAGTACCGGCGCGGCCAGCGGCGCGCAGTCGCTTTCGATCTGGCTCTCAAATTCCAGCCCTTCGCGCACCGCCATGACCGCCATTCCGTGCCGACCAACGTCGCCGCTGAGAACCACGATGTCGCCGGGGCGGACGCTGCGCGGGGTGATCGACAGATGGTGCTCGATCAGGCCGATCCCGGCTGTATTGATGTACAGCCCATCGCCCTTGCCCTGATCGACCACTTTGGTATCGCCTGTGACAATCTGGACGCCTGCCGCGTCTGCGGCTCGGCGCATCGATTCGACGACACGCTCCAGTGTTTCCAGCGGCAGCCCTTCTTCCAGGATGAAGCCCGCGCTCAGATAGAGCGGGCGCGCGCCGCACATCGCCAGATCGTTGACGGTGCCGTTGACAGCCAGCGTGCCGATGTCGCCGCCGGGAAAGAACAGCGGGCGGACGACGAATGAATCGGTGGTGAAGGCGAGCGGCGTTCCCTGAATGGTCAGCGCCGCGCCATCATGCTGCGCTGCCAGGGTTGGATTGTCGAAGGCGGGCAGAAAGACCGAATCGAGCAGACGGTGCATGATCGTGCCGCCGCTGCCGTGCGCAAGCTGCACCGTTGGCGACGTGGTGATCGGAACCGGGCAGGAGAACGCAAACTCAGACATGAAGCACCTCCGCGCGGCGGTAGCGATAGTAGGCAGCGCACGCGCCTTCTGACGAAACCATCGTCGCGCCGAGCGGATGCTCCGGCGTGCAGCGTGTTCCGAAGGCCGGACACTCGAACGGCTTGATCCTGCCTTGCAGCACCGTCCCGCTGACACACTCGGCGCTTTCGTCGGCGTGATAATCTTGCAGGTCGAAGCGGCGCTCGGCGTCGAAGGCCATGTAGGAGGCACGCAGGCCGAGTCCGCTGGAGGGAATTTCACCGATCCCGCGCCATTTGCGCGGCACGACCGTGAATACGTCGGTGACAAGCTGCTGCGCCGGGATATTTCCTTCGCGGCGGACACAGCGCGCATACTGGTTCTCGACTTCCGCGCGTCCGCCTTCCAACTGGCGCACCGTCATGTAAATACCCTGCATGATGTCGAGCGGCTCGAAGCCGGTCACGACAAAGGGAACGTGATATTTTTGCGCGAGCGGGTAATAGTCTTCGTAGCCGACTACCGCGCAGACGTGCCCGGCGGCCAGAAAGCCCTGCACCCGGTTGTCCGGCGCGCCTAGGATCGCTTCAATCGCCGGGGGCACGAGGACGTGCGAAACCAGAATGCTAAAGTTGTCGATCTTGTGCTGTGCCGCCTGATAAACGGCCATCGCGTTGGCGGGGGCGGTTGTCTCGAATCCGACGGCGAAGAATACTACCTGCCTGTCCGGGTTGGCCTGCGCCAGCTTGAGCGCGTCGAGCGGCGAATAGACAATTCGCACGTCGCCACCGCGCGACTTGGCCGCCAGCAGATCGCCACGCGAGCCGGGGACACGCAGCATATCGCCGAACGAAGTGAAAATCACCTCAGGCCGTCCGGCGATCTCGATGGCTTTGTCGATCAATTCAATCGGCGTGACGCAGACCGGGCAGCCGGGGCCGTGCAGCAGATGAATTTGCGGCGGCAGCAGTTCGTCTACGCCATATTTGACAATGGCGTGGGTCTGCCCACCGCAAATTTCCATGATCGTCCACGCGCGCGTGGTAATTTTTGCAATCGCGCGGGCGAAACGACGCACGGCTTCGGCGTCCCGGTACTCGTCGATATACTTCACGTCGCGCTTCCTATCGGATAGGTGCTGAGCGCGCGCATATACTGAGCACGCTCAAAAGCGGTCGGATCGGCGCAGTGGACTTGACTGAGCGCGCCACGCATCTGCACGACCGTCTCATATTCGTACATGTCCATCCAGGTGAGCAGTTCACGCTCGACGGTTTGCAGGTAGTCGATGCCATGCTTGAGCAGCGCCGAGGCCATCATGGTCACGTTCGCGCCCGCGAGGATCAGCTTCACCGCATCCTCGCCGCGATGCACGCCGCTGGTCGCCGCGAAATCGACGCTGACCCGACCATAGAGGATGGCGATCCAGCGCAGCGGCAGCCGCATCGCCTGTGAGGAACTGAGCAGCACGTTGGGGCGCACCTCCAGCGTTTCGAGGTCGATGTCCGGCTGGTAAAAGCGGTTGAACAGTACCAGCCCGCGCGCGCCAACGGCGCTGAAACGCTTCGCCATGTTCGCCATATTGCTGAAGTAGGGGCTGAGTTTGACCGCTACCGGAATGTTCACGGTGTCGCAGACGGCTGAGACGACGGCGAGGTCATTCTGCTCGACCTGCGCCCCCGGCATGTCCAGATCAGTCGGCATGGTGTACAGATTGAGTTCGAGCGCGTCCGCGCCCGCCTGTTCAATCTGCCGGGCGAACTTCGCCCAGCTTCCCGACGACGTGCCGTTCAAGCTGGCGATGATCGGAATCTGGACTGCCGCTTTCGCCTGGCGAATGTGTTCCAGATAGCCCTGCGAGTCGGTGCGGAATTCCCAGGGTTCAGGGGCATAGCTCAGGGCTTCGGCGTGGCTGTCGAGATGCTGAGTCAGGTGATAGTACAGCGCCAGCCGTTCCTGACGAAGCTGCTCCTCAAAGAGCGAGTAGAGCACGACTGCCCCTGCTCCGGCATCTTCCAGCCGCTTGATATTCTCGATCTTCTCTGACAGCGGCGACGCTGAAGCAACCAGCGGCGAGCGCAGCTTCAGACCGAGGTAAGTCGTTTCGAGGTTCACATTAATGCTCCTTCTCGCTGACCGCTGTACGCGAGGCGAGGTACTCGTAGAGCGCCCAGCGGGTATTCACGTCCTGCTGCGCTTCCTCGAACAGCACGGCAGCGGTTTCCGGCTTGCTCATTTCGAGCATACGGAAACGGTTTTCCATACGCAGATAGTCTTTGAGCGGCAGCTTCGGCGCGCGCGAGTCGAGCGTGAGCGGGTTATCGCCGTCCGTTGCGCGTTCCGGGTTGTAGCGATAGAGCAGCCATTGACCACTGTCAACGGCGGCCTTCTGATCGCGCAGCCCTTTAACCATGTCGATACCATGCGCGATGCAGTGGGCATAGGCGATAATCAGCGACGGGCCGTCGTAAGCTTCCGCTTCGATGAAGGCACGAAGCGTTTGCTCGTCCTTCGCGCCCATCGCTACGCGGGCGACGTAAACGTTGCCGTAGCTCATGGCGATCAGGCCGAGGTCTTTCTTGGCAGCCGCCTTGCCGCTGGCCGCGAACTTGGCGACGGCGGCGCGCGGCGTCGATTTCGAGGCTTGCCCGCCCGTGTTGGAGTAGACTTCGGTATCCAGCACCAGCACGTTGACGTTGCGTCCGCTCGCCAGCACGTGATCCAGCCCGCCGAAGCCGATGTCATAGGCCCAGCCGTCGCCGCCGACGATCCACACGTCGCGCTTGATCAGCGTGTCCGCCAGTTCGATCAGGCGGCGCGCTTCCGGCGTATCGATCCGCGCGAGAACGTTCTTGAGCGCAGCGACCCGTTCGCGCTGGGCATAGATTCCCGCTTCGTCGTGCTGATCCGCGCCGAGCAGGGCATTCGCCAGCTCGCCGCCGATGTCTTCGGCAAGCAGTTGCACCAGTTCGTGTGCCTGCTCCGCCTGCTTGTCGAGCGCGATGCGCATTCCGTAACCGAACTCGGCGTTATCCTCGAACAGCGAGTTCGCCCACGCGGGGCCGCGCCCCTGCGCGTTGTGCGTATAGGGCGTGGTCGGCAGGTTGCCGCCGTAGATCGAGGAGCAGCCCGTCGCGTTGGCGATCAGGGTGCGGTCGCCGAACAACTGCGTAATCAACTTGATATAGGGTGTCTCGCCGCAGCCGGAACACGCGCCGGAGAACTCAAAGAGCGGCTGCTGTACCTGCTGCTGGCGCACGCTGTTGGTCTTGATCTTGCTGCGGTCAGTTTCCGGCAGCTTGAGGAAATACTCCCAGTTGACCGCTTCCTGCTCGCGGATCGGCGGCTGCGGCTCCAGATTGAGCGCTTTCAGGTTGAGCGCCGATTTGTTCTTCGCAGGGCAGACATCGACGCAGAGGCCGCAGCCCGTGCAGTCCTCCGGCGAAACCTGAATGGTGTACTGCATGTCTCTCCACTCGGTATCGCGGGCAGGCACGGCTTTGAACGTCGCCGGAGCATCGACCAGCGCCGCGCCGTCGTAAGCCTTGATGCGGATCACGGCGTGCGGGCAGACCAGCGCGCATTTGCCACACTGGATGCAGATTTCGGGATCCCAGACCGGGATTTCGTCAGCCAGATTGCGTTTCTCGTACTGTGATGTCCCGCTCGGATAGGTGCCGTCAATCGGCAGCGCGCTAACCGGAATGGTATCGCCTTGATGCGCGATCATCTTGCCGAGCACGCCGCGCACAAAGTCAGGGGCGCTGTTGGGCACAGGCGAAATAAGCGGCTGCGTGCTGGTCACGCGCGCCGGGACGCGCACCTCGAACAGATTGCCGAGCGCGTCGTCTACCGCCTTGAGGTTCATGGCGACGACTTCTTCGCCCTTCTTGGCGTAGGTCTTTTCAATCGAATGCTTAATCGCATCAATCGCTTCATCGCGCGGCAGCACGCCGGAGATGGCGAAGAAGCAGACCTGCATCACCGTGTTGATGCGCCCGCCCATGCCGCTGGCGCGCGCCACTTTTGAGGCGTCGATCACGAAGAAGCGCAGATGCTTGGCGATCAACTGCTCCTGCACACGCTGGGGCAGATGATCCCAGACTTCGGCGTGATCGTAGGTGGTGTTGAGCAGGAAAACGCCACCGGGCGCGGCTTCGTTCAGGATGTCGTAGCGCTCCAGAAAGCCGGGCTGATGGCAGGCGACGAAGTTGGCTTTGTCGATCAGATACGGCGCATGGATCGGCTTGGGGCCAAAGCGCAGATGCGAAATCGTCATCGAGCCGGATTTCTTCGAGTCGTAGACGAAATAACCCTGCGTGTAATTCGGCGTGTTTTCGCCGATGATTTTGATCGAGTTCTTGTTCGCGCCGACGGTGCCATCCGAACCCAGCCCGTAAAATACGGCGCGCACGGTGTCGTCCGACTCAATCGAGTAGTCGGGGTCGTAAGCGAGGCTGCTGCCGCTCACGTCGTCGTTGATGCCGACGGTGAAATGGTTCTTGCGCTGCTCGTGCTCCTGCGCCAGATTTTCAAAAACGGCTTTGACCATCGCCGGAGTGAATTCTTTGGACGACAGCCCGTAGCGCCCACCGACTATGGCAGGCGAACCCTGCCACTCCTCGTAGAGCGCGGTCACGCTGTCCAGATACAGCGGTTCACCCGTGCTGCCCGGTTCTTTCGTGCGGTCAAGCACGGCGATCCGCTGGGTAGTCATAGGCAGCGCCGCGACAAAGGCGCTCGCGTCAAACGGGCGATAGAGGCGAACTTTCAGTACGCCGACGCGCTCGCCCTGCGCGTTGAGCGCATCGACCGTTTCCTGCGCGGTTTCGCAGCCCGAACCCATCAGGACGATCACGCGCTCGGCATCAGGAGCGCCGTAATAGTCGAACAAGTGATACTGCCGCCCGGTGACCTGAGCAAATTTGTCCATTGCCTGCTGAACGATGGCCGGACAAGCCGCGTAGAACGGGTTGACCGTCTCGCGCGCCTGAAAATACGTGTCGGGGTTATGAGCCGTGCCGCGCACGACCGGATGCTCCGGGGAGAGCGCGCGGCGGCGATGCGCTGCAATCAAATCATCGTCGATCAGCGCGCGCAGATCGTCATCGCTCAGTAAGGCAAGTTTGCTGACTTCGTGCGAGGTGCGGAACCCGTCAAAAAAGTGGACGAAGGGCACACGCGCGCGCAGCGCCGCCGCCTGAGCGATCAGCGCGAAATCGTGCGCTTCCTGTACCGACGCCGAGGCCAGCAGCCCCCAGCCCGTCGAGCGGACGGACATTACGTCGCTGTGGTCGCCGAAAATCGAGAGCGCCTGCGTCGCCAGACTGCGCGCCGCAACGTGAAACACGGCGGGCGTCAGTTCTCCGGCGATCTTGTACATGTTCGGGATCATCAGGAGCAAGCCCTGCGAAGCCGTAAAGGTCGTCGTCAGCGAACCCGCTTGCAGCGCGCCATGTACCGCGCCCGCCGCGCCTGCTTCGCTCTGCATTTCGACGACTTTCGGGATAGTGCCCCACAGATTCGGCTGATCTGCCGCCGCCCATTCATCCGACCATTCGCCCATCGCCGAGGACGGCGTAATCGGATAGATGGCGATCACTTCGCTCAGTTTATAAGCGACGCGCGCGACAGCTTCGTTGCCGTCTATCGTGGTATAAGTTGATTCACGAGTCATACAATTCTCCTAAGTCCCCCATCGCATCAAGGTATTCAAAGACGCGCTCCGCTTCGGCTGCATCGACCTTGCTCAAGGCGAAGCCAACGTGGACGATCACGTAATCGCCAACCTGCGCTTCCGGGACGTAAGCGAGGCTGACCTCTTTGATCACGCCGCTAAAGCTCACTTTGCCCGTGCGCTGGAAGCTTTCGCCGCTCACACTAATTACTTTGCCCGGAACTGCCAGACACATCGTCTGATTCCTTCCTTCGATTTCTATACCATCATGCGCCGGCACACGCCTTCGTCACCAGTGACAGGTGTAATCGGAAAGGCATAGCATTTGTCCGTTTTTTAGATGACATTTGCCGCAGGCGAGGAAAAGTGAAATCTCATTTCAGGGCTTACGGTTCGGTCAGCGCTCAACGGGTTTTCACAGCGATCTCCTGAAGTTCGAGATCGGGAACAGCGCCGCACGACAGGCAGATAAACACTCCAAACTCATGCAAAGTCGATTTCCTCGTAAACCTGAACTCTGGCGCTCGACTCGATGATTTCCTTGACCTGATCGGCGATTTTAGGCAGCCGCCGCTGGAGTTCCGGCGAAAGCTCACAGCCGTAGTCAAACTGCGCGCCGACAATCGAAATCAAAACTCCGGCAGGAGTCGCGCCGTACAGTGAGCGGGCTGCTGAAAGCAGCGCCGCCGGACTGACGTGATGAGTGAACGCCCCTGTGCCTGGCTGAGGCTCAACCCGTTCGTGCCGTACTTCACCGGGCTGCACGCCAATGCAGGCGTCAATGAAAATGACCAACGTCGCTGAACGGATTGGATCGACCAGTTCGGGCATCAACTGGTTGGCAATCAGCACGCGAATATCGCTGTGCTTCAGGGCTTGTCCCATTGCCTGAGCCATCTGCTGCCCAATCGCGTCGTCGCCGCGCAGCGAATTGCCGTAACCGATGATCAGGATCATCGCTTTACCTCGTCGATCACCTCGCCGGAGGGAGCGACAAGCTGAAGCTGGAGCGGCATTTGCCCAACCGCGTGCGTGGAGCAGCTTAAGCAGGGATCAAAGGCGCGAATGACGGCCTCGACCCGGTTGAGCATTCCTTCCGAAAGCTGCGTTCCCTGCACGAAGCGTTTGGCGACTTCCAGCACGCTCCGATCCATCGCGTAATTGTTGTGCCCGGTGGCGATGATCAGGTTGGCGCGCGTGATCAGGCCGTTCTCGTCGATCTGATAGTGATGAATCAGCGTGCCGCGCGGCGCTTCGCTGACGCCAACGCCCTGACTGGTATTCGGCTCGGCATGGGCGCGAACGCGGTCGCTCAGAATGTCCGGCGTGCGCAGCAGTTGATCGATCTTCTCGAAGCAGTACAGGATTTCGATCAGCCGCGCGTAGTGATAGTGGAACGAGCTTTGCACGTCCAGTTGGCGAAATTGCTGAAGCGCTTCGTCGGCGCGCGGCGTGCCGCAGCTTTTCACGATGTTGAGCCGCGCCAGCGGCCCCACGCGGTAAATCCCCTCCGGGTAGCCGAGCGGCTTGTAGAAGGGCGACTTCAGGTATGACCAGGGTTCGACCCGTTCAGCGATGAACTGCTCGTAGTTTTCGGGAGCCAGCCTGTCCGCGACTGGCTGGCCCTCGGCGTCGATCAGGCGCAGGAAGCCGTCGTAGAGTTCCAGTTCGTCGCGCTCGTTGGTCAAGCCCATAAACAGGGTTCGCACCGCGCCGAAAGCGCGTATTTCTTCCGCGTAGTTCAGGATGCTGGACTGATACCAGTACAGCGTCCGCAGGGCGATCTCGTAGCCGTCCTGCACCATTGTCAGCATTTGCTCGCGTTTCTCTGCCGAGAGCGGCTCGCTCACGCCGCCGGGAACCACCCACGCCGGATGAATCCGTTTACCACCGAGCAGCTCGATGATCTGCTGCCCAATCTGGCGCAGACGGATGCCATCGCGCGCTAGCTGAGGCTGTGTCTGCGCGACTCCGATCAGGTTGCGCCGCGCAGGATCGGCGTCCATACCGAGCAGCAAATCCGGCGCGGATAAGTAAAAGAAACTGAGCGCGTGCGATTGCGCGATCTGGGCAAGGTTGAGGATGCGGCGCAGGTTTTGTGCTGTCGGCGGAATCCTGACCGCGAGCAGCGCATCACAGGCTTTCGCCGAGGCGACCAGATGGCTGACCGGGCAGATGCCGCAAATCCGCGACATCAGCGACGGCATTTCGTGGAAAGGTCGCCCTTCGCAGAATTTCTCGAAGCCGCGAAGCTGCGTGACGTGAAAATGAGCGTCAGCGACTTCGCCAGCATCGTTCAGTTGAATGGTGATCTTGGCGTGCCCCTCGATGCGGGTCACGGGGTCAATCGTAATTCGCTGTGCCATCGATCATCCTTTTTCATACGCCCAATGAAGTGGCGCCATCCAATGACTCTCGGCGCGCTGCTTGATGCCGAGCAGCATCCGGCGTTCCATGACGAAGCTGATTGGCTCGACCAGCAGCGGCCCCATCCACAGCTTGTTGGCGAGGCTGGGACTGTAATCGTTGCGGCTGCGCGAAATCAGGCGCGTCTGCGTTGCGCTGACTTCCTGCAAATACCACAGCCACGTCATGTTGATGTACGAGGAACTACCGTCCTGCCGATTGTCATTGTGAACGAGGATGTAGTGTCCGGGTTCGACCGCCGCGACCCTCATGCCGGGGGCTTTGGGGTGAATTTTGATCTCGTCGCCCGGTTTCAACTGCTGGTAAGCGGGGATGACATCATCGGCGTTGTGCATTCGGCAGCCTGCCAGATTTTCCAGCCCTTCGTAACTGTACAGGCCGCCTCGCCCGACACCGATCTGCACCAGCCAGCTCCAGACTTCGGCTGTGGGCGCGTTGATGGTGATGGCGTGGGTGAACTCCCAACGCGCATGGGTGACCAGATCGTCGCCCGGCAGCTTGTGCAGCAGGTCGTCGAGTTCAGCGCCCCAGCACGCGCGATAGGTGCGTAAAAGGGGCGACAGCAGCAGGTGAAAGCTGATCAAGGCTGCGCCTGCCAGGTTGGTGAGCAGGGAATTATCGCTGTCATTGCTCATGGTTATGCTCCAAAGCGCGTCTTTCCGCTTAAGTCCGGCTGCCGCCCCGCCAGTAATTCACTAAGTACAAAAAATATGGTGTTGGCGGATGGCGGGCAGCCGGGGACATAGACATCCACAGTTACGACGGCGTGTACCGGACGAACCATAGGCAGCAGGCGCGGCACGTCGCTGCCGGGAAGCTGTGGATTTGCTAACGCGGGATCAAGATAGGCGCGGCGCAGCACCGATTCCGCGCCGACCGAATTGCGCAGCGACGGCACATTGCCCGTGACCGCGCAGTCGCCAAGCGCGACGAGCGTATGGGTGTGCGCGCGAATGTGGCGGATTTTCTCCAAATCGTACTCGCTGCTCACTGAGCCTTCGACCAGCGCGATGTCCACTTCGTCGGGATAGTCCTTGCGATCCACGAGCGGGCTGTAGACCAGATCGATCTGGTCGGCCAGTTCCAGCAGGCGTTCGTCAATATCGAGGAAAGACATATGGCAGCCAGAGCAGCCGTCGAGCCAAACCGTTGCCAATCGTTTTCGGGTCATTTCTCGTTTTCTCGCATTTCGGCCAGTGTCACCAGAAAACCTTTGTGCTTGGTCATCTCGCCGACCGCTTTGCCCTTGCTAAACAGCGCTCCGGTTGGGCAAACCTGAACGCATTTGCCGCAGCTTGTACAGCTTGTCGATGCGCCCCAGGGCTGGTGCAGGTCGGTGATGACGCACGACTGATAACCGCGCCCCATCACGTCCCAGGTGTGCGCGCCTTCGATTTCAGCGCAGACGCGCACGCAGCGCGTACAGAGGACACAGCGGTTGTGATCGATGGCGAAGCGCTCGTGTGACGCATCGACGCTCCGGCGCGGATTCAGATAGGGCAGGTGGATATGATCGATGCCAAGCGCGACGGCGAGGTTTTGCAGTTCGCAGTGACCATTCGCTACGCAGACCGAGCAGATGTGATTACCTTCCGCGAACAGCAGCTCAACAGTCATGCGGCGGTACTTCTGCAAGCGCTCGCTGTCGGTGAGCACTTCCATCCCCTCGGCGACGCGGGTCGTGCAGGCAGGCAGCAGCTTGGCAATGCCTTTGACTTCGACCAGACACAGGCGGCACGCGCCGACGTTGGACAGTCCTTCAAGCTGGCAGAGCGTGGGGATTGGGATGTTATTTTCGCGGGCGACTTCGAGAATGGTTTCATCCTCGCGCCCGCTGATTTCCTGATCGTTGATTTTGAGGGTGAGAACGCGGGTCATAGGCTCACCGCCTCTCGGTGCAGCGAGCAAACGCCCGCCGGACAGCGTTTCTCGATGATGTGCGCCAGATACTCGTCGCGGAAGTAGCGCAGCGTGCTCAAGACCGGGTTGGGCGCGGCCTGTCCTAACCCGCACAGGCTGGTATGGCGAACCATATCGCACAGGTCTTCGAGCAGTTGCAGATCGTCGAGCGTGCCGTCGCCATGCGTGATTTTGTCGAGCAGGCGGTACATCTGCGCTGTTCCCACCCGGCAGGGGATACACTTCCCGCACGACTCGCTCATGCAGAATTCCATGAAATATTTGGCGACATCGACCATGCACGAGGTTTCGTCCATGACGATCATGCCGCCCGACCCCATGATCGAGCCGACCTGCGCCAGCGAAGCGTAATCGACCGGAATGTCGAGATACTGCTCCGGGATGCAGCCACCCGATGGCCCGCCCGTTTGCACCGCTTTGAACTTTCTGCCGCCGGGGATACCGCCGCCGATTTCAAAGACGATTTCGCGCAGGGTGATGCCCATCGGCACTTCGATCAGCCCGGTATGATTAATCTGCCCGGAAAGCGCGAAGACTTTCGTACCCTTGCTCCGCTCCGTGCCAATGCTGGCGAACCAATCACTGCCTTCGCGCAGAATGGCGACCACGTTGGCAAAGGTTTCGACGTTGTTGATCAACGTAGGGAAGCCCCATAAGCCCGATTCTGCCGGATAGGGGGGACGCGGACGCGGTGTACCGCGTCGGCCTTCAATCGAGGCCATCAGTGCGGTTTCTTCGCCGCAGACGAAGGCTCCCGCGCCTAAGCGCACGTCCAGCTTCATGCTGAACGGAGTTCCCGCGATATTCAGGCCGAGCAGTCCGAGCTTTTCGGCCTCGCGGATAGCGTGGCGCAGGCGTTTGACGGCCAGCGGATATTCGGCGCGAACGTAGATAAAGCCTTCATCTGCGCCGACCGCGTAGGCTGCAATCAGCATCCCCTCGATGACGCGATAGGGGTAGTCCTCCATGACGCTGCGATCCATAAACGCACCCGGATCGCCCTCGTCGCCGTTGCAGACAATAAATTTGTGCTGCCCCGGTGCTTTTGCAACCGTACTCCACTTCAAACCCGTCGAATAGCCTGCGCCACCACGTCCCCCTAAGCCGCTGCGCCGTACTACTTCGATCACCTCGCTCGGCTGCATTTGTGTGAGGACGTTGAGGAAGGTCGTATAGCCGCCGACGGCGATGTAATCTTCGATCTCTTCGGGATCAAGCATCCCGTTGTGTTCCAGCACAATTTTCTTCTGGCGCGCGAAAAAGGGCGCTTCCGTATCGCAGCGCAGCCGCTCAATCGGCTGCTTGTCCAAACTATCGAGAATGGCGGAAGCATCGTCCGGCTTCACGCCCTGATACACAAGGTCTTCCGGCTCAACCGTGACCATCGGCCCGGCGGCGCACAGCCCGCGACAGCCGCCACCCGTGATCAGACAGCGCTTGCTCAAGCCGCGCTGCTTGGCTGCCGTTTGCAAATTTTCGAGCACCTGATCACTTTGCGCGGCGTGGCAGGCGGTTCCCGTGCACACGACCAGATGATTTTGAAATTGGGCTTGCTGCTCGCGCCGCTGCGTAGCGATTTCGCGGAGTTCATCCTGATTCATGGTTGAGCCATTCCTTGATGCGGCCTACTGCGTTGTCCGGCGTATTCTGCCCAGCGACTTCCTCGTCAAACACCACCGCCGGAGCAAGGCCGCACGTGCCGAGGCAGCGCGCGACCATCAGCGAAATCTGTTTGTCGGGGGTCGTTTCACCCCGGTGGATGCCTGTCGTTTGCTCAAGCGCGGCGAGAATTTGCTGGCCGCCCTTGATGTAGCAGGCTGTCCCCAAACAGACGACACAGGTATGCGTCCCTTGCGGTTTGAGCGTGAACAGGTTGTAGAAGGTGGCAACGCCATAGGCGCGGCTCAGAGGCACGTGAAGGCTCTGCGCGACGTAGCGCAGCGACGCTTCATCCAGATAGCCGAAGGCTGATTGGACGCTGTGCAGCGTTTCGATCAAGGCGTTGGGGGAAAATCCGTG
Source organism: Phototrophicaceae bacterium (assembly GCA_035545875.1). Classification (GTDB taxonomy): domain Bacteria; phylum Chloroflexota; class Anaerolineae; order Aggregatilineales; family Phototrophicaceae; genus Flexifilum. Next base: position 17,026 of record DASZXN010000405.1, read on the forward strand.
ACGGCGCATTGCGGTTTGCACAATGCGCCAACGTTTATCATCCGAGGGTGGCGCGACCGTTACTGTTGTCGCTTGCATAGCGATTCCCTTATTTTTTCATACCAGTCAGGCGTT
>DASZXN010000406.1:0-4079 GCA_035545875.1 Phototrophicaceae bacterium
GCCGACGTGCGCGACGTCTTTCTCAAGCGGGCGCAGGTCGTTCGCGCGCTGCGCCACTTCTTCGATTCGCGCAGCTTCCTCGAAGTCGAGACGCCGATCCTCCAGCCGATCTACGGCGGCGCGGCGGCGCGACCGTTCGTCACGCATCACAACCAACTGCATCAGGATTTGTTCCTGCGCATCAGCTTCGAGCTTTATTTGAAGCGGTTGCTGGTCGGTGGCTTCGACGGCGTGTACGAGATCGGGCGCGACTTCCGCAACGAGGGCGTGAGCTTCAAGCACAACACCGAGTTCACGATGCTGGAGTTCTACAAAGCCTACATCGACTACAAGGGCGTTATGGAACTGACCGAGCAAATGTGCGCTTACGTCGCGGAGCAGGTCACGGGCAGCACCAAATTTCGCTATCAGGACTATGACCTCGACTTCACCCCGCCCTGGAAGCGGATTACCATGCGCGACGCGATCAAACAGTTTGCCGAGATCGACTACATGGAGTATCCCGACGCGCGGTCGCTCGAAGCGGCAATTATCGCCAATGGCGGCAAGGTCGCGCCGGGGCAGACGTGGGGCAAGCTGGTCGAGCATCTGCTCGGCGAATACGTCGAGCCGTCGCTGATTCAGCCGACGATCATCTACGACTACCCGCGCGACATTTCGCCGTTCGCCAAGCGCGTCGATTACGACGATATGCACGTCGAGCGCTTCGAGTTCTACATGGCGGGCTTTGAGATGGGCAATGCCTTCACCGAACTGAACGATCCGCGCGATCAGGAGCAGCGTTTCCTCGATATGGCGAAGCTCTATCGTGACGAGGACGACGACGCGACGCCGCTCGACGAGGATTATCTGCGCGCGATGCGCTATGGGATGCCGCCCAACGGCGGCTTCGGCATGGGCGTGGATCGCCTGACCATGCTGGTGACCAATCAGCGCACGATCCGCGACGTGCTGCTCTACCCGCACCTGCGCGAGTTGAAGTAGCTGACCGCTAGGCGGCGGCCATTTGCCTGTCCCGGCGAATCCGCAGTATCGCCGGGATCGAGAACACAGGCAAGGCTGCGCTAATCAGCAGCGTCTCTGGCAGCCCAAGGGATTGGATAATCAGGCCGGTCACGGCGTAACCGATGATCCCCGCGATCCAGGGGGTCGCGGCAAAGCTCGCCAGAGCGCGACTCAATGCTTGCGGCGCGGCAAGGTCGGTCACGAAGGCATTGGCGACGCCCGCCATCCCACCTGCCAGCGTGAACATTGAGGCCGACAGCCAGAACTGCCACAGGCCGAGCGCGGCGATCAACAGCAGCATTCCCAAACTCGCCAGCCCATAGCTGACGATCAGCAGCAGCCTCCGTCCAATGCGGTCGGAGAGCCAGCCGACCACAAACGGCAGCGGCAACGAGACCAGGCCGCTGACGGTCGTCACGCTCGAAATCGCGCTGGCGTCGAAGCCCAGCCCGTTCATCATCAGGGGGCGCACCAAGCCTGAACCGAAGCTGGTAATCCACATCAGGGTATTCGCCAGCAGCAGCAGCCAGATCGCTTTGCCCAACGGAATAGCCGAGGCGCGCTGCTCGTGCTGGCCTGCGGAGCGTTTCGAGTCGTCCAGAAACAGCGCCGCGCCGATGGCAACCAGCCAGATCAGGCTGATCGCGCTGAACAGACCGCTGAAGCCCCAGCGATCCACGATAGCTCCGGCAGCGAAGCCGCCGATCACCTGCGCCAGCGAGCTGGTGGTTGCGATCACCCCAAAGACGCGCCCGCGCTGGCGCGGTTCGGCGTACATTCCGGTCAGAATGTTGATCATCGTCGTGGCGATGCCGGTTGCGAACCACGTCAACAGCGTGCAGGCGATGAGCAGGGGAATGCTGCTCACCTGCCCGATCAGATAGGTCAGCGGAATACTGATCACGCTCACGACCAGAATCGTCCGCTTGCGCCGCTGAAATCGATCTGAGAACCAGCCGCTGGACAGCGCCCCGATGGTAATGGCAGTAAACGCCAGACCGAGATAGACCCCGGTCGCGCCCGCGTCCATTCCCAACCGCTGCGCATAAACCGGCAGCAGGATCAATGCCATAATCCAGCCGGTATACAGCCCCAGATTACAGACGGCAAGCGCAGTAAGCTGTTTCCGTTCCATTGACCTCTCGTCCCGTGCATGAGCGCCGGTAGGATAATCCAATACGGCTGCTGCCGAATCAATCGAGGCGGCCTGGCAGGTCGCCTCGACATCATATCCCGGTTGAGCAGCGAATTATGCTGTGGGTTTTTCTTCGTTCGCGGGTGGTGGAGCAGCGGGAGCAGGAGATTTCGGCACGTCCGGGTCTTCCGCTTCGTCCTTGTCTTCCCAACTGACGATCCAGATGCACGCGCCCGCGACCAGCACCGTCGCCACAATCAGCGCGATCCACTGCCCGATCAGCAGCCCAACGTCGCGCGCCTCGATTACCAGTAAAATGACCATGCCTAACGCTAAAACGATCCAGGCCGCGAGGCGTGGATGCACCGATGCCCAACGCACCGGCGGAATACTACGCAAGGTTTGCATGAATTCCCTCACTAAATCGGCTTCATCACCCGGTCGGCGCGAAGCTGCTTCATGAGCGCCTGCACGTTGCTGTCCGCGATCATTTCGTGCGCGGCTTCACGCCATGCCGGGAATTTTACCTCAGTTAGCTTCAGGAGTTGATAGCCGCTTTTCACAAACGCCTGGAAAATCTCCGGGCGGGTGCCGCTGGGCAGCGCGATGAAGCTGACTTCGCTTTGCAGTTCGCGCGAGGCGTCCTCGATGGCGCTGATCAGTTCGTGGATGACTTCGTTGGTGGGGATATTGGGCGCGATGTAAAACTCATCGACGCGCGTGATCAGGTTCTCGACCGTCCAGCCGATCAGCCCGATGACCTGATCGTTCTTGCCGTAGGCGATGTGATAGCTCTTTTGACCAAACGCCAGCATGATGTCCATGCGGCTGATCGGCTTGTTGGTCACCTGCGTGATGAAAGTGGCAATTGCTTCGGCGTTGCCGGGCATCCCGCGCCGGATCACGATCTCGGTCTTGGGATCGAACAGCTTCGCGTCGTTCGTAGCGGCAGGTTCGGCGGCGACCTGTTGAGCAGACGCGGGCTGGCGCGGGATCGGCTGAAGCGACGACGTTTGCTTCTTGGGCGGCGTCTGTCCGCTCGGTACGGTCTTGAGCGAAACCTGCGTGTCCGGCTCGCCAATTTTGCGGCGAATCCCATTCCACGCGACCTGCACCTGCTTCCACGTTTCCTCGACGTTACCGTCATTCATGATGATCACGTCGGCGCGGGCGATCTTGTCGGCCTGCGGGCGCTGCGCGAAGATGCGCTTCCTGGCTTCCTCGTCGGACATCTTGCGCTTGTCCGTCATACGCTTGAGCTGCGTCTCTGGCGAGGCATCGACTACCCAGATTGCATCGACCATTTTGGCGAGGTCGCTTTCCAGCAGCTTGATCGCCTCGATCACGACGACTTTCTGCTTCGCGCGCGAAACCAGTGCCATAATCGCCTGATTGATAACCGGATGGGTCAAAGTTTCGAGGGTGGCGAGCGCTTCCGGCGTCGAAAAGACGATGCTGCCGAGCCGCGCCCGGTTGATCTGGCCTTCTTCATCCAGAATGAAGCGGCCAAACATCTCGACAACCGGTTTGTAAGCGGGGGCGCCGGGCATCATCGCCTGATGAGCAAGACCATCGGCATCAATCGGGTACGCGCCGAGATGCTGAAGCATCTGGCGTACCACACTTTTGCCAACCGCGATGTTTCCGGTGAGGCCGATGACGTACTTATTTTCCCAGCGGCTCACGGCGTGACCTCCCGACGTGTTGAATGACTCTGCGTCTTTGTTGAACTTATTTTAACGTAGAGTAACATCAAACACCATCTTAAGTAACGCGAGAACAATAAAGGTTCTTTTATGAATTTCGGTTTCGTCTACGGCGAGCCGTTGTTGTACTCTCGCGCTGCATTCACGCCGGCACGCCCGTCATGATCGCGCGCACGAAGATCGCCAGCAGCAGCGTGAATCCCCATAGGTAACTGCCCATCGCCGGACGCTTC
>DASZXN010000407.1:0-21701 GCA_035545875.1 Phototrophicaceae bacterium
CGGCGAAAATCGCCATCGTTACTTTCCTCCTACGCTCGCGCCAGCGAGCGCGACGGCTTTTTGCGCGGCTTCGAGCATGGTGGTCGCGCTGATCAGACGGTCGGATTCATACTGCTTGAGAATGGCACGGCCTTCGGTCGAATTGGTGCCGTCGATGCGGATGACCAGCGGCGCGTGCAGATCGACGTGCTGAAGCGCCTCAACGATGCCGCGCGCGACCTCATCGCCGCGCGTGATGCCGCCGAAGATGTTGATCATGATTGCCTTGACGTTGTGATCGGTGTTGATCACGGTCAGGGCGTTGGTGACGACTTCCGCGTTCGCACCGCCGCCGATGTCGAGGAAGTTGGCCGCGCTGCCGCCGACCTGCTTGACGGTATCGAGCGTGGACATCGCCAGACCCGCGCCGTTGGCGATGATGCCGACGGTTCCGTCGAGGCCGATGTACTGCAAGCCTTTTTCTTTCGCCAATCGCTCGCGTTCGTCCTCGGCTTCACCGAGTTCAAACGCCGCCCATTCGGGATGGCGGAAGGCCGCGCTGTCATCGAGGCTGACCTTCGCGTCAAGGGCGTAAACGCGTCCGTCTTTCGAGAGGATCAGCGGGTTAATTTCGACCAGATCGGCGTCGCCTTTGACGAACGCCGTGTACAGCTTCTCGACCAGCGCAATCGCCTGCTCGTTGGCTTTGGGATTGAGCTTGGCGGCTTCCACGAAGGCGCGCGCCTGCTCCGGCGTGAAATCGCCTGCCGGGTTGACGTGGATCGTGTGCAGCGCTGCCGGATCGTCTTTGGCGACCTGCTCGATCTCGACGCCGCCTTTGGCGGAGATCATGCCGAGGAACTGCTTGGCGCTGCGATCCAGCGTGAACGAGACATAATACTCTTCGGCGATGTCCGAGGCGCGCTCGACCCAGACGTGATGGACGATGTGCCCCTTGATGTTCATACCGAGGATGTTGGTCGCGTGCTTGCGCGCTTCGTCGGCATTATTGGCGATCTGGATGCCGCCCGCCTTGCCGCGCCCGCCGACCTGCACCTGCGCCTTGATCACGACCGGATAACCGATCTCATCGGCGGCAGCGACCGCTTCATCAACGGTGTTCGCGGGCTTGCCCGATGGCACGGGAATCTCGTAACGCGCGAAATACTGTTTGCCTTGATACTCAAACAGATCCAATGAGAGCCTCCTTTACTGACAGGATTGAACTTTCCTTGCTACTGATGCAATAACTCGATAAATTCGTCAACGGACAATTCCAGATCGCGCAAAATCGAACGTAGCGTTCCCGGTGGAATCGGATTGTGATTGGGAACGACCGTGTAGCGAGTAGGATCGCTCTGATGCGCGACAATCATATGACTGCCCGTTTGTCGTTTCACGACGAATCCGCCGCGCTGCAATGCGCGCAGGCACTCTCTTGCCGAAACTGACGGCAGCTTACTCATACAGTCATAATGTGCAGGTCGAGGACATCGGCGGGGACATCTGCCCCAATTTCGCGCAGATAACCCTCAGTCAATTCAATCGCCTCTTTGACATTTTGCGCCGCTTCTTCGGGGCTTGCGCCGTCTGAGTGGCAGCCGGGAAGCGAAGGCACTTCGGCCAGAAACGCATCACTCTCTGGGTCTTTATAGATAATTACGGTGCGCATGACGTGTCCTTTCTCGTCTGTGATTAGCTTGTGTGACACAGACCGGCAGATCATCGCATTGTTGCGGACGGATTCCAGTTTATTATGACCCGAAACGGTTCGTAAAACCAGGTGTTGATCATTGGATCGGGACGCGGTACGCTAGCGCGCATGACTCGGAAATCCATCCTCGCGTTGGCGACGCTGACGCTGCTGGTCGCTGCGGTCTTGCGCATCTGGCAGTTGGCGACTTATCCCCCCGGCCCACACTACGACGAAGCGGCAGAACTGCTAATCGCTCGCAGCATCGCCTTCGGTGGCGCGCGTTTCTTCCCGATGGTCGAAGCCTATCAGGGGCGCGAAGTCCTCTTTTATTACCTCAGCGTTCCGCTGCTGACCTTCGTCAGCAACACGATTTTCAGCCTGCGCCTGTTGAGCGTCTACTGCAACCTGATCACGATTGCCGCGTCGCTGGCGCTCGGTCGTGCGATGTTCAAAGGGCGGCGCGGCCTGATCGTCGGGCTGGCGATTGGCGTTCTCATGACGCTCTCATTTCCGATGATCTGGCTGTCGCGGCAGGCGTTTCGCTCGTCAGCGCTGCCGCTGATGCAGGCGCTCGCGCTGCTGTTCCTCTTTAAAGGGCTGAATGCTAAACGGACACGATATATCGCGTCCCTACTCATTGTTGGCGGGATTTTCGCGGGCGGGGCGATCTACACCTACAACTCGTCGCGCCTGTTCCCGTTCTGGCTGCTGCTCGGCGGGATTATGCTGCTGCTGGCAGATCGCTCGCATTGGAAACAGCGCTTAGGGCAGGGGATTCTTTTCCTCGGCGCGACTGCGATCACGGCCCTGCCGATGGCGATCTATGCGATCCAGCGCCCTGACATTTTCTGGGGGCGGCTGGGCGAAGTCACCGAGCCGAGTGAGTCGGTCACGCTGGTACAGAGTATCGTGCTGCACCTCAAGATGTTCTTCATCGCGGGTGACCCCTATTTTCGCTACAACGATCCGGGGCGACCGTACTTCTCGCTGCCGGAAGGCATCCTGCTGCTGATCGGGCTGGCGCTGGCGGTCTATCGCCTGACGCGCCGCTCCGAGCGCCCAGTTGAGCGTGCGGCCTACGGGTTGGCGCTGTTGTCGCCGCTGATGGTCATTCCGAGCGTGATCTCGGTCGGCGGTCTGCCGCCGAGCAACATGCGCTCGCTCGGCATGGTGCCGCTGATTTTCGTGCTGGTCGCACTCGGCGCGGAATGGGTGATCGTTCGCGTTGAACGATGGTTATCGATACGAAATGTAGGGGCGCACCTGCGTGTGCGCCCTATTTTGTCAGAGGGCAGACACATAGGTCTGCCCCTACTTGTCCCGCTTGTGATTGTGGTTCTGCTGATCGGCGGCGTCCTCGTTGGCGCTGAATATTTCCGCTGGGCGAGCGTCCCGGCGCTCTTCTACGAATCCGACGCCGATCTCGATCTCGCGGCGAAGTGGCTGATCGCGCAGCACGTCAACGGCACACCCGTCTATCTCGCGGCGCGCGACAAAGGCCATCCAACCGTCATGGTGCAGCCTGTCCCGCCGATCACGTGGATTGGCACGGACAGCCTATTTGTGCCTGCGCCGGGTACAACCGGACTCTACATCTTCCCGCGCAGCGCGCCGCCGTCGCCCGATTGGGCGGCGTGGCTCGCGCCCGGCGCTGTCCCTGATTTACCGCTCGGCCCCGACGGTCAGCCCGCGTTTCAGGCTTATCGCATCACGGGCGGCACATCGTCGCCTGTGTCAGAGGCCAGATTCAGCGCGCGCAACGTCAACCTGACGCTGACGGGTTTCCAAGCGCCGTCGATTGCGTCGGGTAGTGACGGTTGGATCACGATGGCGTGGCAGATCAATCAGCCGCCGAGCACCAGCGACTTCACGCCGCTGCTGCTGGTCGAGGATCAGCAGGGCAGCCTGATTTTTCGCGGTGATGCTTATACCGCCGGTACGGACGAATGGCGGGCAGGTGAGACGCTGATCCAGCGGATGCACGTCGTCATTCCGCCCGCGACGCCGCCCGGCACTTACGTCCTGCGTGTCGCCTGGATTGGCCGCGCCAGCAACACCTACGTGCCCTATTTCAATGATCAGGGCGGCTTAGGTGAAACGTGGGCGCAAATCGGCACGCTGATGGTCACGCGCCCGACTTCATTTCCCGATCCGGCGGCGCTGGCGATTGCCGTGCCGCACGAGAGCCAGATCGCGCCGGGAGTCAATCTGCTCGGCTGGGATGCCCTCCCACAGTCGATTCGACCGGGCGAAACACTGCCGCTGACGCTCTACTGGCAGGCGATCAATGCCAGCCGATCTGCTTTCACCGTGAAGGTTAGCCTGAAGAATGATCAGGGTGAGACGGCGATCTGGACAGGCCAGCCGATCAATAACGTGTATTCCGCCGATCAATGGGCGAACGGAGAAATCTTAGCGGATCATGCCCGTTGGATAATCCCGCGTGAGCAATCCTCCGGCATCTATTCATTGATATTATCAAATGGTAATATTTCAATCGCGTTAGGATCGATCAACGTTGCCGGGATGCCAAGATTGTTCGATCCGCCTGTCATTGGTCACGTGACAAATGTGAATTTCGGCAACAAAATCGCTATATACGGATATAATATTCATACCGATAATACCAATTTGTCTCTTGAAATTATCTGGAAAACGCTCGATAATATGGATACCGATTATAAAGTATTTGTACATCTCGTAGATCGTTCTGGTGTAATCCTCACGCAGCGAGATGCCATGCCGCAAGGCAATGCGTATCCAACGTCGTTATGGCTTCCGGGCGAGTACATCGTAGATACCTATGAGCTTCCAATCGCCGCCAACGGCTATCAATTACAGGTTGGGTTGTACGACCCTGATAGCGCAGTCCGGTTGCCGATCCTGGATGGGCAGCAGAAGATAATGGGCGATTTTCTACCCATTTCCTTCTCGAATGGTTCATGATTTAGCAAACGCTAAGGAATTTGCTATAGCAGTCATGTCGAAAATACTCTACAATAATGTGCGCGTATTAATTTTTGTTACACGTTTAACAGTTTAGATGGCGGAAGAAACTGTTAAGATTGTAATGGCGGTGTTCTTCGATCCATGATGAAATGCACGATCCGGGTTGTTGAGAATGAGCGCTTGGAGTTTCAACTCGACGCTCCTGTTGTCGAGGGGTACATCATTGGCCGCTCCGATGAAGCGCTTCATTACGCGCCTGACATCGATCTCTCGCCCGGCGACTCGCGTGACAAGGGAGTTTCCCGGCGGCACGCGGCGCTCGTCAACTACCAGGGCATTCCCCACTTGATCGACCTGTTTTCGGTCAATGGGACGTATTTGAACGGGAAAAAACTGCCGCCTGATCAACCGTTTCCGCTGGAGGCACACAATCAGGTGCGCCTGGGAACGATGGACATAATTATCACCATTTCCTAATGGATTTACTCATTCTCGTTTCATAAAGCTCGCTTAGATTAGAGCTGATAGAAGAAAGACTTCACCAATGAGCAATATGGTGCAAACCCAACTCCGATTCAATGGTTCCGTCTGGTGCAATCTGGACATTGCGCTGCGGAATCTTGATCAACTGTTCAACCGCGCGATCCAACCACTGGGGCTGACGATTATCGAGTGGTACATCCTGCGCGCCCTGTACGAGCGCGATGGGCAGCACGCCAGCGAACTGGCGCGTGCTGTGGGCAGAGCGGCGACTTCCTTCACGCCCAACCTCGATAAATTGCAGCAGAAGAACTATATCGAGCGCCGACCCGACCCAACCGACCGCCGCGCGGTTCACATCTACCTGACCGATCTGGCCGAGCGTCATCGCAAGGAAGTCCTGACGACTGCCAAAGAGATCGATGCGGAAATTCGCAACCTGTTCGATGCCGAGCAGTACGAGGTTTTCCTGACTGTGCTGGCTTCCATCCAGGCACTTGAACCGGACTACAACACCGAAGATGCGGCTCCGGCAGCCAAAGCCACGTCACGCAACGGCAACGGTAATCACTAAGCGCTGATCAGCCGCAGTTCCGGGCGCTGTCGCGTGAGCGCTGTTAGCGTTTGCTCGTAGATTTTCAGCCCGCGCGTGTCAAACAGCACAAAGCGGACGAGTGTTAACCCTTCGTGGGCGTTGACGAAATCGCAGACGGTATTGATGGCGATTTCGGCGGCGAGTTGAAGCGGATAGCCGTAGACACCAGTGCTAATCGCCGGAAATGCAATCGTTTTGACGCCGTTTTCGAGCGCAACTTCGAGGCTGCGGCGGTAAGCGCTGGCTAACAGGCGCGGCACGTGGGCATCGTTGGCTTGGTAAACCGGGCCAACCGTATGAACCACGTGCCGCGCTTTTAATTGGTATCCCCGCGTGATTTTGGCGTCGCCGGTTTTGCAGCCATTCAGGGTGCGCGCTTCATCCAGTAGCTGTGACCCGGCGGCGCGGTGGATCGCGCCGTCAACCCCGCCGCCGCCCAGCAGCGACGAATTGGCTGCATTGACAAGCGCATCGACATCCTGCTGGGTGATGTCGCCCTGCACAAGCTCCAGCACCGTCTGGTTGATCTGAGCGCGCATCCTGCGTTATCCTCTCCACACACAGTCAAAAGTTGAACGCCGCTCTGACGATGGTCAACTTTCCACGATGGAGTATAGCAAACATGCAGCCACTGACGCCGGACGACGTGCAAACCGCGCTCGATCAACTCGGACTGGGGATCAAAATTCGCTTTTTCGACACGCCGACCGCCACCTCCCAGCAGGCCGCCGACAACATCGGCTGCGAACTGGGGCAGATCGTCAAGAGCATCTGCTTTATGGTGGAAGGCGCTCCCGTAATTGTGCTGACGAGCGGCGATCAGAAGGTCGATGATCGCAAGCTGGCGGAAGCCTACGATGTCAGCCGCAAGAAGGTCAGCGTCGCCACGCCGGAACAATTGGTCGAAATCTGGGGCTACGAGCCGGGAGCGGTGCCGCCGTTCGGACATCGCGAGCGCGTTCCGACCTTCATCGACAGCACCCTGCGCCGCTTCGATCAGCTTTACGCGGCGGGCGGGGCGCACAACGCCATCTTCCCGATTACGCTGCCGCAGTTAGTCGCGGCGACGGGCGGCGAGATTCGCTTCGTCGTCAGGCCGCAGAACGCGGCGGACACGACTACGGAATCGTGATGCCAGGTCTTGGTGGTCGCTGACCGCTCTTGAGGTAATAATCGCGGTTCTGCTGAACGTAGTAGGGGAAATCGACTTTCCAGTATTGGCGTGGGTCTTGTCCCAGACATTGCGCAAATGCCTGAAACAGATCGCTATTCTGCGCGGCGAAATAGTGCGGGTTGCGGAAGAACATTTCCAGATAGCCTGCGATGAACTCGCCATCGTTCTGAAAGACGTAGGGATGTCCAATCGGCACGGTATCGCCGCGCCCGATCTGAAACTGCTGATAGCGCTTTAGTTCAAGCTGCTTGCCGCGCCGGAATAGGTCAATCACGCCGTCCATGCCCGGAATCAGCCCGCGATTGCCCGTCGCGTGATCGAGCATATGCCCGAACTCGTGAATAAACGGCGCGACTCCCGGCGTCGGCGCATTAAATCCCTCATACAGCCGTGACATCACCAACTGAATCGCGTCGCGCTGCGGGTTATAACAGCCACCCGCGACTCCGCCATCATCCTTGTAGGCTTGCGGCGTCGTGTAGAGGAGAAATCCGCGTCGAAGTCTGAGAAACTGATCAAGCAAATCCTGACGGTAGAAGAAAATTTCGGCGATGTGTCCGGCAACCAATTTGCGTGCATCCGTAGGTAATTGGTTGCTGCGATCTTTCCGCCGGTCATCGAACAGCCGAATGTCAAACGACTGATGCTGCGCGATGCTGGTAATCAGGCGCTCAAACGCGGCTTCGGCAGGCATGTCAAGGATATTCGTTAGGGAAAAGTAGCGGTTCATCACGATGGTTTACAGAGAGAATTATCCCTCCGCGAAAATATCTGCAACAGGCAGCTTGAAACCGGGCAGCACATCCTCTCCGTCGAGCGTTTCCGTCTCGCGAAGCACGTCCATGTCGCCGTTGGCACGGTAGATTTCGACCAGCCGCTTGCTCGGCAACACGAGCCAGACAAGGCGCGCACCATTGGCGAGATAATACGCAGCTTTCTCACGCATCTGCTTCAAACTGTCGTTCGGCGATTTAATTTCAACCACGAGATCGGGCATTTGCGGAACTGCGCCGTCAGTCACGAGCGGGAGCGCACGTTCCTTGCTGGTAAAGGCAACATCGGGCAGGCGCGAATTCCGTTTGTCCTGAGGCATTCGATGACGGGGTTCGGAGGTCACTCTTCCGCCCAATTTATGATCCCGATTGAAATTCCATAGGTGACTGCCGAGATTCATCTGGACGAGACCATGCTCCTCAGTTGGCACTTTTTCTACAATCTCCCCGTCGATGAGTTCAAAGAGCCGATCCTCGTTTTCAGGTAATTTGAGAAATTCCTCAAACGCCTCTAGAGAAATATCTGTTTTTTGTACTGCCATGTCCGACTCCGCTCAACCTGCTTCAATTATAGCCTAAATACCCACCGCTAATTTGACGTTGGTCGCCAGATAGACCAGCACGTCGAGCAGGCGATTCTGCCAGCCTTCGACCATCGGCAGTTCGACCGCCGTGCGTGTTACGCGCACACCCTGACCGAGATCGCGCTCCAAACCGGGGCGATCCAGTTCGACCAGATAGGGCAGGCGGATTTCCGCGACTTCCTCGCGGTGCTGGACGGCACTGGCATTCGCGTCCTGCGCCAGCAGCTTGACGTGCATCTGGTAGAGCAGGCCATCGACGGCGGCGGGCAGCGGGCCGAAGCGGTCGCGCAGTTCGTCGCGCATGGCGTTGACCTCATCGACGGTGTTCAGCCCGCCGATGCGCCGGTAGATTTGCAGCCGCAGCGCGATTTCCGGTATCCAGTCGGTGGGCAGATAGGCGGGCAGCGGCAAATCGATCAGCACGCTGCTCTCGCTGATCGTCGGCGTCAGGTCATCTTTCTTTGCGCTCGTGCCTTTGAGATCGCGGACGGCTTTGGCGAGCATCTGCGTATAGAGGTGCAGGCCAATCGCCGCGACGTGACCCGTTTGCCGCGTGCTGAGAATGTCGCCCGCGCCGCGCAGTTCGAGATCGCGCATGGCGATCTGGTAGCCGCTGCCGAGGTCGGTGTATTCGGCCAGCGTTTCGAGGCGGGCGCGCGCGTCGTCGGTCAGGCGAGCGGCGGGTGGGTGGAAGAAGTAAGCATAGGCCTGCTGCGCGCTGCGTCCTACGCGGCCACGCAGTTGATACAACTGCGCCAGCCCGAACCAGTCCGAGCGATCCACGATGAGCGTGTTGGCGTTGGGGATGTCGAGTCCGCTCTCGATAATCGAAGTGGCGATCAGGATGTCGTATTCGCCGTTGCCGAAGCTCTCCATCACCCGTTCGAGCAGGCGCTCGTCCATTTGCCCATGCCCGACGACCATGCGCGCTTCCGGGACGATGCGCTCCAGCCGCTCGCGCGCCGCCTCAATCGTCTGGACGCGATTGTGAACGAAGAAGATTTGCCCGCCGTGCTCCATCTCGCGGATCACCGCCTGCCGCACCAAGCGATCATCGAACGGCCCGACGTGTGTGATCACAGGCAGGCGATCTTCCGGCGCGGTCTGGATCATGCTGATGTCGCGCACGCCGGTCAGCCCCATGTACATCGTGCGCGGGATCGGCGTGGCGGTCAGCGTCAGCACATCGACCTGCGCGCGCAGCCCCTTGAAGTAGTCCTTGTGCTTGACGCCGAAACGCTGCTCCTCGTCGATGATCACGAGGCCGAGATTCGGGATGGTCACGTCGTTTTGCAATAAGCGATGGGTGCCGATGATGATGTCGATCTCGCCTGCCTGCAATTGTTTGAGGATGCGGCTCTGTTCCTCTTTGGTGCGGAAGCGCGAGATCGCCTCGACCTTCATCGGGAAGGGCGCGAGCCGCTGGCTGAAGGTCTCGTAATGCTGCTGCGCGAGGATCGTCGTCGGCACGAGGAAGGCGACCTGCTTGCTGTCGTTGACCGCTTTGAAGGCCGCGCGCAGGGCGACTTCGGTCTTGCCATAGCCCACGTCGCCGCAGATCAGCCGATCCATCGGATGCGGTTGCTCCATGTCGTGCTTGACATCGCGGACGGCGCGAGTCTGATCTTCTGTCTCGACGTAGGGGAACGAGGCTTCCAGTTCGTGCTGCCAGGGGGTGTCGGCGCTGAAGGCGTAACCTGGTGCGGCGGCACGCTTGGCATAGAGCGCCAGCAGTTCGCGCGCCTCGTCCTCGACGGCCTGCCGCGCTTTGCTCTTGATGCGAATCCAGTCGGCTTGACCCAATTTGCTCAGGGTCGGCGGGCGATCATCCGGCCCGACGTAGCGTGAGAGCCGATCCGCCTGATGGATCGGGACAAACAGCGTATCCGTCCCAGCATACTCGATCACCAGATACTCGCGCTGAGTGTTCTCGACGGTACGGCGGCGCATCCCGACGAACTTGCCGACGCCGTAATCGACGTGGACGACGTAATCGCCTTCGTTCAGATCAGCATACGCGCCTTCGGGACTGCGGGACGGCTGAATCGCTTTGCGACGGCGCGGCTCCGGGCGGCTCCAGCCGAAAATCTCGGCGTCGGTGAACAGGTGCATCTCACCGTCGGACAGATGCAAGCGCCAGCCCTCCTGGAGCGCGCCTTCGACAAACGCCAGCGATTCCGGCGCGGGCGCTTCGCTGATGGTGTCGGTGTTGACCACAAATGACGCATCCTGCTCCTGCCAGAGTTCGGTCAGGCGGGCAGCCTGCATCGTCACCGTGACGACGCGCTCGCCGTCGGTGCGCAGCTTGCGCAGGTGGGTGAGCATCCCCTTCAACTGGCCGCCGAAGCGCTGTTCCGGCGCGATCAGACCGTACAGAGCGGCTTCTTCGCTGCTGTCGTCGGCATGACCGAGATAGACGACATCGTGGCTCGCCATCGCCTCGGCCAGCGTCTCCCAGGGAACATACGGCAGCGGATGATCCGGCGCGAGGATGCCTGCTGCGATTTTCTCCTCACGAGTGCGCGCGGCGTGTTCTTCGATTTCGGCGACGGCATCGCGCAGTTCTCCTCCGTCTTCGACCACAATGAGCGCGTTGTCGGCGGCATAGTCGAGCAGGCTGACCGGGTTGGAATACAGGTAGGGAATATAGTGTTCGATGAATGGGAAGGCCACACCCGTCGAGAGCGGCTGATAATCGCTCTGCGGGCTGGTCACGTCCGCTTCGGTGGGCGGCAGCGACTCGAACCACTGGGTCAGCGCGGCGGCGAGCGGCGGCGTATGTTCGGGCAGGGCTTCGCGGGCGGGTGTGATCACGATTTGCTGCAAGCGCTCGCTGGAGCGCTGTGTCGAAACGTCAAAGGTACGCAGGCTGTCGATCTCGTCGTCGAAGAACTCGATGCGCACGGGTGTGTTCGATGCGAGCGGGTAAATATCGAGAATGCCACCGCGTCGGCTGAACGTGCCGGGTTCGATCACCATCGACACGGGTTCATAGCCCAGCTTGACCCAGCGCTCAAGCAGCTTTTCAATCGCCCAGCGCTCGCCCAGCTTGAGGATCACGCAGCCCTTGCGAAACTGGTTGACCGGAAGCGTCCGCTGCATCAGCGCGCGCGCCGACGTGACGACGAACGGCGGTTGATCCGGTTGCGCGTTCTCGAACGTCAGCGCCGTCAGGGTTTCGATGCGACTGCGGACGGCAGGCTCACCCCAGGGCGCGCGCTCGTAGAACACAGGCGCGGGTTCGCCGAAGCGATAGATGCGATCCGCGCCGCCGAGCCAAACGGGAAGCTGCTCGGAGACGTTATAAGCGCGGTCGATGCGGGTGGTCACGTAAACAACCGGAGCGCCCCAGTCACGCGCCAGCGCCGCCGCAACGAACGGTCGTGCCGAGCGCAGCACGCCGAGCGCGACGGCCTCGTTCGACTGGCGCAGCGAATCAAGCGCGGCGCGGTAGGGCGGCGCTTGGCGAAGCAGATCGAGGATGCCAGATAGCTGCATAAGGATTATTCCATTGGTTATTGCGTTGATTATAACGCCGGGTGGACTGAATGACGATGGAGTCTAACTGTGTTCTACATGTTCAAAAGTGTGCGAGTTATGAACATCGGCGTTCACTCTTGTGAACAGGTAGACGACGGGCTGTCCGGTCAGAATGTCGTAGACGCGGTAGCGCAGATGCGCGAGATCAAGCAGGGCGCAGGTTGCCGTGTATGGCGCGCGGCGACCTCCATAGACTGAGCCGGGGTTGAAAATCCACGTGCCTTCAACCTCAACCGCCATCGGCACATGCGTGTGACCGACGATCACGATATTCGCGTCGGCTTCCTGAGCGAGCCGCAGCAGTAAATGAGGATTTTCATCCGGGTAAAGATAGTTGTTGAGGCTCCACGTCGAAGCGTGCGTCAGCAGTACGCGCCGAGCATCCCACTCAAAATACTGTCTCTGCGGCAAATTCCACAGATAGGCAATCGTTTCGCTGGTTAGTATATCCGCGCGCAGTTGATCGTCTGTCGTCGGCACGCCATTGCGCGGCGCGAAGCGTGTGGCAATTCCCGCAAGCGCCGGGTCGCTCATCAGCCGATCATGGTTGCCCTGCACGCAGGGGATGTTCTGCCGCTGGAAGAACTGCGCGGCAGCTTCGCCCTCAGTTTCGCCATCCACGATGTCACCCGCGCAGACAATCTCGTCTGCGCCGAGTTCACGCAGCAAATTCAACGCACGCCGCAGATAGTCAAGGTCAGCGTGAATGTCGGAGATCAGACCGAGTTTCATGAGCGATGCTGCTCCCAGCGCTTAGGCTGCTTCGTTACCTGCTAAAATAGTCTTCAGTATGAAAGGACAACTCATGCAGCGCATTTCGCTTCAGGACGCGCAATCGATCTGCAACACCTCGTTGAAGCGGCGATCAGCGGTGAGATGGTACTCATTGTTGGCGAAGATAATCAAACCGTTTAGCTAATTAGGCGATTGTACCCGCACGGCACGTGCTGTAGGGGCGAGGCATGTCTCGCCCGTGTTGTTAAGGGATAATCCCCATTAATTAAATCTCGTGCGTACATACTGAACCGGATGCGCCGTCTCGATGTCGTAGACCTCGTAGTGCATGGTCGGCAAATCAAGGATCGCGCAGGTGGCGTTGTACGGTTCGAAGCGATTGCCATCGACCGCGCCGGGATTAAACACCCACACGCCTTTCACGTACACGGCCATCGGCGCATGTGTATGACCGAGGATCACAACGTCAGCCTCGGCTTCCTCGGCGATGCGATAGAACGGTTTGCGCGATCCATTGGCATGAACGTAAGTCACCTGATCCCAGGGCGAGGCGTGCGTGAGCAGGACGCGCTGGCCTTCCCATTCGTAGCGGCGTTTGAGCGGCAGCGCGCGCAAATAGGCGAACGCTTCTTCGCTCAGTGCATCCTCGATCTGCCGTGCGCCGAGCGTATCTTCGCGCCATTCGCGGAACCAGTCGAGGTAGGCCGTCGGCACTGGTCGGCTGAGGGCGTGATCATGGTTGCCCTGCACGCAGGGGATGTTCTGCTGGCGGATGAAGGCGACCGCCGCGTTGCCTTCCGTCTCACCATCGACCAGATCGCCCGCGCACAGGATCGTTTCCGCGCCGTGTTCACGCAGCAGCAGCACGGCGCGGCGCAGATTGGCGCAGTGGGCGTGAATGTCCGAGATCAGGCCGACTTTCATTTCGCCTCGTCGCCCTTGATCGGCTGCGGCTTGGATTTTTCTTTTTCCTCGCCCGTGCCGTTCCAGCGCGTCATGGCAAGCTCGATGCCGTCGGTCAGCCACGTTTCGGCGGCCTGCACTGCGCGATCCGTCACTTCGAGCGCCAGAATCGCCTCATCGCCTTTGAACGGCGCAAGCACGTGATCGGCTGCGCCCCGGTGTCCTTGCGGACGACCGACGCCGAAGCGCGCCCGGTTGATCGCCTGTGTGCCGAGGCGCTGAAGGATGTGCTTCAGGCCGTTCTGACCGCCCGAACTGCCCGCTTTGCGCAGGCGCAGCGTGCCGAGCGGGATGTCGATGTCGTCGGCGACGATCAGGATGTGATCCGGCTCGATCTTGTAGAAGCTGACGAGCGGCTGCACCGCATCGCCGCTGGCGTTCATGTAGGTCATCGGCTTGGCGAGCAGCACGCGCTTGCCAAGAATCGTACCGCTGGCCGTTTGCGCATGATGCTCGGTCTTGCTGAAGGTCAGGCCGTGTTTCTGCGCCAGCTTTTCGACCACCTTGAAACCGACGTTGTGGCGCGTATTTTCGTACTGCGAGCCGGGGTTGCCCAGCCCGACGATCAGGTAGATTTCTGGCATAATGGAGTCCGTATCTGGTGGCGGTATTTTACGCTTATTCTGAATCCATTTGAAGAGGCATGTCGATGGGCGCGCAGATTGTGCTGATCACGGGCATTATGGCCTCCGGCAAATCGACCGTCGCGCAGGCCGTCGCGGAACGCCTGCCCATGAGCGTCCATCTGCGCGGCGACAGCTTCCGCAAGATGATCGTCAACGGGCGCATTGAGGTCGATCCTGAGGCGGGTGAGGCGGCGCTCGATCAACTGCGCCTGCGCTATCGGCTGTCGGCGGCGGTGGCCGATCTCTACTGTCAGGCGGGATTTACGGTGGTCTATCAGGATGTGATCGTCGGGCCGATGCTGACCGAAGTGGTCGAACTGAATCGCCAATGGCCGCTCGCGCTGATCGTGCTGTGCCCGTCGCCGGAAGTCGTCGCGCGGCGCGAGGCCGGACGCGGCAAGGTCGGCTATCGCGAGTGGACGCCGGAACTGCTCGATCATGAACTGCGCGCCAACACGCCCCATATCGGCCTGTGGCTCGACACGTCCGAGCATTCGGTTGAGCAAACGGTGAATACGATTCTGGCGCGGCTCGATGAAGCGTTGATTACAACGTGAGCGCGAGTTAGAGGGTGAGGTAGGGCAGGAACAACAGCACGAAATTGACGACGATCTGGCACGCCCAGGCTGCCGCCAGACCGTTGCGCTCACGCACGTAGCCGTACATCAGGTTGATCAGCACCAGCGCGATGCTGATGATCACGGCGACGAGCGGATATTTGCCCACGTCGAGCATCGGGACGAACAGCACGATTGACCACACGCTGCTGAGGACGCCGACCAACCAGAACGAGCGATTCTGCTGCATGAAGCCGCGAAAGAACAGCGTTTCGCCCAGCGGCATCACGAACACCAGATAGGCCAGCACTGTCCCCGACGAGAGATTCTGGATGCTGCCGCCGACTCCGGTTTGGAAGATCAGGTGGGAGGTTGTCGTCAGGGTATTGCCGCCGACCAGCAGCAGCGGCGCGGAGACGATCAGGCCAAAGACCACCCCCCAGGCCAGATTTTCCAGCGGCTCGCGCCCGATGCGCGTGGTCGTGCCGAACAGCCACGAGATCACGCCGAACAAGCCGAGCACGCCCCACGCCAGCGTAAAACGCATGTCGGCGTTGTAGGGGATCAGCGGCAGCAGGCCGAAACTCAGCGCCAGCGCCAGCAGATAACCGAAGGTCGGATCGCTGCCGGTGCCGCGATAACGCACCGGCTCTTGATCGTCCTGTTCGTCGTCGAGTTCGTCCTCGTCATCGACCTCAGCGGGGGTGACGGGTTCGTTGAAGTCGTCGCTCATGGCTTAGTCAGCCGCCGAGCGTGCCGAGTCGCTGCTCAGAATGGTGCGCAGCGCTTCCAGCACCTGATCGACGTGCTGGCGCTTGATCCAGTAATGGGTGACGAAGCGGAAACCGCGCGCGCCGTTCGGTCGCACGAGGATGTTATACTCGGATTTGAGGCGCTGTGTCAACTGCGGCGCATCATAAGGTGAGTCGGCGCTCAACGAGAAGAAGATCATGTTGGTCTTGACGTAATCGAGGTCAATCTGGATGTACGGAATCGTCGCCAGCCCTTCGGCCAGATAACGTGCCGTATCGTGATCTTCCTGCAAGCGCTTGCTCATGGTGTTGAGCGAAATCAGGCAGGCCGCCGCCAGAATCCCGGCCTGACGCATCCCACCGCCGAGGCTCTTACGGATTTTGTGCGCCCGCTTGATGAAATCGCGCGAGCCGACGATCATCGAGCCAACCGGGGCGCACAACCCTTTCGAGAAGCAGAACTGCACGCTGTCGGCGTCCGCTGTTAGCTCCTTGACCGTCGTGTTGAAATAGGTCGCCGCGTTGAAGATGCGCGCGCCATCGATGTGCAGCTTAAGCGCGTTTTGCTTGGCAAGCGCCGCGACCTGGCTGATGTAGCTTTTCGGCACAGGCTGGCCGCCGACGCCGCCCTGCGTATTTTCGAGGCAGATCAGGCGTGTGGTGGGATAGTGCGGATTTTCCGGGCGAATCTGTGTGCGAATCGCATCGAGATCGAGCGTGCCGTCGCGCTTCACGTCAAGCGTGTTGGCCTGGATGCCGCCGTAAGCCGCCGCGCTGCCGACTTCGTTCCAGAAAATGTGCGACTGCTTGCCGAGGATCATCTCGTCGCCGCGCCCGCAGTGGGTGAAGACCGACACGAGGTTGCCCATCGTGCCGCTGGCGACGAACAGCGCCGCCTCTTTGCCGAACAGGGCGGCGGATTCTTCTTGCAGACGGTTGATCGTTGGGTCGTCGCCGAATACGTCGTCGCCAACCTCGGCCTGCGCCATTGCTTCGCGCATCTCTGGCGTAGGATGCGATACCGTGTCGCTCCGTAAGTCGATATACTTCATCGGGGTTGTCCTCTTGTCGAAACGGCGTAATCCTAGTGCGGATTGCTCACGTTTGCAAGGGGAGTCCCGTGCCTTCCAGCAGCCATTCGCAGGCGTCGTCGAGGCGTGAGGAGAGGAAGAAGCGCATACGGATGGTGGCGAAGCGCATCAGGCGCACCATTGAATCCGCCAGGCGCGCTTCAAAAGCGCTGTCGGTGATCACGGCCACGCGCACCAGGCCGACGTTGGGGTACTTGCTCATCAATTCTTTGCCGCGCTGCAAGGCGTAGTTGATCGGCAGCGAGCCGGGGCTGTTGGCGAGGATGCACAGTGCCGGGTCGGATGGTGTCCGATCTTTATAGAGGCCCTCCAGTACCGCGATGAACTCATCGACTGCCGCCACGTTGAAGGCGTGAAAGGTCAGTTCGTAGATGCCATCGGCGCGTTTGACACATTCACACTTGGGTTCGATGTTGTCGCTCATGGAGATTACCAGACTACAATAGAGGGACGGGATGGGTAACCATTGGCTAGAAGTTCATTATACACGAGTAAAAGCTTACAAATTATTGAGAACTGTAAATATTTACCAGAATACTGCATCTGCTTTTAAGGAGGGGCGATGGCGGCGATCACACTGAGCCACATCAGCAAGCGCTTTCCGCAGCGCGACGGCGAGCGCGAGGTTCGGGCGATTGAGGATATTTCGCTCAAAATTGCCGACGGTGAGGTTGTGTCGATTCTTGGCCCATCGGGGTGCGGCAAATCGACGCTCCTGCGCATCATCGCCGGGCTGATCACGCCGGACGCGGGCGAAATCCTCTACGACAACGTGCCGCTCGAAGCGATCCCCCTGCAAGAACGTGGCGTCGGCATGGTCTTTCAGGAAGGCGCGCTCATGCCGCATTGGGAAGCCGAGAAAACGGTCGGCTTTTTCATGTGGCTGCGCAACCGCCAGCAGGAAGTCCCCGCGCGCGTCGAGCGTATCTCCGAGATCACCGGCATTGGCCTTGAAAAATTGATGGATCGGCGGCCTTCGCAGTTGTCCGGCGGCGAAAAGCAGCGCATCGCCATTGCTCGCGCGCTCACCCGCGACCCGCGCGTCTTTCTGTTCGATGAGCCGTTTTCCAGCCTCGACGCCAAGCTGCGCACGACTGCCCGCATCGAACTCAAGCGCCTGCTGCACGAGTTTCCGGTCACGTCGGTCTACGTGACTCACGATCAGCGTGAAGCGGTTTCGTTGGCGCACCGCATCGCCGTCATGCGCGCCGGGAAAATTGAGCAAATCGGCGATTACCAGACGCTCTACGAGAACCCGCGCAATCTGTTCGTGGCGACGTTTGTCGGCGTGCCGACGATCAACCTGTTTGAAGGGAAAGTCGAAGGGCATCAGTGGCGCGGCAGGAACTTCGGCCCCTATCCCGTGCGCGCCGATTTGCCCGACCGTACAACGGTGATTGTCGGCGTGCGCTCGGAATCGTTTCTCCTGAGCGATCAGGGTATCGAGGTCAACGTGACCGAAGCGACCGAGTATTTCGCCGAGCGCTATCAGGTGGTCGAGGTGCAGGCCGGGAAAGAGGTCTGGAAGCTGACGCTGCCGCCCCAGCCGCGCTATCACCCCGGCGATCTGCTGCGCTGCCTGCCGCAGCGTGAGGCGCTCCTGTTCTTCGATGCTGCGAGCGGGAATCGCATCGGCTGATCACCGTAGGGGCAGGTTTCAAACCTGCCCTCGCTCGGAAACCCACAAATCGTTTTTCTCCCTTTCTCCCCGCTTGCGTGGGAGAAAAGGCCGGGGATAGAGGGGTTGAACTTACGCCTTTTCCGATTCGAGGAACGGCGTAATCAGCGCTTCGAGGCGCTCGCGCGGCTGGAAGCCGATCACCTGCTTGACGGGCTGACCGTTCTGGAACAGGATCAGCGTCGGCAAGCCCATCACGCCGTAGCGCTGAACCAGTTCCGGCTCGGCGTCCGAGTCGATCATGCCGACGGCGAGCTTGCCCTCGTACTTCGCGGCGAGCGCGTGGATCGTCGGCGCGAGCATTTTGCAGGGCGGGCACCAGTCCGCGCCGAACTCGACTAAAATAGGCTGGGCAGACTGAAGCACCGTCTGGCTGAAATTGGCGCTGGTAACTTCAAAAGTAGAGCGAACCATGATACGCTTTCCTCATGTCCATCAACGATTGAAGCAACTCTAACAGTTCAAGTGAACTTGAAGTCAAGAGGCAAATTCGATGGCAACCCTCAGCATCAGTCAGGTCGCGGCGCAGGCGGGCGTACGCACCTCCACGCTGCGTTATTACGAGAGCATTGGCCTACTGCCGGAGCCGAGGCGTGTCAGCGGACGCCGCAGCTACGACGCGAGCGTATTGCAGCGCCTGGAGATTATTCGGACGGCGCAGCAGGCCGGATTCACGCTGGCTGAACTGCGCATTTTGCTCGACGACATTCTGACCAGCGCCTCGCCGCACGCCGACTGGCATGATCTGATCCAGCGCAAGCTCTACGAACTCAATCAACGGCTGCTCAACGTGCAGAGCATGAAAACCCTGCTCGAAGACATCATGGGCTGCGCCGACAATGAACTCGCGGACTGCATCTATTGGACGGGGCAGCGGTACAGAAAAGAAGTCATGAGGAATGAGGAATGAGTAATGAGGAAAAGCGAAAATCCGTAGTTAACCTGAGTTTTGGATAGCTTTTCAGCCCTCACCCTCAATCCCTCTCCCTCATGGAGAGGGACTTTAAAACCCCGGTCATTGGTCTTTCCCCTTCTCCCTGAGAGCGTTTCTGGAAAGCGGGAGAAATACCGCCCATTCGAGGGAGTTTTCAGAAACCCTCTGAGGGAGAAGGGGCAGGGGATGAGGGCGAAAGAATCAGGCGCGAAATTGAACGGTCTTATCCGAAACGCAGGTTAGTTAAAAGTTAAAAGTTAAAAAGGATACGATAGGCTTTGTTTTTGGGGATTATCCCTTGACGGTAGGGGCACGACATGTCGTGCCCCTACAATACCTGTCATGAAGGGATAATCGCCTTGTTTTTACTTTTGACCTTTAACTTTTTCTACTTTTAACTGCTTCACTCATTACTGATTTTTGTCAGTGTGTGGAAATCGTCGCGCAGGTGCGGATAGAGCGCCTTGAACTCGGCGTAAAGCTCGTCGTAGAGCGCCTGACGGTCGCGCACAGGCTCGGTGACTTCCCCGTACTGCGCGGTTTCCTGCGCCGCTTCCTCGAAGGTGCTGTAGATGCCTGTACCGACCCCGGCCAGCAACGCCGCGCCGACCCCGGCTTGCGCCGTGAGCAGGCTCCGCTGCATCGGCAGCGCCAGCACGTCCGCGAGAATCTGCCGCCAGACTGCGCTCTCGACGCCGCCGCCCGTTGCGATCACCGTATCGACCTGTCCGCCCAGTTCGAGGCTGATTTCGAGCGCGCTGCGCAGCGCGAAAGCGACGCCTTCCATCACAGCGCGGGCGAGATGCCCCTGTTCGTGATAGGCGCTCAGGCCGATGAAGCCGCCGCGTGCCTTCGGATCCATATAGGGCGTGCGTTCGCCGGTGAGATAGGGCAGGAAGATCAAGCCCTGCGCGCCGGGCGCGACGGCAGCCGCTTCCGCGCTGAAGCGCTCGTAAGCTGATTTGCCGAAACCCTCTAGACCAACGACATTACGCAGCCAGCGCAGCGATAAGCCCGCCGACAAAATCGCGCCGAGGATGTACCACATGCCCGGAATGGCGTGATTGAACACATGCAAACGCGGATCGGTCGGGATCGTTGAGCCAGTCGGTACGAGCGGTGTGACGACCGTTCCGCCGCTCGCAATACTGACGGCGGCTTTGCCCGGCGCGGCGATGCCGCAGCCCATCGTCTGCGCGGGCTGATCGGCGCTGCCGACCACCACCGGAATCCGTCCGGTCAGGCCAAGTTCCTGAGCGGTCGCGCCGCTCAATTCGCCCGCGAGCGCCTGCGCTTCGAGCACGGGCGGAAAAATGGCGCTCGGAAGTCCGGCGCTGTCGATGATCGCCTGCGACCAGTTTTTCGCGGAGACATCGAATAACCCGGTGGCCGCTGCATCGCTCGGATCGGTGGCGAGGTAGCCCGTCAGCTTGAGGCGGACGTAATCTTTCGGCAGCATGACCGCGCCAATCTGGTCGAGCAGGGCGGGTTCGTGATGCTTGAGCCAGAGCAGCGAAGGCGCCATGAAGCCAGTCGCGGGCAGCGTCCCGGCAATCGAGACGTAGCGCTGCGCGCCGAGCAGACCGACCAGTTCCTCGCACTCGGCGGCGCTGCGCTGATCCGGCCAGACAATCGCTGGGTGCAGCGAGCGCCCCTGTTTGTCGAGCATGGCAAAGCCGTGCATCTGTCCGCACAGGCTGATGGCGATCACGTCCCGGCGTCCGGCGCGCTCGGTGACGCCGCGCACGACCTCGACGGTGGCGTTCCACCAGTCCTCCGGGTCTTGCTCGGCGCGATCCGGCGCGGGTTTGTAGATCGGGTATTCGCGCTGCGCGACCGCCACCACACCGGCGGTATCGGGATCGTACAGGACAGCTTTAACGCTCGACGTGCCAATATCGATCCCCAGAAGCAGCGACATTAGTTTCGTTGACCCCCATGATTGAGCGGCCCGGTCGATTTGCGCGTGACCAGCCGTGTGTCGAGTGTAATTTTTTCCAGTGGTTGATCAGGATTGCCCAACTGCCGCATCAGGATTTCGACGGCGGTTTGCCCCATGCTGTAGATCGGCTGGGCGACGGTCGTCAGTTCAGGGATGACGTAAGCTGCCAATGGAATATCGTCGAAGCCCATCACCGAGAGGTCGTGCGGCAGCGACAGGTCAAGCTCGGCAGCGGCGTGCAGCACGCCCACTGCGATCACGTCGGTCAGGGCAAAGATCGCCGTCGGCGGATCGGGGCGCTTCATCAGGCGTAGCGCCGCGTGATAACCCAGCTCGATTTCTGGCATTTCTTCGACCACGCGCAGATCAGGATCGAGTGGAGCGTTCGCTTCGCGGAGCGCCTGAAGCGCGCCCTGAACGCGCAGTTGGGTGGTGTCGCTATGGGGTGGGCCGCCGATCAAGCCAATGCGCCGATGACCGAGCGCAAGCAGGTGCTGGACGCCGGCGTAGGCTCCGCCAACGTTGTCGCTCAGGACGCGGCTGATCGGCAGACCGGGCAGGTCGCGGTCGATCAGTACGACCGGGATTTCGGCTTCGAGCAGGCGGCTGACGCTTTCGCCCGTGTGTCCGGTGGGCGTAAAGAGCACCCCATC
>DASZXN010000408.1:0-2887 GCA_035545875.1 Phototrophicaceae bacterium
CGCGCTGATCTCTGGCGCGGCGCTGGTGATCAACCCGTACACGGTCAAGATTCTGCTCGTGCCGTTCCAGACGGTCGGGATCGGCGTGCTGCGCGCCTATATTCAGGAATGGAACTCGCCCGATTTCCAGCAGCGCGAGACGTGGCCGTTCATCTTTTTGCTGCTGGGCGTACTCGGCGCAGCCGGAGCGAGCAAACGCCGCCTCAACTGGACGGATTTTGTACTGGTCAGTGGATCGGCGTTTATGGGACTGCTCGCGGGGCGCAATATTGCCGTGTTCGCGGTTGCCGCCACGCCCGTGCTGACCTATCACCTCGACTCGATTTTGCAGGAGCGCGGCTGGGTATTGAATCCGGCGCGGCGCGTCAGCCCGCGTCAGATACGCCTCAACGTGGTGATTGTGACGGTGATTTGCATCGTGGCGCTGCTTAAGGTGGTGCTGGTGCTGGAACCGAAGTCGGTGGCGGCGGACATGAAAGCCTATCTGCCCGTCGGCGCGACCAATTATCTGGAGACGACGCACCCGCCGGGGCCAATCTTCAACAGCTACAACTGGGGCGGCTACCTGATCGAGTTCGCGCCGGATTACCCGGTCTTTGTCGATGGGCGCACTGATCTGTATGGCGACACGTTCCTGAATCAATATTTGCAGGCGGCGTCAGGCAGTACGGGCTGGCGCGACACGCTCAAGCAGTACGGCGTCAACACGGTGGTGATGGAGAAGGAGAGCGGCCTCGCGCAGCGGTTGCGCGAGGAACCGGGCTGGAAAGAAGTCTACGACGACGATATGGCGGCGATTTTTACCAAGTCGGCGTGAATTATCGAGACGCCGTGAAGTATTTGTAGGGGCGAGGCATGCCTCGCCCCTACGGATCATGCGCGATCACCAACAAAGCGATAGGGTAGCTATTTGAAAAGCAAATCAAGCACCGCCCCGATTCAGACCGCGACGCTGCTGCTGGATTTCCGGCTGCTGCTGATCCTGTTCATCGCGCTGCGCCTGATTCTGCTGATGGTCTACCAGCCGTTGTTCAGCGGCGGGATCGAGCGTGGGATGACGGCGGGCGGCGATTTCTTCTACTACTTCCAATTGGGCAGTTTCGCCAATCAGGGGCTGCTGCCGTTCCGCAACTGGTGGAGCGAGTTCCCGCCGATCCCGTCGCTGCTCGAATCGCTGGTGGCGGTGCTGTTTGGTCGGAACGGTTATGGTGGCTTCGCGCTGATCTACGGCGTGATCATGATGCTGTTCGACTTTGGCAACCTGATCATGGTGCGGCGCATCGGCACGAAGCTCTATGGGGTGAACACCGGGATGGCGCTGGCGTGGATTTACGCGCTGTGTGTCGCGCCGCTGGTGCTGATCTGGTGGGATTTCGAGCCGATGGTCGCCTTTTTCCTGCTCTGGGCGGTCGCCACGTTGATCGAGCGGCAGGACGTGAAGTCCGCCGTGATCGCGGCGGTCGGCGGGCTGGTCAAGTTCACGCCACTGCTGATCCTCGGCGCGCTCTGGCGAATGCGCGAGGCAAGATCGGCGCTGCGCTATTCGGTGATCGCGGTCGGCATCTTCGCGATTGTCTACGGGCTATTGTTCGCTCAGAACGCCGCCATGACGCTGCCCTCGCTGACGGCGCAGTTCAGCAAAGCCTCGTATGAAACGGTCTGGGCGTTGATCGACGGCAACTACACGACCGGCAACTTCGGCCCACCGCAGGAACGGCTCGATCCGGCGAACGCCAATAAGCTCGAAGGCAAGCCCGCCGTGATTCCGGGCGTGATTCGGCTGGCGGCGGCGGCGCTGATCGGCCTGTTCGTGTTCGCGCGCACGCGCCGCTTCGATGATCGCGGGCTGGTCGCATTTGTAGCGATCACGCTGCTGATCTTTTTCCTGCAAGCGCAGGGCTGGAGTCCACAGTGGCTGGCGCAGATCGTCCCGCTGATGCTGCTGTGCTTCCCCTCACGGGATGGCGTGACTTCGGTGGTGCTGCTCTCTCTGCTGACGTTTGCGGAATATCCCTTCCTATTCATTCGGACGGGCGACACCGGCGGCACGATCACGGGGCAGTTGGTGCTGCCGTTCGTGATGCTGGTGCTGGCGCGCACGGTCGTCCTGATCGGGTTTTGCGTCGCGCTTTATCGGCGGCTGCGGCAAGAAGCAATTCTACCCCTCACCCCAGACGAACTTGTTCGTACCCCCTCTCCTGCACACGGGAGCGGGGAGAAACCCCGCAGCGCCACATGATGAGTCGGCGCGGCTTTGCCATTTTCGCCCTGATCGCGCTGATCGTCGCGTTTATCGTCGCTCATCTGATCGCCGCGCCGGGGTACACCGACGTGTATTACCATTTCAATGCGGCGACGCGCCTGGCGAGCGGACAGGGCTTGACCGATCCTTACGTCTGGACGTACATCGGCGCGCAGGATCACCTGCCGATGGTGTCGCACCTGTACTGGATGCCGCTGACCTCGTTCGTCGCGGGTGTAGTGATGAGCCTGTTCAACGCGGCGGGAAATTACGCCGTCGCGCAGCTCCCCTTCATTCTGATGTTCACGCTGACGGCTTGTATCGGCTTCTGGCTCGGCTGGCGACTCGGCGGGACAGCGCGTCATGCGTGGATTGCCGGGCTGCTGACGCTGTTCAGCGGGTTCTACACCAAGTTCTGGGGCGAAATCGACACCTTCGCGCCGTATGCGCTGGTCGGATCGCTGTGTTTGGTCGTGATGGGGATTGGGGCGAGCCAAACGCTGACCCCACCCCCGACCCCTCCCCGACTTCAGGGAGGGGCGAAAACAATTCGCGTGATTGTGATCTGGTTTGTTGCGGGGGCGTTGAGCGCGTTGGGGCATTTGACCCGCGCGGACGGACTGCTGCTGCTGGTCATCGCGGCAC
>DASZXN010000409.1:0-3785 GCA_035545875.1 Phototrophicaceae bacterium
AGTTCACCAATACCGAACTGAGCCGCTGGTTTCGCCAGCGCGTCTGGGAGCGGCGCGGCGCGCTCTACAAAGCGGGCGACACCGTGCTGGAAATGGGCTGCGGCACGGGCGAGGATGCGATCTATTTGGCGAAGCGTGGCGTTCACGTGTTGGCGAGCGATGGCAGTCCCGCCATGATCGCGGAGACGGCGCGCAAGGCTCAGGCCGAAGGCGTCGCGGATCGGGTTGAAACGCGCCTGCTCGACTTCAACGACGCGGCGAACTGGAGTCTGCCCGCGCAAACGTTCGATGGAGCGTACTCGAATTACGGAGCGCTCAACTGTGTCGGCGACTGGTCAGCGCTTGGCGGACAGCTATCACAGGCGATCAGGCCGGGTGCAAAGCTCGGTCTCGGCGTGATGGGGCCGCTTTGTCCCTGGGAAATCGTTTGGCACGGCATTCATGGCGATTTGCGCACCGCGACCCGTCGCTTGCGCAGGAGTACGGTCGCTCACCTCGACGGGCAGTATTTCAACGTCTACTATCCGACGCCCGGTCGCTTGCAGCGCGATTTCGGTATAGGCTTCCGGCGCTCGCTGCTCTGGGGACTCGGCGTGTTCCTGCCCCCCAGCGACCTCTATCGCGGCGTTGGGCGGCGCAAACGGCTCGCGCGGACGCTGCTCCGCTTGGAACGCGCGACCGCCCCCCATTGGCCGTTCAACTTCCTCGGCGATCACTACTGGCTCGAACTGGAACGAGTCTAACGGATCACCCCGTAGGGGCGAGACATGCCTCGCCCCTACAAATTCAATTCCTCACGGCTTCCACGTCATATCTTTATCCAACGGATACACCGGGCGCTCGATCCGCTGGAACGGCAGCCGCTCTAGCGCCTGATCGACTGCGCCGGGTGTTAAGGCGAGCAAGGCTTTCGCTGCTGCCGCTTTCAGTTCCGGTTCAAGGTAGCCGATCTTGACCACCACGATCTTGTGTTCGCTCGGTTCAATTCCGAGTTTCTGAAAATCGCTGATGTAGTGATAGGGTCGCCTGCGCTGCGTGATGATCACCTGCACGCCGCCGATTTGGACGACGGCCTGCCGTTCGCTGCTCTCACTCGGATCGAGCAGAAATTTGACCTGACCCGTAACGGCCAGCGGCTTACTCGTGATCGGGTCGAGCTTGCCGCCCAGCGTTAGATCGACTGTCGCGCCGACGCCTGCCGCATAGCAGCGCTCGGTCGCGGGAGCATCGGCAATCGAGGCGACAACCGCGTCGGGAACCTTCAGCGTGATCAGGCGGCTCAGGGCAATCGGCACGTCGCCCGCGCCGCCCGCCGTCGGGTTGTCGCCGCTGTCGCTGATCATCACCGGAACTTCCGGCGCGGCCAGCGCCCAGCCGATGCACTCGTCCATCGATCCGATTTGCACGCCAAACGCGAACTGATCGCGCACGTCCCAGTAGCGCTGCGCCAGTCGAACGGCTTCGCGGCGCATGGCTTCCGCATCCGTCCCGGTGACGGCTAGCGCGGCGCTCGAACGCGGCTCGTCCGCCCAGGCGTAGCCGACGAAGATCGACTCATCGAGCACGCCCGGCACATCGTCTGAAATCATGCCGTACAACGACTGTCCCGGCTCCCATTCGGTGCTGGTTTTCTCGCCCGGCAGAATCACGGGCACGCGGACATGAAGCACCTGCGGACGCACGCCGCTGTTGAGCGCGTTTATGAGCATCCGAAAGGCGCGTTCGCGCGTTTCCAGTTCGTCGATGTGCGGCGCGGTGCGAAAGGCCGAGAGCAGATCGAGCGTGCTCGCCTGCCGCTGCGTGAAATTGCCGTGCAGATCGTAACTGGCGGCGATCAGGCAGCTTTGACCGACGACCGCTCGCGCCGCTTCGATCCAATCGGCTTCGGCGTCGTCCATACCGACGACGTTCATTGCGCCGTGCAGATCGAGGAACAGGCCATCAAGCGGAAGCGCCGCCCGCAGCCGATCCAGAAACTCGGCTTTGAGCGCCGAATACGCGCTCGCCTCGACCGAGCCGCCGGGGAGCGCACGCGCGTGCAGGGTCGGGATGATCTCGGCGGCGTACTGGCTCAGGAACGGGTAGAGCGTTCGCTGCTGATCGCCGCGCCGGACGGTGAAATCCTCCAGCCGACTCAGCAGCGGCGAAAAAGTGCAGCTTTCGATAGCGATGCCGCCTAGCGCGATGCGGTACAAAGGATGCCTCCAAAGGTTATTGGTTATTGGTTGTTGGTTGTTAGTTTTTAGTTTTTAGTTTGTAGTTTTCGGTAAAATCCGCGCGTATGGTTATATTCATGCCGTCTAAAAACCAATAACTAACAACTAACGACCAACTCATGCCCCAACTCGAAATTGCGATTGAAACCCTTGCCGATGCGGTCGCGGCGCAGCAGGGTGGCGCGAACAGCATCGAAATCTCGCGCGATCTGAGCGTCGGCGGGCTGACGCCGGACTTCGACCTCGTGCGCCGCATTCGTGATGCTGTGCAGATCGAGGTCAACGTGATCGTGCGCCCGCACGCCCGCGATTTCGTCTATACGGAGCGCGAATTCACGCAGATTTTAGAGGATACGCGCGCGCTGGCGCAACTGGGCATCGACGGCGTGGTCTTTGGCGCGCTGCGACCGGATCGACGGCTCGATCTTGATCTTGTCCGGCAAGTCGCGCAGGCTGCCGCGCCGCTGCCGCTGACCGTGCATCGCGCTCTCGACGAGAGCGTCGAGCCGGAGCAGGCGCTCGCGGGCTTGATCGGCGTCGCGCCGCGCATCTTAACCTCCGGGCCAGCGCTGACGGCGTGGGCAGGACGGCTTGCGCTCGCCCAGTGGGTCAGGGACTATGGAGATCGGCTGAAATTTGTCGCTGCGGGAAGTCTAACGTTGGCAATGCTGCCCGAAATGCTGAAGCTTGTACGCGCACATGGCTATCATTTTGGCTCGGCGGCGCGAACAGGCGGCGGCGTGGATGCGGACAAAGTGCGCGGCCTGCGCGCCCTTGTGATCGGGTAAATTCAGAGGGTTTGTCCCGTGCCGCGCGGACGCTCGTGGAAAAAGCTGTAGCGTTCGTTCTGATCGATCAGCGTGAACCAGGTTTCAATCCAGTTACGGCGCAGCATATAGACCTCAGTCTCGATGATGATGACTTTCTGGTTGCTGCTGTCGAGGCGGACATCAGCTTTGACGCCCATGTGTGCGAGAAATTCGCGGATGTAGTCGGTTTCGGGATCCACACTTAACCCTTGTCTAATGCCACTACAATAAACCGAAATTGTTTTCCAGAAACGTAACGTTATTCATATGAACGGAACTTAACCGAGTTGTAACACTACTCGGTTTGATCGACGCCGCGCAGTCGCTCGCGGAAATAACTGAACTGCTCATTCTGGCTGATCAAGGTGAACCAGGCTTCAATCGAGGCGCTGCGCTGCCGGTAGGAGGCGGTCGAAATGATGATGACCCGCTCGTTGTTCTCGTCAAGCTCGACCTCGGCCCGTACGCCGACGTGTTCCAGAAAGCTGCGCAGATATTCAATTTCCGTATTTGCAGAGACCCAAACTCGCATCGGCAGCATCAGCTCGCATCACCTGAACTGCCATTCATTATATTACAATAATTTTACCGATCCCGACGCGCGCACGAAAAATTTATGAATTTCTGTCTAAGCCTCCTACTACATCCATTGTCGCACGGTTTCAGCGATCACCTCGGCGCAGTGATACACGCTGTCTAGCTCGACGTACTCGACGGCGGCGTGCGCCCCCTCGCCCTTTGGCCCATAAATTGCGGTCGG
>DASZXN010000410.1:0-3794 GCA_035545875.1 Phototrophicaceae bacterium
TGAAGGCCGACGAAGGCGACGCCACAACCCTCGAAGAAGCGGCGCGCGCCATCAACGTCCTGCGCGAGAACGGCGTCGAATCGCGCGCTTATTTCCGTCTGCTGGCCGAGTTCTACTTCACTGCCAACGCCGTCGCCAGGAAATCCGGCAAAGTCCCGGCGATCAACTGGCCGGATCAGCAGATTAAGACGCTGCCGGAACTGGCGAAAGCCAACGAACAAGCCTGGCGCGAATATCTGGCACGCGACGGCGAGGCTGACCGCGAATGGGTCATCAACGACCGGATCATGAACGCTCGCACGTGGGCGTTTATGTAGGCCGCCGAGAAAATTACTATGTAGGGGCGAGGCATGCCTCGCCCCTACGGAGAACAACGCTCGTTTACTTCAGAGCATCAATGAGGGAACACGATGGCAAACGCCTTCAGCTTCAAAACCTACTACAATCCCTACATCAGCCCGACGACCAACTCGGTCTGGGGCGTCGTCTCGGTTTCGGCCAACGACATGCCCCAGCAGCCGCAGGCGACCGTCATTTCGCTGATTTGCGACGTATCCGGCTCGATGCAGGGCGCGAAATTCAATTCCGCGATTGCGACGGTCGAAGATTTGCTCACCAACGCGCCGAACGGGATCATGCTGCAAGTCGTGGTCTTTGACGACGACGCCGAAGAACTCGTCCCGATGACGAATATTCAGCCGAGTACGGATCGCAATCAACTGCTCTCGGATTTCCGGCGCAAGCTGCGCAACACGCGCATGTTCGGCGGCACGGCGATGTCAACGGGCATCCGTATGGCAATTAACGCGCAGCAGCGCGTCCCCGGCGACGTGGCGCGCTACGGCATTTTCCTGACCGATGGTCAGAACACCGAGCAGGAATCGACGCTGGCCTACGCCGTCAAAGCTGCCGCCGACATGCACATTCACCTGTGCGCTTACGGCTATGGGCGCGACTGGAATCCTGAGCAGTTGACCAAGATGGCGCAAATCACGCAGGGCTGGATGCCGAAAGCCGTCCCCAACCCCGACGACCTGCGCGACGAGTTCAACACGCTGGTCGTCAAAATGTCGCAGACCGTCGCCAGCGATGTCGTGCTGCACCTCTGGACTCCGGCAGGCGCGCGGATTCTCTCGCTCGCGCAAGCCTATCCGAACTGGGTCAAAGGCGAGGCCGCGCCGCTCGGTGATGATCACACCTGGGTTGTGCCTGTCCCGCCGATGTCGGTCAAGGATCACCGCGATTTCGTCGTCCACATCGAACTGGCGGCGGTGGGCGCGCGCGTCGTCGCCTGTAGGCCGTCGATTGTCTACGCTTCGGGCGGCCAGCGTGTCGAGGAAAAAGGCGATCAGGCGACGTGGATGATCCTTCAGCAAACGAATGATCAGGCGCAGATCAATCAGGTCAACCCGATTGTCGCGGGCTATCTCGGTCAGGGACAGTTGGCGGCATCGACGCAGGCCATGACTGAAGCGCTCAACGCGGGCGACATGGCGGGCGCGGAGCGGCATCGCACCGAAGCGCTCGACATCGCCAATCAGGTTGGTAACCGCGCCATGACGGAGGTGCTGGAAGCAGCGGGTCAGGGCAGCGAAATCGCCCGCAAGACTGCCGCGCTCGGCACATCGACCGTCAGCCTGACCGAAGAAGAAGACGCGAATAAGGACACGGATCAAAAGTAGGTCGCGCTGCATGAACCCATCGATCCCGAACGACCGCAAGCTGTGCCCCATCTGCGGACACAGCAATCGCGCGGCAGCCAAGAACTGTACGCAGTGTGGTTACGCCTTCTTTCTGGCGGATACCAGCGGCATGTTACGCAAGCGCTGTCCCCAATGCGGGCACATGAATCGCATGGGCGCGAAGGCGTGCAGCCAGTGTGGGCATCTCTTTCAAATCCGGGCGCGCAAACTGAGCGGACAGCATTTCTGCCCGCAATGCGGCGCGCCCCGACGCCCCGGCGCGAAGGTCTGCTCGCAGTGTGGCTATCGCTTCAAGGTGCCGAGCGAACCGCCCGTCGTCCAGTCGAGCGCTTTGGGCGCACCAATCAGCGCCAGCAGCGTCACCAGCACGCCGCCGCCCGTTCAGCCGAAGTTGAGCGCCCCCACCGAGCCGCCGGTCGTACAATCGAGCACGCTCGGCGAACCGATTAGCGTTATCAGTGTGACCAGCACGCCGCCGCCGTCGAAACCCGTAATCAAGACGCCGCCAGAACCGCCGGTCGTGCAGTCAGAAGCCCTGGCCGAGCCGATCAGCGCCTCCAGCGTCACGAGCGCCCCGCCAGAGCCGAAAAAGCCTGATCTGAACGGCGAGCCAGCACCCTATCTGAACCCCGACGACCTCGAACGTTTACGCAAGATGGGCGAGCATCGCCCCGGCATTTTTATGCGCCTGAATAACGCCATCCGAGACAGCAAAACGTGAAAATTTACGACTTCACTCGCGCCTCCAGCGAGCACCCGGATCGTGACGAAGACGCGATCCTGTTCTATTCCGGTACCAATGGCGGCGAAAATAACGCGCCCGTGTTCGCCGTGATCGACGGCATGGGCGGTCAGCAGCACCAGAATCATGACGGCACGCTCATGACGGGGCACGAAGCCTCGCAGATGGTGCGTGACACGCTGATTGAGGATTTGCAGCATCTCCCGGCGGATATTGACGCCTCACCCGGCGGTGAAGGCGAGCAGCAGGTTACCGCCGCGCTCGTGCGAGCGCATCAGCGGGTACTGCGCGAACTCAATAACGGCGACGAATATCCGGTTGGGCATCGTGTTGGCGCGGTGGCGACCGTTGTCGTCGTCTGCGAGAACGGCCAGCGCCTGCTGACCGTGCAGGTCGGCGATTCGCGCGGCTATCTCTTCAGCGACGGCGAATTGATCCAACTATGTCAGGACGAGGACAACATCGAATTCTTTGTCCGCTCCAACCTGCTGACGCCCGAAGATGCCGAGAAAATCAGCCTGATTCTCGACAACTACGATGGCGTCGATGAGCCGGTGACTGAGGGCACGATCACGATTTCGGGCAATCCCTATGATCTGTATATCGCGTGGCGCTGGTTTCTGGTCGGCAATACGGTGCTGAATATCCCGGCGGCAAACATCGTCATCAACGCGCTCGGCATCCACCCGACCGATCCCATTGCACAAACCTCGCGCATCGAGGTTTCCCCCGGCGATCTGCTGCTGCTCTGCTCGGATGGCGTCTATAAGAATCTGGCGGAAGCGGAAATCATCGAAGGGTTGAAGCAGGACGGCGACAAAGCCCAAAATCTGGGCGACGCGGCTTACGCGCGTTCGCAGGAGAAGGATAATCGCCGCAGCACCGTCGATGACATCTCGGCAGTCGTGGTCGATTTGAGCGCTTCTTAGCCCGACTCGGATTTTCTGTAAGGGCGAGTCATGCCTCGCCCACTGGATACTCACGTTAAGCGTTTTACCCAGCGTGCTTGCTCGCGCCGCCCGACGTTCAAAACGTCGGGCTACAAAACCCAAGCCCACTGAAGTGGGCTGAAAATAGCTTGGATGGTCGGGCTGAACGCTTTGTTTTTACTCAGTCCTCAGTCCTCGAACCCCAGTCCTGTTTTTACTCATCGCTCATAACTTCTTTTTAGCTTCTCCCCACGCCCAAATACTGCTTGACCAATTCCTCGTCGGCGTGGCATTCCTCGACGGTGCCGTGAAAGGCCAACTGACCTTCGCGCAGCACAAAAACATACTCGCACCATTGCAGCAAACTGCGCGCGTTTTGCTCGACCACAATCAGCGTGATCCCCTGCTCAGCGAGCGTTT
>DASZXN010000411.1:0-2256 GCA_035545875.1 Phototrophicaceae bacterium
AAGCCGCTCAAGATCATGGAAGGTATCACCCATGACCCACGTAACCCGCCGCCCGGCTGCATCTTTCAACTGCGCTGCCCTTTCGTGATGGATCGCTGCCGCATCGAGCCGCCGGCCATGCGCGAGGTTAATCCGGGTCAGCTTGTCGCCTGCCATCTGTATCAAGAGAAGGAAGACGGAACCTATGTCGTCGATGCTGCTCGAAATTAAACACGCGACGAAAATTTACCGTCAGCGCGGCGGCGGCGGGGGATCATCGCTGCGCAGCCTGCTGGTTCGGGCGCGCGGTGGTGCTGCTCCCAAGAGCGGAAGACGCGAAGTCGTGGCGCTGCAAGACTTCAACCTGAACATCCCGAAAAGCCCGGCCTCGATTATCACCATCGCCGGGGAGAGCGGCAGCGGCAAGACGACGCTGGCGCAGGTCGTACTCGGCTTTACGCGCCTGTCCTCCGGCCAGATCATCTTCGAAGGCCAGGATATGTCGGCGGCGACTCCCAAGCAGTTGAAAGCCTATCGGCGCGACGTGCAGGCTGTCTTTCAAGACCCGTTTGGCGTCTACAACCCGTTTTACCGGGTCGAGCACGTTTTCAACACCGTGATTAGCAATTTCAAGCTCAGTCATAACCGCACCGAAGCACGCCAGATGATCGAAGAAGCGCTCAACGTCGTTGGCCTGCACGGTGAGGACGTACTGCGCAAGTATCCCCACCAGTTGAGCGGCGGACAGCGCCAGCGCATCATGATGGCGCGCGCCTACATGATCAAGCCCAAGCTGATCGTCGCTGACGAACCCGTGTCGATGGTCGATGCTTCGCTGCGCGCTTCGATCCTCGAAGTCATGATCCGTCTGAAAGAGGAAATGGGTATTTCCTTCCTCTACATCACGCATGACCTGAGCACCGCCTACCAGATTGGCGACCAGATTTTCATTCTCTATCAGGGAACGGTTGCCGAGAAGGGCAGCACCATCAACGTGATCGACAACCCGAAGCACCCGTATGTGCAGCTTCTGGTCGATTCGGTGCCGGTGCCCAACCCGGACATCAAGTGGGAAGGCGAAATCTCGCTGCCGCCCGAAGAAGAAATGCGTAGTTCGACTCATTCCGGCTGCCGCTTCTATCCACGCTGCCCGAAGCGCATGGATCGGTGCTTGACAGCCCAGCCGCCGCTCTACAAAATCGATGAGATCGATCATCAGGCGGCCTGCTATCTGTATGATGAAAAAGCAGTGGCGACGACCGCAGAAACATCGACGCCCTGATCAATTTTCTTTCACTCACGTAAGGAGCAGTGAACTTTGCTACACAAAGTCCGTTGGACTTCGCAGAAAATCGGCCAGCGTATCCAGCTCATCGAGCCGCTGGTCTACAAGCAGCATCACGATTTGCCGAATTTCCGCTATAAAGCGCTTTCCAGCCCGCAGGACGCGCCGCCGATTGGTCAGGAGTTCGACGACAGCGGTTGGGAAAGCATCGCGCCGAACAGCTATTGGGGACACTGGCGCACCGATTTTGTCCTGCGCACCACGTTTGAAGTCCCAGCGGGCTGGAATGGCCCGGTGTCGCTTTATCTGCCGATTGGCGAGATGCGCGACTTCAGCCACCCGGAATCGCTGGCCTACATCGATGGGCAGCCCTACGCGGCAGCGGATCGTCACCATCACGAACTGGCGCTTAATGGTCACTTCCGCGACGGTAAGACGCATCGGTTGGCGCTGCACGGCTGGACGGGCGGCGACATCGCGGGCGACCAGAACGTCAAGCTCTACATGCGCCCATGCTCGGTCGTGCAGATCGATCCGCCGACGCGCGAATTCGTCGCGGTGGCGCGTGTCGCTCTCGACGTTGCCAATCAGTTAGACGACGATGATCCGGTCAAGGGACATCTGTTCAATGCGCTCGAAGCCGCTTTCGTCGCCGTCGATACGCGCGATCCGCTCGGTACGGACGCCTTCTATTCCAGTGTGCCCAACGCACTGCAAGTCCTGAAGCGTGGGATTGCCGCGTCCGGCGCGCCGATGGACGTGAAGATCATCGGCGTCGGTCACGCCCACATCGACGTGGCGTGGTTGTGGACGCTTGGTCAGACCGTCCGCAAATCGGGACGCACGTTCAGCACGGCGCTGCGTCTGATGGAAGAATTTCCCGAATACAAGTTCTCGCAGAGTCAGGCGCAGCTTTATCGCTACACCGAGATCAACTACCCCGAACTGTTCGCGCAGATCAAGGAGCGCGTCAAGGAAGGGCGCTGGGAGCC
>DASZXN010000412.1:0-3878 GCA_035545875.1 Phototrophicaceae bacterium
GAATTACCATAAAGCCCAGAAGAAGCGTCAGCGCAAGCTCAATCAGGAGATGCGCAAGTACGTCGAGAGTAAGAATAAATAGCCTATGGATCGTACCGTTCCGCAGACCGGCAGCGAAGAAATTCAGCTTTACATGCGGACGTATTATTCGCTGCTGCGTTCGACCCATACTATTCAGATCGAAACGCTGGTCGAGAGCCACATGGCGATGGACTCGTCGCTGCACGTGCAGGCGCGCAGTCCGCTGCCCGACGTATCGGCGCTCATCTATACCAGCTTGCGGCTCCCGGCTTGTATGACGGAGGTCGATTTTGTCCTGCTCGGTCAGATCGAAAAATCGTTTCTGGACGCGAGCTATCCCGTGACCGAGTGGGAGCGCGTCTACGCGCCCGGTCGTCGCCGCCGAATGCACTTCGACGGCGAGCATCGGCTGGCGGTGTTCGTCGCCAGCCGCTCGGACATCGACGACCTGATCCCAATTTTGACGGCCTATCAGATCGAATGGAACAAGCTCCATTCGCTGCTGCAAGGTGAGGTCGCCAAGCTGTTTCTGGCGCAGTATCAGGATCGGCGCAATCCACTGACCGAAGGCGAGCGCAAGATGCTGGCTGACGCGCTGCAACTGGACGCCGCCGATTTGCAGCGGCTGGAAGTCGTCTGGGGATCGCGCTTCGTCAGTACGCTGACGGCCATGTCGCGCGGGCGCAAACAGATCGGCGTGCGCCAGTTGGCCGGATCGCTGGCCGATTATCGCCGCGCGACCTCGCGCTGGTGGGATGATTTGGCCGAAGACGTGAGCGCGCGGGTTAAGCTGCAAGATCGCCCCGTCTATTTTGTGTCCAGCAATACGCATTCGCTGGCGAATCTGGTGACGGGCTTCGCGCTGCGTGAGGAAAAGAAGCTGCTCCATTTCATCGAGGCGCGTGGACACGAACAGTTGATGGCGGAATACCGCGCGATTCAGGCGGGCGCGACCACCAAGCCGAATTTCCTCTACTACGTCATGAAGAAGTATCTGAACGACGTGGGCGAGGAACCGCTCAAGCGCCTGTCGAACGACGAAGCGACAATCGGCCTGCACCGCGTTCCCAGCAGACACGGGTTCGACGTGGAAGCGCAGGTGATCGAGGTCAACAAGCTGCGCCCTGAATGGCTCGATCCGCGTGTATACGATGGACTGGATTACGACTGGCTCGCGCGCAGTGACGCGATCATCGTCAACATCGACTATCCGCTCGGACAGGCGGCCTACGAAATCCTGACCTGTGTCTCGGAGAAGGTCGCCCGGTTGCTCGGCGTGTATATCATGGGCAAGGCCGCTACGCTCAACGGACGCATCGGCGACGTGATGATCTCGAACGTCGTTCACGACGAACATTCGCAGAACACCTACCTGTTCAACAACTGCTTCTCGGCGCAGGATGTCGCGCCTTTCCTGACTTACGGCACGGTGCTCGACAACCAGAAGGCGATCAGCGCATTCGGGACGTTTCTGCAAAGCCCGCGCTACATGAGCGTGTTCTATCACGAAGGCTACACCGTGATCGAGATGGAAGCCGGGCCGTACCTGTCGTCGGTCTACGAAGCGGTGCGCCCAATCCGTCACCCGCAGAACGAGATCATCACGCTGCACAGCGCGCCCTTCGACGTGGGCATTCTGCATTACGCCTCGGACACGCCGTTCACGAAGGGGAAGAATCTCGGTACGAATTTGAGCTATTCGGGGGTTGATCCGACTTACGCCGCGACCATCGCCATTCTGCACCGTATTCTCGGTTGTGAAGCCGAACGGATCAGCGCGCAGCCGAAGCCCATGTCGGAAGAAATCATCACCACGTAACGTTATCGATTCCGTTCGAGGTCTGTGAGGAAAGCGGTTTGGCTAAAGAAGAGAAAGTAGTCGTCGGGAAGTCGATCCGGCGCATTGATGCGGTCAGCAAGGTCACGGGGGAAGCGCCGTACCCCGGCGATTTCAACATGGACGGCCAGCTCTACATGAAGCTGCGCTTCAGCGACCGGGCGCACGCGCGTATCGTGGCAATCGACACGAGCGAGGCCGAAGCCCTGCCGGGGGTGGTGGCAATCTTCACCGCCAAAGACGTTCCCGTCAATGAATATGGGCTGGTGATCAAGGATCAGCCGGTGCTGTGTGGCCCCGGCAGCGCCAAACCGGGCGCAGACATTGTGCGCTGTTACATGGATAACGTTGCCATTGTCGTCGCGGAGACGGAAATGATTGCCGCGCAAGCCGCCAGGCTGATTCACATCGACTACGAGGATTTGCCGACGGTTTTTGATCCGTTCGAGGCGATGGAGGACGGCGCGCCGCAGCTTCAGGAAGAAATCGACCACAACATTCTCGTGCATTATCGCACCCGCTTTGGTGATATGGATGCGGGCTGGGCACAAGCCGAGGTCGTCGTCGAAGGCGAATACTCGACGGGTTATCAGGAACATGCCTACTTGCAGCCCGAAGCCGGACTCGGCTACATCGACGAGCAGGGTCGAACGACCGTTGTCGTCGCCGGACAGTGGGTACATGAGGATCAGGGCTTGATCGCGCACGCGCTCGCCATCCCCGAAGAAGAAGTGCGCGTGATTTACCCGGCAATTGGCGGCGCGTTCGGCGGGCGCGAAGATATGTCGATTCAGATCGTGCTGGCGCTGGCGGTTCACCGCGTGCGCCGACCGATCAAGACCATCTGGAGCCGTGAGGAATCAATCCGCTATCACCATAAGCGTCACCCGATCACGATCAAGACGCGCTGGGGCGCAACCCAAGACGGCAAACTCACGGCAATTGAGGCGACTATCGTCGGCGATGCGGGCGGTTATGCCTATACCTCGACTAAAGTGCTGGCGAACGCCAACCTGATGATCACCGGGCCGTATGAGTTCCCGAACTGCCACATCGACACCTATGCCGTGCTGACCAACAACATCCCGACCGGAGCGTTTCGCGGCTTCGGCGCGCCGCAGGCGTGTCTCGCGGCTGAAGGGATGATCAACAAGCTGGCGGACGCGCTCGGCATCGACCCAATTGAACTGCGCCTGCGCAATTCGATCCACGAAGGCAGCATTCTCTCGGTCGGGACGCCGCTCCCGGCAGGCGTGAGTATGCCGCAGGTGATCGCGGCGGCGGCGCGTGCAAGCTACTGGACACAATCCGGCGACTCGTGGCAGCGCCAGCCGCTCGAACAGCCGAACAATCCAGGGTTGCGGCGCGGTGTGGGTTTCGGCTGCGGCTTTAAAAATGTCGGCTACAGCTTCGGCTTCCCGGAGCAAAGCTGGGCGACGGTTGAACTCTACGGCGCGACCGACATCGAGCAGGTCGTCGTGCGGCACGGTGCGGCGGAAGTCGGCCAGGGATCGCACACCGTCATCAGCCAGATGGCGGCGGAAGCGGTCGGCGTGCCCTTCGAGCGCGTTCACCTGATCGCCGCCGATACTGCCGAGACGAAAACCTCCGGCAGCGTCTCGGCTTCGCGCATGACTTTCATGGCGGGCAATGCGGTGCGCGGCGCGGCGGC
This sequence comes from Phototrophicaceae bacterium, assembly GCA_035545875.1. GTDB lineage: Bacteria > Chloroflexota > Anaerolineae > Aggregatilineales > Phototrophicaceae > Flexifilum. The sequence continues at coordinate 3,531 of DASZXN010000412.1, forward strand.
GGCGGCGCTGACGGCCTGGAAGAACGAGGAGCGTCCCGCCAAAGCGACTTTCCAGTATCGCCCGCCGAAAACGACCGCTTATGACCCCATGACCGGCAAATCCGAGCCGAACTTCGCTTACGGTTACGTCGCCCAGGCGGTCGAGGTCGAGGTCGATATTGAAACGGGGCAAATCTACGTGCGCCGCGTCGTCTGCGCCGATGACGTGGGGCAGGCAGTCAACCCGCAGTTGGTACAGGGGCAGATCGAGGGCGCGGTGATTCAGGCGCTCGGCTACGCAGTCATGGAGCATCTGATCTCGCGCGAGGGCAGGATCATGAATCCCTTCCTCTCGTCGTATCTCATCCC
>DASZXN010000413.1:0-2119 GCA_035545875.1 Phototrophicaceae bacterium
AGGCGCATAAATGGAGACGCTGCCGCTCTGAGCGATCAGGTGAAGATCGCTCAAACAGGCGGTTTGGCCGAGATTCTTCTCCTCTGGGCCGTACAACACGTAGCGGACGTTGTACTGCTTGAGAATCGTGGCGCAGGAGGCGCCGCTGTCCTTGCCGTCATACCAGTCGAGTACCTGCTGCTTCTTGGTATCGGCATCGAGAGTTTCATAGGGATGCCCATAGACCACCCGTGACCCGACCCAACCGGGAATCCAGGCGCTCGGAATCGGCGCGGCCAGCACCACATCCGTCGATTCGGTGCGCGAACCGAGCCAGGTGAAGACGGCAGCATAGTCATGTTCGAGGAAAATGCCGACTGCTGCCTGCGGAGAGCCAGTAATAGCGGGTAGTACGGGCAGGAACAGCATCAAAATCTGGCTGACCATGATCAGCGGGATGAACAGACAGGCTGCCGCCGGACGCCAGCGCCGATTGATACGCGGCAGCCAGACATCCTCAATCGCACGAGTGGCAAAATAGCCAATCGGGATCATCGCGGCGACGGCAAACCGCCGCTGCACGTTGAGCGGCAGGTAAATTGCCACCAGCATACAGAGCAACCAGAGCAGCATCAGGCCATCACCGTCGCTCTCGAAGCGGCGCACGGCGCGGAAAATACCCGGCAGCGCAACCAGCAGCGGAATGCCAAAACCGACCAACATAATCGGCAGCGACGGCGTGACGGTTACGTTCTGCGCGTTCCAGACCGCCATTGCCGGGTTATACATGACGGTGATCACGTAATAAGCGGCAACGGGCACGGCAGGCAGCGTCACCGCCAGTAACCAGCGGATCAGACGGGCGGGAAGGCGGTGTGTGCGCAGGAAAATCATGCCGACGTAGAGGAAGAGCGCTCCGCCAATCGGCACGAGTGCCTGCGGATAGAGCAGCGCCAGAATCACGCTCAACAGCGAGACCAGCGGCCACGACGAATCCACGCCGGGGTCTTCGGCAGCGCCGGGACGAAAGGCCGTGATGAACAAGCCCGCCAGCAGCGCCAGACACGCAATCGTCAGCGGGAAATGGACGTTCATGAAAGTGCTGTAGAGCGGGAAAGCTTCCGGGATCGCCAAATCGGGATAGGTGGTCGTCTGCGTCAGCGGCGCGAACAGCCAACCGAGACCGGAGCCGAGCGTGACGACCAGAAAGAAAATCCGGCGCGAGCGCACGCGCGTCCAGATGGTCGCGCCTAACTGGTAGAGCGCCACGTACATGAACAGCGCCGCGCCGACACGCGCGACATGAAACATCAGAATCGGCGGGATGGCGACCAAGCGCGAGAGATGACCGAGCAGCAGATAGATCACCTGAATGAACGCGCCGTTGTGCAGCTCTGGCGTATGCTGGAAATAGACCAGCCAACTGCCTTCATAGCCAAGCTGCATCTTGGAGATGTAGGTCGAGCCGTCGAGATAGTTGTGAAGCACCCCCATAAACTGCCAGCCCGGAGTTCCGTGCAGCGCGACCCACAGCAGCGGCGAAATCGCTAACAACACCAACGCGCTGCCGACGAAAATCACCCAGCGCCACTCGGCGGCCATGATATGGACGGTCTGTCGTGACTGCATCGAGCTTATCCTGAGGTACGTTGTGGAGGACTGACTCCAGGTCGGTGGCATCGTTTCCCCCCTCCCAACTATAACGCAATTGCCGTGCTTAAAGACATTGACGACTCCATTGTAATCGGTGCTGCCCAAGAATTGTCGCACGATTGCGTAAAGATCAATGCCAATTCTGGCAAAGTCTCCATAAAATAGGATTACGCAGCGAAGACATCGGGAGTTTCGTATGGGCTTTGACGCTGAAAACTTTGGCATTGGCCTGCTGGTCGGCTGGGCGACGGCGTATGCCGTCTACCGGGCACGCAACGAGATTCGTGAAGCGTGGGAATCGATCAACAAAGGCGCGGTCTCCGTGCAGAACTCGGCGACGCGCAGCGCCGACAGCCGCTACATCAGCGACCTGATCGAGCAGTGTGAAACCACCCACCTGGGCGGCAAATTCGTCAAACTAAGCGAAATCGTGGTCGAGCCGCGCTTCATCCCGCCGCGCGAATTTGCTGCGCCGCAGGAAAACGAA
>DASZXN010000414.1:0-13566 GCA_035545875.1 Phototrophicaceae bacterium
CCGACTGTCGAGGATCGCCTCGCGCAGATAGGCGTAAACCTGCTCGTTTTTGCTCTGGAACAGGCGTGGTTTCGTCATAAGGTTTTTCCATTCTGCAAATCCAGCGTGATCGCCTTGCCCGCGTGACGGAGCATCATCGTCGGCTCGCCCCATGCGGTATGAGTGTAGGCGTTATCGTAATGCGGATAGTCCGCCCACGAGACGGCCTTGCCGTCAACCGTCATCTCGCCTTCCCAGCCGAAACGCACCTGCTCGCCATCAATCTTCGCGCTCACGATCCCGCCATCAACCTGCGGCGCGAAGCGTTTGGTTTTCTCGATGAAGCTTCTGAAATCGCCGTCCTCGGCCTGCGCGCCAATCGACGCGACCCACGCCGCGCTTTTTCCGCCGGATCGAATCTCCTGACCCGCGTGCAAGCCTGTTTCGGTGAGCTTAAGTTCGCCATCGCCCCACAGCGCGACGTAGCCCCTGCTGAAGCGCGCAAACGCCCACTGACCGTCAAGCACATACTCGTCAAACGCTTCACTGGGGAAATAGGCGTGACTGAAACCCAGCCCCACGCCTGCCTCCAATTGATAGAGGCAAATCACGGTGCGCTTGTGCATCGCCACTCGCGGCAGTCGCGCCGATCCCGCCCAGAAATTCGGACGCGCGTGACCGTGTTCCTGCGAGTTGCCCGGATAATTCGTGAACACGACCGCTTCAGGACTCAAAGTCGCCTGCCACAGATGCTCCTGAATGCCCATCGCGCCCGGTCGCTGATCGAGCGCGGCGGCGATCATGCCGTCGGGCGTGCGCCGCGTCAGCGTGCGAATGTCCCACGACCCGCCGCGACAGTCATACTGGGGGCGGAAATCGGCGTGCGCCCGCGCTTTGGTCACCAGCACGGTGGGCAAGTCCGCGCCGATGCTCTGGATCACCTCCGGCACGCGATAAGTCCGCGCCATTGCCAGCATCCCGCTCGCGCGCGTTTCGCCGTTGAACATGCCCATCCCCCACGCGATCCGTTCGAGGTTCGACGTGTTCTCGACACGCGACGACTTGAGCGCCGTCACGTAGCAGCGGCCATGCGTGCTGCTGTGCGCCCCGCGATACGACTGGCTTGCCACGAGGAAGAAAATCTTGTTGAGCAGCGTCGTCGCCAAAGCGCGGATGCGCGGCTCCCGCGAGAACTCGATCAGCGCCAACAGCGCGTAAGCATCCATCGTCAGGTAAGCATTCGAGTCCCACTCGGAGAAGCTGCCCATCAGCCGCCGCTGTATCCAGTTGACGAGACGGTCTCGGTTGAGGCGCTGCTGCTCTTTGCCGCTCAAGCCGCTGTTCGTGAACGTCCAGTCGGGATAAAGCTGCCCCGTCAAATAGCCCGTCGTGTGAAACAAAATCTGATGGTTCTCGGTGAAATAGCACATCGCGTCGAGTCCCGGCTCGGCGAGCCAGAACTTGAAGCCGCGCAGCGCCGCCTCGATTCGCGCCTGATCCGCCGCCAGCACGCTCGTGTCTTTGTGTCGATAGAGCGCTGCCAGCAGCGAAATCGCGTAGAAATCGGCGCAGTCATAGCGGCTGTTCAGATAGTCGAGCGCCACGTCAACCGCGCGGCTCGAAATGATTTTCGCCTTGCCCGTTTGCACCGCTGCCAGCGATCCGAACACGTCGAGCGGCATCTCGGCCAGATGCTCGACGGCTTCCTCGCGCCGCTCGTCATACGTGCCGAACGGTTCGCTGCTGAACGGGCTGCTGCCGGCGAACACCTCGCGCGTCCGCTGGATCGGCACGCCGTTGCTCGGCTTGATCTGCAAGCTCAGTGACGTTTCCCAGGGCATCGCCGCCACTGAATCCGCCACCTGTCCAGTAATCGGGATTTCCGCGCTTTCGCCTGCCTTCATGTCATACGTTTTCTGGCCGCTGGCAATCTCGCCCTTCTTCGTGTGCGGCGCGAACTTTTCCGGCACGGGCACGCCGATCTCGGCGCTGAATTTCGCTTCGCCGTCGAGATCGGCGGCAATCGACAGCAGCGCGGGCAGCTTCGGAAACGAGTATTGCTTGATCAGCACGCTCTCAACCGAGGTGTACGCTTCCTGCCATTTCGTTTCGGTGATGCTTCCAATCGGCAGGCACACCGAAACGCCATTCGGATTCAGCAACCGCAAACCGAGCGTCAGGCGTGCCTCACGCCAGCCGAGGTTCTGCGCATGAATGTAAAGTTCGTTCAAGCCCGCTTTCAGCTTGATTTTCACCGGGATGTGCTGATCGACCACGTAGCTGAAGCGCTTGTGATAGTATGTGATCAACTCGCCGTTGACCCACAGGCGCGCCGGGCCAATCGCGATAATTTCGGCCTCGACCGTTTGCGCTTTTTCCGCCTGCAAGCCCGTGAATGCCCAGCCCTGCATCAACTGCGGCGAGAAATTGAACGTGCTGAGGTCGATGACGTGATCTTCTTCCGCCTGCGCGAAACGCCATTGCTTCCCGTGCGGCGCGTCACCGTCGAGCGTGGGTCGCGTGCCGGGAGTCCAGTCGAGCGGCGCGATGTGCTGATAGATTTTCTGCTTCAGCTTCGGCGAATCGGGATGCCAGCCCCAGTACGTGATCACCCAGCGCCCGCCTTTTTTAAATGGCGAACCCTGCGCAGCGACCGACGCCTTCAGCGCCTCGATCATCGGCGCGGTGATCAGCCCGGTTGTCAGCCAGTGATCGACCGCGCCGTTCTGAGCCAGCAGAAAATGAGCGAAATGCTCGGACAACGCACGCCTCCTGAGGTCACGGATAGTCGCAGGCCGCCGCATAATATAGCCTATATTCTATACTGTGCAACTCATCAGCGCTTTTATCGTTCCTGTGCGCCTTTGCGTCGGCTCTTTTCTCTTTGTCTTTGAATTTCTTAAACTGAAACGTGTTGCAGACCAGCAAAAATATAGGCTATATTATGGTTTCGAACACGATTCGCAAGATGTTCCGAGTTGGAAGGAGGCAGGTTCACCAACGGTTACTTCCGTTTACGATAGGTAAATACATCATCTCTAGGAAAGGGATATTTTTTACGATGAAGAAACTGGTTGTTCCCCTGTTACTCGTCCTGCTTGCCCTCAGCCTCTCGGCGGTTCAGGCACAGGATACCGTGACCCTCCACATGGCCTGGTACAACGACGGCAATGAAGGGGATGTCATGCAGGCGCTGCTGGATGACTTCCACAGCAAGAATCCCAACATCACCGTCCAGTTGGATACGGTCGATTACGCGACGGGCATCCTCAAGACCCTTCCTGTGCAGATTCAGGCAGGGCAAGGCCCCGACATCGCCCGCACGACCACCTACGCCAACTCGACGATGACGCCCTACTATCTCGACCTGAGCACGCTCGTCCCTGACGCCGACTACTGGACGAAGACCTTCCCGGCAGTCGTCATGCAGTCGATGCGGCCTTCCGGCGATACAACGGGCATCTACGGCTTCCCGGATTCGTTCACCATCACGGGGCCGTTCATCAACAAGACGCTCTTTGAGCAGGCCAATATCCCCGTTCCCAGCGATACCGACAAGGCGGTCACCTGGCAGGAATGGACGGATACGGCGAAGAAAGTCGCCACCGCGACGGGCACGCAGTATGCCATTGCCATTGATCGCTCCGGCCATCGGATCGCTGGCCCCGCCCTCAGCGACGGCGCGACCTTCTTCGACAAGGACGGCAATCTGACCATCGACACCCCAGGGTTCCGCGATTTCGCCAACCTGTTCCTGAGCTGGAACAGCGACGGCATCACGCCGAGCGATGTCTGGGTCAGCAACAGCAACAGCTACGCTGCCGCCGCCGACTACTTCATCAACAGCCAATTGGTGTTCTACATGGCGGGAAGCTGGCAGGTCAGCAACTTCGCCAAGAACATCGGCGATAAGTTCGACTGGGAAGCCGTTCCGAACCCGACGGGGCCTGGTGGCAGCACCGGTATGCCCGGCGGCACGGGCATCGTCGCCCTCAAGGAAACCCAGCATCCGAAGGAAGTCGCCCTGTTGATGGACTACCTCGTCCAGCACGATCAGCAGGTGCAGTACGCCGCCAAGACGCTCTTCATCCCCGGCGACCTCGATCTGGCGAAGGAAGGCGTCGCCTACGATACCGACAACGCCTCGGCGAAGGCGTCATTGAATACATTCCTCGCCCAACTGCCCAACATCTCGGATCAGGCTTACGAGATGAACTTCAACCCGCAGAATACGGCGATCTTCAACGCCATCCGCGACCGTCTCGCGCAGGTTATCACGGGCGAACTCAGCCTTGATGACGCTATCGTCAAGATGCAATCCGATTCCGACGCCGCCCTCGCCGCCGCCAAAGCAGGCAGCTAATCGGTTATTCAGGCATAACGCATTTCGTAGGGGCATGGCGTGCCATGCCCCTTATCCACATCGGTTTTGTAGGGGCGCGATTTATCGCGTCCGCTCGTCACAACCACCTTCAACGGACGAGACAAGTCTCGTCCCTACAAGATCGTCAATGCAGGTGTCACCCCTCAGCCGCGACGTGGAGAGGGCTATCGCCCTGCACTTATTCGTAGATTGTTTGTACCTACTCCCAAATTGCCTTATGATCCCGCCCCAATTCTGTCCAGTTGACCGGAAGCGCTTCCCATGACCAGTGAGACCCGAAAATTACCCGGTCAAGCCCGGAAAGGCATCGACGGAGCCGTCAACAGCATCGCGTCGCTGGCGGACATCGTGCTGGAGCCGCTCCAGCGCCGTTTTGGTGTCCAGAAAATGGCCTATTTTTTCGTCCTGCCCAACCTGATCATCTTCGGCATTTTCATCCTGCTGCCGATGATCCTCAACTTCTACTACGCCTTTACCGCCGGGATTCACCTCCTGCCGCAGGATCGCCCCTTCGTCGGCGCGCAGAACTTCCAAACCCTGTTCGCCTGCACCAATTTCGCCAATCCCAATACCTGCAATCAGGATATTTTCTGGCGCGCCGTCTGGAATACCATCAGCTTTGTGTTCTTCCAGGTCATCGGCATGATCGGCTTCTCGCTGATCACGGCGCTCGCCCTCAATCGCAGAATTCGCGCGCGCGGCTTCTTCCGCAGCGTTTTTTTCTACCCGGTGCTGCTCTCCCCGGTCGTGATCGGCCTAATCTGGAAGTGGATTTTGCAGCGCGACGGCGTACTTAACTCGATTGTCGTCGCGCTTGGTGGATCGCAGCTTCCCTTTCTGCTCAACGCGGATTGGGCGCGTGCCTGGATTACGCTGATCAGCATTTGGGCGCAGATGGGCTTTTTCACGCTGATCCTGCTGGCGGGCTTGCAGGCGATCCCATCCGAACTCTACGAGGCAGGCCAGATTGACGGCGCGAATAGCTGGTCGAGCTTTCGCTTCATCACCCTGCCGATGCTCGCTCCGACGATGCTGGTCGTGACGGTTCTCGTGATCATTCGCGCCGTGCAGGTCTTCGATCAGCCGTTCGTGCTGACCGGCGGCGGCCCCGGCACCGCGACGGTCTACATGGTGCAGTACATCTACTCGACGGGCTTTGACCCGACCACGCCGCAGTATGGGTTGGCGGCAGCCGCGTCGATTGTACTTGGCGCGGCGCTGCTGATTCTGACACTTGTTCAGCTTCGCCTCGGTCGCGCGACCGAGCTATGATGACGACCGGATTACTGGAGTTTTGCTCGTGACAACTGTTCTCGGCTTTCTCGGTCGCACGCAGGGCAAGCGCCGTTTCGCGGGCGTCGATCTGCTCACCTATCTCTATCTGGGAATTGGCACGATCATCATGTTCGGCCCGATCCTCTGGCTGATCATGTCGTCGTTCAAATCGCAGTCCGAGCTAGTCAAGTTCCCGCCGACGCTGCTACCCTATTCGCAGCCCAGCGTGACCGTCCCCGGCTACGACAAGCCGCTCGATCTTTACAACGTCACGCTGGATGACGGCACCGTCAAGCAGATGGCGCTGGCCGCGCGCGTCGGCCTCGAAGCGACGATGGTCGATCCCGCCGCGCCAACGACGACCGTCAAGGTCAATATCAAGCAGATACAGTCCGTCGAAGTGATGTCGTTCAACCTCGACAATTACACGCGCGGCGTCGCGGCGTTTGATTTCGGCGTCTACCTGCGCAACAGCGTCGCCGTGACCTTCTTCGCCACGATTCTGACGCTGCTCGTCAACAGCATGGCGGCGTTCGGCCTGAGCAAATATCGCTTCGCCGGACGCAACGCCATCTTTGTGCTGATCGTTAGTACGCTCCTGATTCCGCTGCCCGTGATTCTCGTTCCGGTCTTTCTGGTGATCACGCAGGTCGGCTGGAACAACAACCTGCTCGGCGTGATTGTTCCTGCCTCCGCCACGCCGACCGGAGTCTTTCTGCTGCGCCAGTATATGCTCACCATCCCCGACGAACTGCTCGACTCGGCGCGCATCGACGGCGCGAGCGAATGGCGCATCTACTGGCAGATCATCCTGCCGCTGGCGACTCCCGCGCTGGCGGTGCTGGCGATCTTCTCGGTCATGTGGCGCTGGAACGATTTCCTCTGGCCGCTGATCGTCCTCAGCCACAAGGAGCTGTTCACCCTGCCGATTGCCCTCAACTCGTTTCAGGGGCAGTTCGATACCCAGTGGGATGTCCTGCTGGCGATGACCGTCTTGACGCTGCTGCCGATCACGGTTGTCTTTGCCTTCTTGCAGCGCTTCATCACGACTGGAATTGCGACGACAGGGCTGAAATAACAGAGGTTGCTCTCGTAGGGGCACGATATATCGTGCCCTTGCTATACCCTCATGCCGATTCAGGTACAGGTTCGCCCGCATAAGCCAGAATAATCGACCGGCGTGGAACTCCCGCCTGAACGAGCGCGTCCACCAGCGTTTTGTCGTTCATGTCGCGCTCGATAATAATCTTATTCGCAGTCAATCGCACAATTAGGTTCGCGTCGCTCACGCGCCGCTGTCGAATGTTGCCGACAGAAATTACGGTGTATATATCCAGCAGCGGATCATGCACCAGATAGGCACTTCCATTCAGCCCTTCACCCGTGTAACCCTCAATGACCGCTTGAAACGTGGCTTTTAAGGTATCCATTGCACAATTTCCTCTTGAACCGGATCGAATATCAATAACTTCGCACCCGCTTTACGAAGTCCTGTCTGGGCAAAAGGTTGACTGAGAAAAGTCTCATACGCTTCTCTTGGCACCGTCAAAAACAGTGGTGTTGGATTTTCAAGCGCCTCAAGAATGGCTTGGTATAACACATACTGCCCTAAAGCCGATTCGAGCGCTTCGACAGGCGAGCTAAGTTCTTCAAATCCTTTGATCTCAAACAGTACAATTTGCTCGTCCGAAGAATGTTCGGCTTGTAAATCAAACCAAATGTGCCGATCCTCATATTTGAGAAAAACTTGTTCACGCACTACACGCCACCCATCTTTGATCAGCGCACGTTTCACTGCATCGTGATGGCGATCTTTCGCTGGCACGATCATACTCCCCGATCAAGATAATTCTACTATTTTGCCTGTCCTATGCCGCCGTCCTCACGTTACCGCGACATCTACATCCTTATCTGGCAGCACATATCGCATTTGCGTATACGGCAGTTCAAATCCCTTGAGGATTCGTTCCGCCTTGCAACCCCCATCCACATCCACACTTAAGCGGATCGACGTGTACCCGCCGTGCTGATAGTCGAGGCTGATCCCATCGTCCTCGATCAGCGTGAACTCAGCGGTTTCGCGTGCGAACACCCGCGCTACCCGTTGATCGCCATCCTCCATCGGGATGATTCCGCCGTCGCGCACAAAAATCGGCATCTGATCGAGCGGGGCATCCACTTCGACCTCCTGCCCACCTTCATACCACTCTAGATGAATAAAATCACACCACCATGTTCCCATAGGCAGATAGACTTTGCGTTTCGTGACCCCCGGCTCCAGCACCGACGCGACCAGCAGGTGTGATCCGAGCATAAAGTCGAACGATTCCGTCCAGCAGCGCGGATCGTCGGGGAACTCGTACACCATCGGTCGGATGATCGGGTGTCCGGTCGTATGCGCTTCCCAGAACAGGCTGTACAGGTACGGTCGCAGTTGATAACGCATTTCAATCCACGCCCGCACAATCGGCAGCACGTCGGGATACATCCAGGGTTCGTTGACCGTGCCGTCGGTGTTCCACGAATGAATCGCAAAGCGCGGCTGAAACACGCCGTTCTGCACCCAGCGCACGAACAGTTCGGGATCGGGCGCGGGGCCGTGAAATCCGCCGATGTCGTGTCCCGTGTTCGGCATCCCCGATAGGCTCAAGCCCAGCCCCATTGGAATGTTATAGCGCAGCGTCTCCCATGAGGTCGTGTTGTCGCCTGACCACGTTTGCGCGTAGCGTTGAATCCCCGGACAGCCGGAGCGCGACAGCACGAACGGGCGCTCGTCCGGCTTGTGTTCGAGCGTGGCTTCATACGACGCTCGCGCCATTTGCAGCGTTTGCAGGGGTCGCGCCAGCGCCAGCGGGATTTCCTCGCCGTAGCCCGCGCAGCGCGCGGCGTCGTCCCAGATTTCGAACTCGTTGTTGTCGTTCCACGCCGCATCGACGCCGAAATCGAGCAGTGCGCTTTTCAGTTGATCCTTCCACCACTGATAGCCCGCTGCGCTCGTGAAATCGACGTAGCCGCCTTCGCCGTGTTCAAACGCGCCGCCGCTCCAGAAGCGCGTCAGCGCCGGGGCATCCGACTCCGCCGCCTTGATCAGCCCGCCGCTCGCCGCCAATTGCTCGAACTCCGGGTGATTTTTGAGCAGGTGCGGCTTGATATTTGCCGCCACCTTGATCCCCGCCGCGTGAAAGTGCGCCGTCATCGCCTTCGGATCAGGCACGCGCGAGTGATTCCACGTAAAGACGTAGCGCGTGCCTTGCGCGTCCGTGCCGTAGCCGCTCGACAGGTGGAACATGTCGCAGGGGATGTCGTGTTCCTCGCACAGATCGACAAAGCGCTTCAACTGCTCCTGAGCGTCCGGCGCTTCGGTATACTTCATCGTCGATCCGAGATAGCCGAGCGACCAGCGCGGCGGCAAACAGGGGCGACCCGTCAGCTTGGTGAACTTCTCGACCACCGCTTCCATTGTCGGCCCATAGATCAGTGTGTAATCGATGTCGCCTGCCTCGGCCATATAGTAGCGATAGTAGCCCCAGAAAGCGTCGTTCTCGCAGCCGAGATCGAACGTCGTCGTCGAGAGGTTATCGTAGAACAGCCCATAGGCGATTTTCAACGACGGAATATAGGTGATGTAGAAGGGGAAGTGCTTGTAGAGCGGATCGCTCGTTTTGGCGCTGTAGCCGAGCGCATCGACGTTGATCATGCGGAAGCGCTGGCCGTATTTGTCGAGATCGCCCGCCCGCTCGCCCAGACCGTAGTAATGCTCATCCGTCCGCCGCTCCAGATAATGATAGACCGCGCCGTTGTCACGATCATACGGGTAGCCGCGCAGCCGCAAGTCCGCCGCGAAGCGCCGCTCGTCCTTGTCGAACCACTCGATCCGAAAATCACCCAGACTGATCCGAAGGTGCAGTTGTTCCGTGTGAATCTGCGCGTGATTGTTCGAGACTTCGATCCAGCATTTTGGCATCGGGAACGGCGACAGGTCGTCGCGCGAGCGGCCTTCCAGCGGCATCTCGCCGTCCGTGCCGACCACCAGCCACGTCCGATCCAGCCGCGCTTTCCCGTCGGGATGATGGCGCACGCGAATCAGGTCGTGATCCAGTACGTCGATCCGAAATTTCTCCTGCCGCGATCCTCGGAAGATCAAATCGGCGCTGTCATCCTCAAGCGACAAACGCACCTGCTCCGGCTGTGTAATCCGCATAAATGCTCTTTTCCAGGATGAGGGACAATGGATTGTAGGGGCAATTATACCCGCGCTCCACAGGGGCACGATAGATTTTTACTCTACGGGAAGTGGTGAAGATCGAGAGCATGGTTCATTCAGTTGAGGCGTGTCTCGCCTCTACATCACCTCGGAACTCCTCATTCCCCCTATATATTTCTATGGGCAATCCGGCGCAAATTGGTCATAATGGCAGCCAAATGGCGCGTGGACACGTAAGACTAAACGTAGTCGAATAGTCACTTATAGACAGCAACCGCACTGCATCTGCATGATGAGATCAGTTTTGCTCCTATCGGGAGTGTAATATGCCTGTTAATCCACAAGAGTTCAAGGATGCCCTCTGCCGCTTCCCGGCAGGCGTCACCCTCGTGACCATGAAGGCCGGCGAGCAGGTTCACGGCATGACCGTGACGGCTTTCGTCTCCATCTCTGCCGACCCGCCTCTCATCTCGGTTGTCCTCGACCATCGCGGACGCGGCCACCAGTTGATGGAGCAGCCCGGCGCGGTTTTTGCCGTCAACATTCTGAACGAGGATCAGGAAGCGCTCGCGCGCCGCTTCGCCTTCGTTAAGGACGACCGCTTTGCCGAGGGCAAATGGACGACTGCTGTCACCGGAGCGCCCATCCTTGAGGACGCGCATACCTGGCTCGACTGCACTATTTATGACCGCCACGTCGCCGGGAACAACACCATCTACATCGGCGAAGTTCAGGCCACCCACGTCACCGCGAGCGAGCAGCCGCCGCTCGTCTACTGGAACCGCTGCTACAGCCCGATTGCCCTCTCGCTCAACGGTCAGGAGAATTCATAGAGTGAACTTGTAGGGGCAGGTCTAAGACCTGCCCGTATTGAATAGGAACGCCTTTGTAGGGGCAGACCTAAGGTCTACCCTATATGCTGAAAAATGATGCTCATATACCCGCCCCCACCGCTTTTCTCCCCTCCCTGAAGTCGGGATGGGGTCAGGCAGCAGCTTATCAAATATAAGGTAGGAAAAGATGATTCAGGTGCGCTCAAAAGATTTAACGGGTTCGGAAATCGCCTGGTTTGCCCCGATTTGCAGCGACGATTACGAGTATCTGGGTGTCCCCGACAACCGCCTCAAAAGCACATTTGCCCATACCTCAGAGATTCTGCTTGCGGCGGATCGGCTCGGCTACCGGAATATCCTTTGCCCCTCGTCCTATCAGGTCGGGCAGGATACGCTCACCTTCGCGTCCGCCGTCGCGCCCATGACCAAGCAAATCAACCTGCTGACCGCCGTCCGCTGCGGGGAACTACACCCCGCGATGCTCGCGCGCACGATTGCCACCCTCGATCACATCCTGCAAGGCCGCCTGACCATCAACATCATCTCGTCCGACATGCCCGGTGAGCACGCCAGTTCCGAGGCGCGTTACCAGCGCTCGCGCGAGGTCATCGAGATTTTGCGGCAGGCGTGGTCGCAGGATCACATCGACTTCAAAGGTGAGTTCTACGATCTCAAGCTCGACACAACCGATCCGGTCAAGCCCTACCAGCAGAACGGCGGGCCGCTGCTCTACTTCGGCGGCTACTCCGCTCCCGGCAAAGACCTCTGCGCCCAGTACTGCGACGTTTACCTGATGTGGCCTGACACCGAGGGAAATCTCGCTGGGCATATGCAGGATGTCAGCGACCGCGCCGCCAACTATGGCCGCAGCATCGACTACGGCCTGCGCATCCACGTGATCGTCCGCGAGACTGAAGCCGAAGCCAGAGCCGCCGCCCGCAAGCTTGTCTCGAAGCTCGATGAGGTCTACGGGACGGAAATTCGCAACCGCGCGCAGGATGCCAAGACGCTCGGCGTTGCCTTGCAAGCTGAAACCCGCGAGAAATCGGACGCGGAAGGCTACGTCGAGCCGCTTGTCTGGACGGAGATCGGACGCGCCCGCTCCGGCTGCGGCGCGGCGCTCGTCGGCGATCCCGATCAGATCGTGGCGAAGATTCAGCGCTACCGCGATATGGGCATCCGCGCCTTCATCTTCTCCGGCTACCCGCACCTCGACGAATGCGAGTTATTCGCCAAATACGTCTTGCCACGACTGGAAACCGTCTCGCTGCCGCAGGCGCTCGGTCGCATCCCGGATCACGAACCCGCGACTCCACTCGGTTCCGGCCAGCGACATTAATTCACGAATTATATTTGTAGAGGCGGGTTTAAAACCCGCCCTCGCACTTGGTTTTTGCTTTTGCTGATAGCTGACCGCTGACTGCTGATAGCTCTCACTTCAAAAGAGACTCCCTCATGACCGACTCCCGCGAACAGCGCACCAAAGCCTTCTCGCTCAACCCGGAATTCAACTATCTGCCCGATGAGGATCGCTACCTCCTCAGCAACGGCACGCCGCGCTACGCCTTCAACGTGATCGGCTCTGGCGTCAACGGGCAGGAGCATATCCGCGTCACCCACCTCGAAGGCCGCGCGACCATTCACGGCGTCTACGATCCCAATCCGCGCAGCATCGAGCGGGCGCAGATCACCCATGCCCAGTACGCGCCCAAAGCGCCGCCGCTGGTCGTCTATGACTCGCTCGCAGCCGCCTGCACCGACCCCGCCGTCGATGGCATCATCATCTCGACGCCCAACTACACCCACCTTGACGTACTCCGCGTCGCCGCTCAATCGGGCAAGCACATTTTGATGGAGAAGCCCATCGCCACCACCATCGCCGATGCCGATGCCATCACCCGGATTGCCGAATCCTACCCGGCGATCTTCCAGCTTGGCCTGCAATATCGCTACAAAGCGATGTACGCCGAGGCGATCTACGAGGCGCTGACCCGGCGCACGTTGGGCGACATCAAGCTGATCGGCATTCAGGAACACCGCATCCCGTTTCTCGATAAGGTCGGTCAGTGGAACAAATTCGCCAAATACTCCGGCGACACGCTCGTCGAGAAGTGCTGCCACTACTTCGATTTGCTCAATCTCTTCGCCCAGTCGCGCCCGCAGACGGTCTACGCCAGCGGCAGCATGGCCGTGAATTTCAAGGATTTCGAGTACAAGGGCGAGAAGTCCGACATTCTTGACAGCGCGATGGTGATCGTCAATTATGCCAACGGCGTGCGCGCGAATTTCAACCTGTGCATGTTCGCGCCGATGATTTACGAGGAACTGGTCATCTGCGGCGACGAGGGGCGGCTCAAAGCGTGGGAGCGGCAGGATTTCCTCGCCGGGCAGGATATGGCATCCGAATTGGAAATCCTCTGCGGCGAGCGCAAGCCGTCGCGCAAGATGCGCCCCGGCTACCCGGCGCTGATCGAAGCGAGCGGGCATCACGGCGCGACCTACTACGAGCAGATTCAGTTCATCGACCGGATTGAGGGGAAGCAGACCAACGCCGCTACCCCGCTCGACGGCCTCTGGTCAGTCATCGTCGCCGTCTGTGCGCAGGAGTCGATCAAGCGCGGGCAGGTCGTCGCCGTTGACGAAATTCTGGCAAGCGAGAAAATCACCCTGTAGGGGCGCAGCGTGCTGCGCCCCTGTGCATCAAGTTAAGCCCTCACTCTAAATCTCTCTCCCTCAGAGCGTTTCTGGAAAGCGGGAGAAATACCGCCCATTCGAGGGAGTTTTCAGAAACCCTCTCAGGGCGAGAGACTTAAAATCCTGCTGACCCGTTGTTCTCCCTTCTCCCTGAGGGAGAAGGGCTAGGGGATGAGGGCAAAAACACACCGGCTCAA
>DASZXN010000415.1:0-6017 GCA_035545875.1 Phototrophicaceae bacterium
GTTCTATCGCCTGTTTATTCAGGCGCAGTTTCCGCCGACTATCCCTTTCGATGAAGTGGTCGGGATCATCAATGGTTCGATGCACTCCGATTACCGTCCGCTGATCGAGTCTCTGCTTCCCGGAGTCACTGAATTTACTGGGACACGGCTTTTTGTCCTGACGTGGATCGCCTATATGGAGCACTATCTCCGGCAGCACGCGCGTGCGATTCCGATGTTGGTCGTGCGTTATGCAGATTTGAACGGCAAGCGGGAACCGACTCTCACCGCGATTTTCGACTACTGCGGCCTGCCCGTCGATCAGGTGGTGCAAGCGCTCGGCGCGTTTGAAGGCGACTCGCAGGCTGGCACGGCGCTCGCTCGCGCCAAGCCCAGCGAGGGCAACGCACTCAAGCTCACCGACGAGCAAATTGGCGACATCCGGGCAATCCTGAGTCGGCATCCGGTCATCAACACGCCGGATTTCGTCCTGCCGGGGACGCTGCAACTCTAGCAGTAGCACACGTAGGGGCACGACATGTCGTGCCCCTACAAATCAGGTTATGTTCTATTCACGGGGACAGAAAGTCTTACGCCGTCTTGGTCGTGGTCGTGCTGGTGCTGGCGGCAGGTGTCGGGTTGGCCTTCAGCGCTTCCTCGACCGTCGGTGCGGAACGCTGGCGATAGAGGAACACCACGAACGACGCGACAAACACGATCACGCAGAACACCTGTGACGAATTGATCGTCGTGCCGGGGATGTAGGCCACGTCCACGCGCAGGAATTCGAGCAGGAAGCGAATGAACGCATACTGCATCAGGTAGAACAGGAACAGGTCGCCGAAACGCAGCTTGTTCCGGTTGCGCAGGAAGATGTTGAGCAGCACCACGAACGCCAGCAGGTTCCAGAGCGACTCGTACAGGAAGAGCGGGTGAAACTTGGTCGTATCGACCGGAAAATCCACCAGACTCTTGTACGGCGCGATGCGGTGCGTCGAGTCAATCGTGATCCCCCAGGGCAGGTTCGTGACTGTTCCATAAAGCATCTGGTTGACGTAATCCGCCCAACGACCAATCGCCTGACCGAGCGGCACAGCCACGCCCGCGATGTCGAGCCACGCCGCCAGCGGCAGATGATTACGCCGGATGTAGATGTACGCGCCGAGCAAGCCGCCGATGATCGCGCCGAAGATGCTCAGGCCGCCGCTCCAGATGGCAATCGCGCCGTTGTTCAGGTTGAAGAAGTTCTGGAAGAACCAGGCGGTGTCCATCGGTGGATTCTGGCCGGTCAGCGAAAGCGGCGGGAAGATGATGTACCACAGACGCGCCAGCACAATCGCCGGGATGATCGCCCAGGTCAGCGCGCCCCAAACGTGATCCGGGTCACGCCTGTCACGCTTGGCAAGGCGCGCCGCCACCCACGCCGCAATCAGCATCGCCGCGACGATGATGATGCCGAAGTAGCGAATCTGCACCTTGTTAAACAGGACTATATATTCGGGTTGGAACGACATAATTTAAACCTCTTCATCGAGATGTCTATAGACATACCATAAACGCTGTAATCCGGTCACGTTGGTGCCGACCGCCAGCACCACCAGACCGAGCGTCAGCAGCGGCGGGATCAGCAGCAGCAGCAGCAGCGTGATCACCCGCTCGAATCGTGAGAATAATCCGATTTTGACCGATAAATCGGCCTCACCTGCTCGCGCGCGGACATAGCTTACCACAAAACTGCCCATCAGGGAGGCCAAAGCCAGAATTAATTGTAACTGCTGCCCAGTCTGAGCGAAATAATAGACCAGCGCGCCAAAAATGAAGCCGTCGGCATAGCGATCCAGCGTCGAATCGAGGATGCTGCCAAAGCGATCCTTGCGCTGCATCGCCCGCGCGACCGCCCCGTCGAGCGCGTCGAGCGGCAGGCTGATCAGCAGCAGCACGCCGCCGACCTGAATCTGTCCCTGCGCGATGAACAGCGCGCCGACCGCCACCACGATCAGCCCGACTATCGTGATCGTGTCCGGGTGAATCCCCCAGTGATACACGGTCATCCCGGCGCTGCGGGTCAGACCGCTGAACTGCTTGCGCATTCGATCCGAGAGGGTAACAGGCGCTTGGCTCATGGGAGTGGCTTTCGCAGATAGTAACGCACGTGTCCTGCTGGCAGCCCATCGAGTACGCCAAAGACGGTGTAGCCGTATTTCTGGTAGAAACCGAGCGCCTGAAAATCCATCGTGTCGAGATGAGCGTTGGCGCAACCGCGCCGCACCGCTTCTTCTTCAGCCTGCTTCAGCAGCTTCGATCCGAGTCCCTGCCCGCGCAGGTCATCGCGCAGCCAAAAGATATTGATCGCCAGCCAATTCCAGTAGGTGTCGCCGATCAGCCCGCCGATCACCGTGCCAGCGTCGTCGCGCACGATCAGGTTGAGCGGCTGGCGTCCATCGACGCCTGCGATCTGGCGATTATAATCGGCCAGTCCCTGCCGCACCGCGCGCTCTGCATCCCAATTCCAGTCTGATTCCAGCGTAATCTGGAGGTTGTCCATCTCAATCGCCCTTCGTTTGCACCAGCCCGGCTTCGAGTACCAAATCCCACGAATTGCGCAGCGCATTGAGGAACAGCAAGGCGATCATCACGGCCTCAGGGATACGAATATCCAGCACACCCGGCGGATTTCCCGGTGGGAAATAGGCATAGTACATCATCAGCAGGTAGAGCAGCACGGGAATGATC
The DNA here is from genome assembly GCA_035545875.1 of Phototrophicaceae bacterium. Taxonomy (GTDB): domain Bacteria; phylum Chloroflexota; class Anaerolineae; order Aggregatilineales; family Phototrophicaceae; genus Flexifilum. The sequence goes on from DASZXN010000415.1 coordinate 2,713, forward strand.
ATCAGCCACAGCGTATGCAACAATCGTTTCGCCGTCGCCTGCTTCCATACCGGCAGCCATGTGCTGATCTGTCGGTAAATCGCTACCGCCGGGGCAATCAGGAACAGTGTTCGGTCCGATGAGAAAATGTCGGTAAAGGGAATAAGTTCATACAGGGAAACAAAAAACACCACCGTGAAGATATTGAAAGTCGCCCGCGCGACGGGCTGCCAGCCGACATCCGAGCGCCGGCGTTCCAGGTTAAATTGCAGCGCCACGAACAGCAGCCCCATCAGCGCCGCCGCCGCGCCCGCTGCGGTCGCAAAATAAGTTGCGATATTCTCCATTATCCCCCAAACCCATCCTTGCGATCCGTGCGGCAATCCATTATACTTCGGCGCAGTTTCGGGGCGTAGCGCAGCCTGGTAGCGCGCGGCGATCGGGCCGCCGAGGTCGTGAGTTCAAATCTCGCCGCCCCGACTGAATTTCCCGCTGATCACGGTTCGTCGTCAGCGGGATTTTTATTTTCCCGCTGGCGCATGATTTCGAAGGCCAGCACCGCCGAGGCCGCTGTCGTGCCAAGCGACTGGGCGTAGCGCCGCCCATACGGGATGCTCAGGCGCAAATCCGCCGCGTCCTCAAACGAGCGTGTGATGCCACGCTTCTCCCCGCCCACCACCAGAAACAGCGCGCCCGACAAATCCGCCTCGTAGATCGATTCGGCGCGATCTTTGGTCGCCACCGCGATCTTCAGGCCGTGCTTGCGCAGCGTGTCGGCGGCGGCTTGCGTCGTCTCGGCAATCGCCGTCGGCATCCACTCCGACGCGCCTGCCGAAGCCCGCGCCACTACGCCCGCTGCGGTCATCCAGTTGCGCGGACGCAGCACCAAGCCATCGGCTCCGGCGGCGTAAAAGGCGCGCACCGCCTGACCGAAATTGAACGGGTCTTCCACGCCATCAAGCATGACGATGAACGGGCGCGTGATCTCCGCGACCAGCGCATCCAGCGCGACAAATTTGCGCCCGCCGACCAGCGCGATCACGCCGCCGTGTGATTTGCCGTTGGCGAGCCGATCAATCTCGTCGGCAGGCACGCGCTCGACCGGAATGTCGAGCCGCTCGGCTTCGCGCGCCAACCGTGCCACATCGCGCTCGATCACGCCCGCGCGGATCAGCAGCTTTTGCAGGGGTCGGCTGCCCGCTTTGAGCGCCGCCTCAATCGAAATCAGCCCTTCGAGAACGGCCTGTTCTTCGCTCATAACCTCATGCTTGCACGACCAGCGAGATCGCCAGTCCGTCGTAACCCTTGCTGCCTACGGTTTGCAGTTGCGTCGTGATCGTGCGCCCTTCCGCCGACACCATCGTGTTGAAGCGGCGCACCCCCTGTACCGATTCGTCCTTGCTGTTGGCGTCGATCACTTGACCCTGCCGGATCACGTTGTCGGTGATAATCAGGCTGCCGACGTGCGTCAGCTTGAGCGCCCACTCGAAATAGTCGGCATTGCTCGGCTTGTCCGCGTCGATAAACACGAAGTCGAATGGGGCGATCCCTTCCGCCGCAATCCTGGGCAGCGACTCAATCGCGCGACCGAGCCGAACCTCAGCTTTGTCGGCCAGCCCTGCCCGCGTGATGTTCTTGCGCGCGACTTCGGCGTGCTTGGGGTCGATTTCCAGCGAAATCAGCTTGCCATCGGGTGGCAGCGCTCGCGCCAGCCAAATCGTGCTGTAGCCGCCCAGCGTGCCGATCTCCAGAATCTTCTTCGCGCCAATCGTCTGCGCGAGGATCGAGATCAGCTTGCCCTGATTGGGCGCGACCTGAATGTTCGGCAGTCCGGCGGCGGCGCTGTCCTTGAGCGCCTGTTCAAGCGCGTCGTCCGGCGCGATGTACAGATCGCTGATGTAATGGTCAACCGCAGTCCACGTCTGTTGGGTCATTTTCGTCTCCGTAAAAGCATAATCAGTTAAAAGTTAAAAGTAGAAAAAGTTAAAAGGCCGGGAAATACACTTCACCCCAGCCCCTCTCCGTAGGCGAGGAGCAGGATAGGGAATCGTAGAAGGTATTTGACTTTTAACTTTCCTTACTTTTAACTTGTTTACAACCCCTGCGCCTTCGCCTCGTCCCACAGCTTATCGAGTTCCGGCAGCGCGAAATCGGTCATCGCCTTGCCCTGCGCCTTGACCGCTTCCTCGATGTAGTGGAAGCGGCGGTAGAACTTGGCGTTCGCCTCGCGCAGCGCCGTTTCCGGCTCGATTTTGAGCCAGCGCGCCCAGTTGACCACCACGAACAGCAAATCGCCCATCTCTTCGGCGCGATGTTCGTCGTTCTCGGCGCTCATCACCTCGTCGAACTCCTCGCGCACCTTGTCGATCACGCTGTCGATCTGCCACCAGTCGAAGCCGACTTTCGCCGCCTTGTCCTGATATTCGTTGGCCTGCGCCAGCGCCGCTAGTCCTTTCGGCACGCCATCCAGCACCGAGTCGCGCGTCGGCTTCTTGCCCTCGGCGCGTTCCTGCTGCTTGAGCGCGTCCCAGTTCTGCACGACTTGTTCGGCGCTGTTGACCTTAGGCAAACCGAAGGTTTGCACGTCGCCCCACACGTGCGGATGCCGGAAAATCAGCTTGCGGTTGATCGCGCTGATCACGTCGCCCATGCGAAATTCGCCGTCGTCGGTGGCGATTTGCGCGTGCAGCCCGATTTGCAGCAGCAAATCGCCCAGTTCTTCGATCAGGCCGGGGATGTCCTCGGCGTCGAGCGCTTCCAGGACTTCGTGCGTCTCTTCGAGCAGATATTTGCGCAGCGAGAGATGCGTCTGCTTGCGATCCCAGGGGCAGCCCTCCGGTGCGCGCAAATGCGCGATCACCTCCTGAAACGCCTCGAAGCTCGATTTGCCACCGAGCGCGGGCACATAGAGCGCCGTCAGGTGCTTGATGTGTTCGCTGCGGTCGATCTCGAACAGCGGCACGGTTTCCACGACCGCATCCACTGTGCCTGCCGCGTGAATCAGCTTGACCGGGAACTCGTCGGGGTACTGATTCATCAGCGTCAGCTTGAGGTTCGAGGCCATGTCACGGCTGTAGACCTGACCGAGCAGCGCCGGAAAATCCGGGTTGATCGGCGGGTGGTGCATCGCCGCCACACTGATCGCGTCGAGCAGTTGCAAGCCATCCAGCGCGTCGATGCCGAGCAGCGCCAGCGCCGGTTCGACGAAGCTGATCCCGCTGATGATCTCGACCGGGATATTTTCCGCTTGCGCGCGTTCCAGCAGCTTGATGACCGTCGATTCCGCCACCAGCGGATCGCCGGGAACGGCATACACTACATCACTT
>DASZXN010000416.1:0-8515 GCA_035545875.1 Phototrophicaceae bacterium
GTCACGGGCGCGCAGGTTTTGAGATCAAAACGGAAGGCGGCTTTGCCCCGGATCGCCATAATCGGGAACAACGACGCTGATCCAACCAGCACCACCAGCACGAACATCCACACGCTGCGAAGAGCAGGTCGCCAGCGCCAGACGTTGTTGATCAGCCAGGCGAAGGCCGCGCCGCCGACCACGCTGAAAATCAGCCACGCCTGCAAGTAGAATTTGAAGACGGTATTCTGCCGCCCGATGTCGCCATCAAGCACGACATATTCAACGCCGAGCGTCAAGCCAAGCGCCAGCCCCATCAGCAGCAGAACGAACTGCATTACGCGCGACTGCCCGGAACGGAAGAAGAGCACGGCGATCCACAGCAGGAGCGGCAGCACAATCAGCGTGACCTGATAGCTGGCAATCGCCAGAATCAATGCGCCGAGCGCCATTCCCGCGACGACGATCAGACCGCCGACCAGCGCCGACCACGTGCCGCGCAGCGCCCGCACATAAACGGTGCGCAGCCAGCGTGCCGTATCCCACACCAGCAGCGAGACGATCAGGAACAGGAACAGGCCGTGAATGTCGAAATACGCCCAGAGCGGCGTTTTACCATCCGTCCAGGGCGAGATGCTGTTGTAGGCTGTCCCGTACCAGTAGTTGAACGGGATGATCGCCACGAGGCTAAAGACGAGAAAGCCGCCGAGATACCAGACCAGATCGAGCACTGACCCGCGCGTGAAGCGCCCCCAGAAGGATCGCTTGGGGCTTTTCGCCATTTGTGTCAGCCACCACGCGAACAGCAGCCCGACCACGCTCAGGAGCGTGAAGGTCACCCAGTCCCACGTATTGGTCGCTTTGAGCAGACCAACGTAAATGCCGAGCAGCGCCATTGCGATCACGATGTGCCTGCGCTTGCGCGTATCGCTGCCCGCCAGCAGCACCTCGTTGAGAATCAGCGCCGTCACCGCCAACTGCATCGGCATAGCGATCATGTGCGCGTGCATATCACCATAGACGAACGTGAAGGCGGGCATCTCGTTGATGGCGTTGCCTTCGACGCCCGGCGTTTCCGCCAGAATGCGCGTTGGCCCCCAGAACCAGCGCTCCGGGCTGATGTAGATCGGCTGCCCCGTGACCATGCGCGCGAGGCCGTTCGCCAGACTGGTGATGATCTCCGCGGAGTTGCTCGCCTCGTAAGCGATGCGAATGATCAGGCTCGGATGCTGCGCCTCGTCCTGAAGCTGTGCCATGCCCGCCTGATCAGGAGCTGCGCCGTTATGTTCGTCCGAATACTGCTGAAGCAGATAGTATTGCAGTCCGGCGGGCTGCTGATAGCCGCCCGAATTGGCAACGCCAATCAGGAATTGGCGCGGCACGTCGAGATTGCCCAGCACGACCGCCAGCAGCAGCGCCGCGATTCCCGCCAACCAGGGATTGCCGACGCGCCGGACACGGTTAACCACGCCGCTGTCCGTTTTGATCCGCTCGCGGAAGGCATCCACCAGCGAGAACGCCACCGTGAAAGCCGCGATTCCCGTCAGCGCGAACAGCGTCGGCAGAATCAGGTTATAGGCAATCGATGGCTCGATTTTGAGCAGCAGCACCGGCGTCCCGACGATCACGTAGCCGAAGTAGTAGTAATTGATGTAGCCGCCCGTGTACCAGGGATCGAGCGGCGGGAAAATCGTGCTGCGCAGCACGGCGTTGAAGTAGGCGAAATCCATCGGCTTTTCGCCGCCGAAAATCGGATTCCACAGGTCGGGGTTGGTCAGGCGCACGCCGATAAAGACGAGGAAGGCGATCAGCGTGATCAACTCGATCAGCGCCAGCCGCTTCCAATGCGCGCGCAGGAAATCGGCAAACTGATCGCGCCTGCGCCAGAGCAGCGCCATCCCGATCAGGAAGACGATCAGCAGCGCCGCCGCCACGCCCAGTTGCGACCAAACCGGTATTCGGAAACTGGCAAGATACCACGTTCCCCATCCCGCCAGCAGCATTCCGGCGAGCTTGGCGAGTCCGTAGCCGCGATCCGATAAGCCCGGCAGCAGCACGAACAGCAGCGGGTAAGCCGCGAATCCGAAGACGACAATCGTCAGCCACCAGACGATCACGGCAGCGACCTGATTGTTGTTGACGAGGTTGGTGATGTCGAAAAGCTGTGACCACGTGCCGCCCGCGTACTGGATCGACTTCATCGCCGCCGTCAGTTGCAAATCGCTCGGCGTATGCGCCGCTGGCTGATCCGAACTGATGGGCGCAACGCCAATAATCGTCGGGTCGCAGTAATACGACTGCACGTTCGGGCAGTTGTTGTAGACGGGCGCATCGCTGACTCGCGTCAGCGGCACGCTTTCGAGCAGTTGATGGGTATTCTGAATGCTGTAATCGTCGCGCTTCTTGAAGATGAAGACAACCGGATGATCGTAGACGCTGAACGCTTCTTCCGACTCAAATTCGTTCAGCCACTTCGGGCCGCTGTAGGTGGGCAGGTATTGATCGCTGATCTGAATCGGGCCAAGCTGGAAGGTTTCCTGAAACTGTGCGACCAGATCGTAACCGAGCTTCCCGGCAAATAGCTGCTGATAGTAGAAATTGGTCAGCGGCCAGCGGATCGGGTTGCGCGCCATCGAGTCGTAGAAGCGGTTGCTGCTGATGGCGATGTAATCGCTGTTGTCGAGCGTCAATTCGAGTTTGGCAAGCTTGTTGGCGTCGTCCTCGTAGACGATGTTCTGCTGATAGCCGTTGACCAGCCCTGACCAGGGGTCGAGGTACTGCGGGCAGTCGCGCGCGTCCATGTACTGACCCGGCGCTGGCTGATCCTCGACCGTCTCGCCCGGCGGCAGGCCGCAGACGCGCGTCGGTACGGGATCATCCCACGCACCCTCCCACGTGAAGATCGAACCGCCGCTCACCACCGCGCCGCCGCTCACCAGATCGACCTCAAAGGTGTAAGTCTGCCCCTGCTCAACCTGTAACGGTTGATTGAGGGGAATGTTGTAGCTGGTTCCCACCGGATTTTGTGTATCGCGCACGAGGTTGGCGCGCAGCGTCGCGCTTGCCAGTGACACGGTGCTGCCTGACCGGGCAATGGAGAAATGCAGTTCCTCCATCGTGTTATCGTCATTGGGATTGCCGAGGTGTGGCGCGTAAATGCTCGTGACCGTCCCGCTGGCGGGCGCGGTGAAGCTGACCGTCATGCTCTTGGTAAACTGCGCATCGAGCCGGGTCACGCGCGAGACCAAATCGTCATCCGAGCCGCCGAAATTGTTGTTGGGCAGCGCGATATTGATCAGCGGCGTGGTCGAAGGCGTGAGCGGCTCAATCGGCAGCGAGAAACTGCCGATCATCACCGGGCCGCCGCTGATCAGCAGGACGTTCAGTTGATAGACCTCGCCCTGCTGCACCGTGAACTCGGTGAATGGGATCGTGTACGGCTGCTGAATTTGTGTGTAATCGCTGTGTGTTAGATCAGTCGAAAGCACCGCGTCGGCCATCTGCTGGTTGTCTTTGACGCGCGTGATCGTGAAGTAGACGACTTCGTTGCCGGGATCGTGCTGCGGATCGTCCATGTAATCGACATAGACCGCGCTGATCTTGCCGGTCACGGGTGCGGTGAACTGATTCTGCGAGCCGAGGTGCGTGTCGTCGTAAACGCGGCGGCTGCCGATGCCATTATTCGACAAACCGATGTTGATGATTGGCGCGGGATCGCTGGCGCTGTTGATCTGCATGGCGAAATCGCCGGGGACGTGCTCCCAGACCCAGTAGCTCGCCTGAACGCGCGTGAGCAGATGGCGGTAGATGTTGGTGAACATCGCCGCCCAGACCAGCGCAATCGCGGCGGTGGCGAACAGCACGAAGGTGAAGAAGCGCCTGCGCCAGACGTGCTTCGCCGCGTAGCGCACCAGCGACACGAGCGCCCACGCGCCCAATACCATCAGCGCGGGGTAAATCGGCAGGAAGTAGCGCATGGTCGTGACCCAGTTGCGCCCCAGCCAGCCAAAGTAGATCAGCACCCACACGACCAGAATCGTGTTGGACAGCGAGCCAATCTTGCCGCGAATGATGCGAATCAGCGCCCACAGCCAGCCGATCCAGACGAAGATGCCGAGCGGCACGCCCATGCCCCACAGCACCATGTTGTCGAGCGGGAAGATATAGGGCAGCCGACCAACCCATTGATAGTTCGGCGGCGAGTCGTAGCCGGGAGCGCCCGCGTTCTCCGCCGCCGCGACCTGCATGTTCGCCAGCCAGCGATCATTGAGTGAAAGACCGAAGAAGCCCGGCCCGTTGAAAGCGTAGGGATTGAACACGCGGAAAGCGACCAGCGAGATAAAGGCCGCAAGGATACAGCCCGCCGCGTGATAGAACAGCACGCGTGTACGCTCGCCAGGAGCGACGCGGGCATCGAATACGGGCATGATCTGAAGCAGCGCCGCCACCGCGATTAAGGCGGCGAGCGGCACAAGGTTGATGCGGCTGGCAACTGAACAGCCGAAGAACAGCCCAAAGAGCGCGTAATCGCGCAGCCTGCCCTTGCGATAGACCTGCACCGCGAACAGAATCGTCAGCGCGGTGAAGAAGTTCGCCATCGCATCGACGGTGCCGAAGTGCGCGTTCTGGATCGAAAAGACGGTCACGGAGTAGAAGAACGCCGCCAGCAGGCCAATCCATTTGTCGTGCAGCTTCACGCCGATGGTGAAAACGATCAGGATGACGCCCATCTCGGCCATCGCCGAAAGGAAGCGCCAGACCAGTTGAATCCCGTCGTAGGTTCCCCACTGCGAGCCGTCATAATTCGCGTACTTGGGGTTAGACTGAGCGAGAACCGTATGCGCGTAGAGGTCGGTCGCCTGCACGAACAGTTCCGCCGCGCCTTTGGTGATGAACAGCGGCAGCGTGCCATAGACGTACAAGCCGTGCGCGGAATTGGCGTTGATCGGGTTGAGCGCCGAGCAGTAGGTGTCGAAATACGGCCCCATCCCGGCGGTCGCGGGGTATTCGGCGGCGCAGGTTTTCATCTCCGCAGCAGCAGACGCTGGATCGCCGCTGGGATTCAACTGTTGGCCTAAGCCCTGCGCCACGTCGGTCAGGAAGCGCTCGTCCGGGTGGAGATGGGTGAAGTCGTCCCAGTTCAAGCCGACCAGCCGGAAATAGCCGCCGATCAGCATGATCACGACCAGCAGCACGCCGACGAGGACGCTGCTGCGCGCTGCCGCTCTCGGCTGCGCGACGACCGCCATCTCAGGCAGGCGCTGAACTTCTTGCATACACAACCCTAATCTTCAAGTATTTCGCTTGTGCGGCGAATGATTCTCAAGCTTCAGGCGCGAACCCATAACCGCTGTCCGCGAACGCTGTTATTCTACAGGCTGTTGTGAAATTTTCCTCAAAACTCGCCTATCCGACCGGCAGTTGCAGATCGTATTGCTGCAAGAACTGCGCGAATCCGCTGACGCCCAACGCGGGAACGCGGTAGAGGTTGAACGAATGCCCCGGTTGATAGGTTTGAATATTCTGCCACGTTCCGGTTGGGAAATTCTGCTGAAGCCACTGCTGCGCCTGTGTATCGGCGGGCGAGTAGAAGATTAGCATATCCTTCGTCACGTCGAGGCGCAGACCGTCGTCGGGACGCTCGGTCGCCTGCTCCAGGTATTTGGGCACGTCGTCCAGACTGGTGATCGTGTTCGCCCAGTCGATGTCGCCGCCGTCGATTGCCAGCGCGCGGTGATCCCACCAGTAGGGGTACGCCAGAATGAAGGCATTGCCGTAACCGTTTTGCGCTGCGAACTGGCGCAGCACGTCGCCGCCGACACTGTAGGGCAGCGAGTTGGCGACGTATCCCGCCAGATAATCCTGAAAATAGGTCTTGTAGTTGGCATTAAGGCTCGCCAGTACCAGCCCGGTGACGCCGACGAACGCGATCAACGCGCCGATCCGCCTGCCGATCAGCCGGGGCAGCGCCAGCGCGATCAGCGCCAGCGGGAAGGCCGCCAGCAGATAGACTCCCGGCAGCGTTCCGCTCATGCGCGTCGCGCTCGGATTCTCAATCGGGTAGGCAATCGAGAGCGCCGAGGGCAGCATCATGATGATGATCAGCGGAATCAGCGCCCAGTCGAACGGGTCGCGCCGCTTGATCATGCGCGCCAGCCACGCGCCTATCCCGATGATCAGCAGGCCGCCCGTCACCACGTCGAAGGCGGGTTCGTTGGGCGCGTTGTTGATCCAGGCAACGTCGCCCTTCCAGTTGTACATCAGCAGCGCGTTGCGGAAGTTGTCGAGCAGTACGGGCACGTTCTTCTCGAAGGCGGCCAGTTCTTCCTGAATCGTCGGCGCGCGCTCGATCAGGTTGCCGTTGGCATCGGTTGTCTCCATGACCGCATCGCCGAACAAGCGTCCCGACGTGCGCCGCCAGAAATCTTCCGAATAATCGACCGTATAGCGAAAGAGCGGCACGAACACCGCGAACGCGACCAGCACCAGCGCGACCATGTTCATGAACATGTGCCGCCGATCCCGCCACGTCCGCAGCCAGAAGATGCAAGCGATAGCAACCGCGAAGGCAATCGCGACCGGCATCATGCGCATCGCCTGATACGCATACACGCCAAAGCCGAGTGTGATCCCGCACCAGAGGAAATCACTGCGGCGGTTGTAACGCAGCGCCCGCGCCAGAAAGATGATGACCAGCGCGGTAAACAGGGTCGTCAGGATGATGCGCAGGCCGAGCCGACTGAGCATCTCGTCCCAGTAGCTCACCGCGACCAGCGCGGCAATCGTTAGCCCGACGGCATTGCCCAGCCTCGGCTCATCCTTGCCGATTACCTCCTTTCCCATCCACCACAGGATCGGCAGGCTGATCATGCCCTCGATCACTGTCAGCAGCTTGAGCAGGTGAAAATTCAGTTGCAGGCCGGGAATGAACGACATCAGCGCCAGCGTATAGAACTGAATCGCTTCGCGCCCGCCGTTGTTGGCGAAAAAGACGTTGAAATTACCATGCAGCACGCGGTTCACGTCGAGCAGCTTTTCGACGTGATCGCTGGTCATTTCGGGCGGCACACTGTCGAGGTTAGTCAGGCGGAAATATGCCCCCAGCCCCATAATCAGCAGCAGAATCACCAGCGTCCAACTGAACTCGATCCGCGTGCGCTGCATCCACCTCCCGGCGGCTTGCAAGCCGACCAGCGGATTCCAGCCTTCCGGGGCGAGCGTCCAGACCCACAGAATCAGACTGGCGACCCATGCGATCACGCCCGCCAGCGTGAACATATTGCCGCCATTGTAGAGGAAAGCCATTGCTGACGTGATCAGGGCTGCCACTCCGGTCAGCGCGCGCGTGCTGTTGATGACCAGCGTCGCCTCGTGGCGCTTCGCCTGCTCGACGTGAGCGGCGCGCGGGCGGCGGCTGAAAATCGCGGGCAGCAGTTCGCTCAGGAGCCAGAGGAAGAAGCCCGCCAGCAGATAGGGCGCGCCCAGATCAAGCCCGGTTTGCTCGGAACGAATCGGGGAGGCGAACATGACGATCCCGCCCCACACCGCCAGCCCTACAGCCGCCATACGAATCACCAACTGGATAAAGACCCAGTAACCGCTCTGCGGAAATTCCAGCGGCGTTTGATCGACGGCGAGAATAGGTTCAGGCGCGGGCACTTGTGTGGAGGACGCGACCCTGACCGAAGCAGGCGGCGTATAAGCGGGCGGCGCGAACACCGACGGCGCTCCCGCCTGGTAGCGCGGCTGGAAGCTCGGCGTCTGCGCTACCGCCCAGATCGCGCGCGCCGTCGAAATCGGCGCACGCCAGAGCAGCCCGACCGCTTCAGCGAGCGTCAATTCTTCAAAATCGCGCTCGTCCTCAACGTCTGGTTCATCGCTCTCGATGCGCACGAACGGCTGAATGTCGTTGTCTGGATCATCGCTGCGATCTATGCGCACGAACGGCTGGATTTCATCGTCTGGATCGCTGTCCACACGCTGGAACGGTTGGATTTCATCGGCATCGCCATCCACGTCTTGCGGCGGGGTGAGTTCGTCGTCGTGTTCGCTCATGATTGCGGTTTGCGTCCCTTTGCAGCCAGATTCACGGTCGAGCGTCCGACAGGTTCATTGATCACGTTATTGCGGTCAAACCAGTTCAACACTTTAATACCGAGATTGATCGGATTTAGCAAGCTGCCGTCATTTTTGTCGAAAGTCGTGCGGTCGGCGGCGTTCGCCAGCGACTCCGGCATCACGCCCGATTCGAGCAGCGGCTTGCCAAAGCCGTAAACCAGATTATGAATGAAGGGGAAGCTGTCGTGCGTAAAGGCGCGTTCTTCTTCCAGTATAAAGCCCGCGCTCACTACCGCCTGACTCAACTGCTCGCGCTTGTACAGGCGCACGTGATTCGCCCAGATGCCCGCGAACGTCCCCTTGCCAATATGCGTGTGAAAGACGTTTTCGAGCGTCCAGTTGATCGGATCCCACCAGAAGGGATAGTTCTCGTTCGGTACAGTGATCGCTACCACGCCGCCCGGCTTCAACACGCGAT
>DASZXN010000417.1:0-7879 GCA_035545875.1 Phototrophicaceae bacterium
GCAGTTCACCCGCGAGGCCGCGTGACGAGGCGATGCCGAGCTTGCAGGTATCCGTGCCGGGGCAGCTTGTGATGTCCACAATGGTGTCGATGCCGGGGTCGGCCAGACCAAGCGCCTTGAGTTCGCTGTAGAGCGCGGGCAGGTCGGCTTCGCTGACCCAGCGCAGGAGCAGATTCTGCTCGACGGTCGTGCGCACGCTGTCACCCGCGTACTTGCGGGCGATGTCGGCCAACTGGAACAACTGCGGCGCGGTGATGTCGCCGAGCGGCAGGTTGACGTAGACGCTGACGTATTTCGGCTGGCGCTGCGGATAAACGTTGGTCTCGTACCAGTCGTCAAAGCCTGCGGGACGCGCCGCGCCGTTGAGCGAAACGGGAATGGCTTGCGCGGGCGTTTCGTGATAGTCAGCCACATCGTCGAGATAGCTCGTCCAGCGCGGGTCGGACACGAGCGTCTTGCGCTCCTCCTCGACCAGACGGCGGAACTCGTCAATGCCCAGTTGATCGACGAGGAACTTGAGGCGAGCGCGGTTGCGGTTCTTCTTTTCGCCGAGGCGGGCAAAGACGCGCGCAATCGACTGACCGAGCGGCAGGATTTCGTCCTCAGTCACGAATTCGTAGAGCAGCTTGGCCGGATGCGGGATCGTGCCGAGGCCGCCGCCGACGTAGACGGTAAAGCCGCGCTGCGTCTTGCCATCGACTTCGCGGACACGCGCCAGCAGGCCGAAATCGTGAATGTTGGTCAGGCCGCAGGCGTGCTGCTCGCAGCCGGAGAAGGCCGTCTTGAATTTGCGCCCGAAATCCTGCGTGTCGGGATGGCCGAGCAGGAAATAGGCCATCGCGCTGGCGTAGGGCGTCACGTCGAACGGCTCGTCACGGCAGATGCCCGCTAGCGGGCAGGCCGTCATGTTGCGGACGGTATTGCCGCAGGCTTCCTGGGTCGTGATGCCTACAGCCGCGAGACGGCGCATCAGATCGGGTGTGTCGTCGATGTGGACGTAGTGCAGTTGGAAATCCTGCCGCGTGGTGACGTGCAGGATGCCGTCCGAATACTCGTCGGCCAACTGCGCGAGGACTTCCATCTGCTCAGGATCGAGGCCGCCAAAAGGAATCTTGATGCGCTGCATCCCTGGGGCGTCCCAGAGCGTGTTCGGCCCTTTGGTGAGGAAGCCCGCCGGATAGTTGAGCGTCTGCGTCTGCTTGCCATCAAAGCGCTGGCCGTTATCGTAGCGCTGCCCATAAATGCCCCAGCGGAGGCGCGTTTCCGCAAAAACTTTTTCATCCAGCTTATTCTGCTTGCGCAGTTCGACTTGCCCCGCGAAGGTTTCAATCTCGCGGGAACGGTCTTCGGGGATGTGCTCCCCGACGGCGTCTTTCCAACTCGTACTCGACATGGGTTTCACGTCCTTACTTTCAAAACGGCGGGGCATTGCTGTCAAACGAAAAAAGAGGCCGATCCCAGGGGATTGGCCTCTTTCACGATCCAATTGAACCGATTTACGCCACCCGGAACCGCTCGCGCTGAACTGACGCGCCACAACACATGACGCAACAACAACAAACGCAAGAGGGGGTGGGTTGGCAGAAAATCATGCCCATGAAACTACCACACTTGGTCGGCGGATGTCAAGATTCCGCCGCAGATATACACAGATATACAAAGAAAAGAGCGCAACGCAAAGACGCAAAGACGCAAAGGAAAAGAAAAAGGGGTGTTTAGAACCCCCTATCCCCGACTCTTTCGCGCGAACAAGTTCGCGTTGCGCAAACAGGGAGAAGGGAGAAAACAGGGATTGAATAGCGTGCCTTCCATTCTGCTGTTACTCAGTCCGCGAACCTCAGTCCTCAGTCCTGTTTTTACTCAGCCCTCAGCCCTGCTTTTACTCACATCTCGGCGCTGGACTGGGGCGGCTCGTAGTAGATGCCGCGCTCACGCTGCATGGTCTGGAGATGCTCGTGCCAGTGAAACAGAAAATACTGCTGAAGGGCGCGCTCGACGGTGAGATAGCTGGCGCTCGGCGGGTGATAGACCTCGCGGGTGAAGCGATCCATCGGCAGAGTCATGATCAGATCATCGATGCGCTTTTCGGTGCGCTGGATGCCCTTGATGGTCGTGGTGACGACACGGCGCTGGTAGATGCGAGCGGTCATGTCGTTGAACCCGTTGAGCATGGCAAGTGAAATCGGTGGGCGAAGGCCGATCAGCGCGAGCTTGATGCCCGTGAGGGCGAGGCCGTCAATCGTGTCGAGGTGGGCGAGCATGGCAGCGAGCGACCAGCCGTGATAACGGGGTTCGTACTGTTGTTCCGGGGGGATGCTTTCCGCCATCTGGATCACCTGCTGGCGCACGTGGCGAATGTCGCTGACGAGCTGTTGGCGATCCTCGTCGGTGTCGAGATAGCGGAAATCCTGATGAAGTCCAGAGTCCATTGGCTGTCTGTCCCTTAACTTCCTCTTGTGATCATCTTACGATTTTCATTGAGACTCGTCAACCAACTACGGGGGAATTGTGCATAAATGTGAGGCAGTCGGAGCGCTTTCGCAGCGGACGTGACAGGTAACCTTCCATTGCCTGCGCCACGAGGAGAAAATCAAGGCGTTGCATGCAACGCCCCTACGGGCTTTCGCTCCGCTCGATAGCACTCGCTGGCTTTTTAGACGCCCTTTCATTGTGTCCCTACAAAAATCCAATTCTACCCACAGGCTTCCCGTACATGAATCTCGTTTTGCGCCAGAACGCCCAATGCGTACAATTAATACCCATTGGGAGAGTTTCACATGGCTGACAGCCTTTTCGATAACCGATACCGCTATGATTACATCTACCCGCGCGGGCGATCCGGTGAGACGCTGCGCGCGGTTGATACCCAGGACAACGACCGCCCGATCGTGATCAAGCGGCCAGCGCCGCAGGACGCGCCGCCGATTCGCGCCGGGCAGGAAGTGAGCATCCTCAACGAGCGCAAGGCGCTGACGCGGCTGGCCGGACATCCCGTGCTGACCGCGCTGATCGGCGGCGGGCAGTTCTCGGTGAGCGGGACGGCGCATCAGTACATCGTCATGGAGCGCGCCGAGGGGTTGATCGTCGCTGATCTGGTCAGCGAACTGGCGCAGCGCGGCGAGCGAATGCCCGAACTGGAAATGCTGGTCGTGATCGACAACCTGCTCGATCTGCTGCACAAGGCGCACGCGCTCGACATCGTGTACAACGACGTGGACGCCAAGCACCTGTTCTGGGATCGGGATCGCTACAAGCTCAAGCTGATCGACTGGGGCAACGCCGTCTTTCTGGAAGGCGACGAGATCACCGCGCAGGGCATCAGCCGCCAGAGTGACATTTTTCAGGTGGGCGAGCTGCTCTATTTCATCCTGACGGGGGGCGGTCGCGCCGACGTGCCGCGCGACGCAGGCGAGGATTTCCGGCTCAACTTCGGTCATGACGCCGAGCGGATTCACACGCGCTTACAGGCGATTGTCAGCCGCGCCGCGCATCCGAATCCCCGGATGCGCTACAACTCGATTCTGGAACTGCGCAAGGATTTGACCGAGTATCGCAACCCGCTGGAGCGCGAACGCAACGCCGTGATCGGGCGCGTGGTGGATCGGCTGCGGCGCGAACTGAGCAAAGACGAACTGAACGGGCTGCTCAAGGCGCTCGAACCCGCGCTGGCGATGGATCCCGGCTATCCACCCTCGAAACAGGCGCTCGGCGAAATCCAGAACCGCATCAACGACCTCGACGTGTCGGCTGACCTCGATGCCGCGCGCATCTACATGGAGAGCGGCAACTGGACGCGCGCCGTCACCGTCTTTGACGAACTGCGCGCACGGGCGCGCGGCGACGATGCCGCGCTGATCGGGCTGATGCTCGACTGGGCGAAGATTCTCGAAGAGTCGCCCATGCAGCCCGTCCCACCGACGGCCTACGACGCGATCATCCTGATGTTTGAAGGCCACACGGATCAGGCGGTGCATCTGCTGCTCGGCGTCAACGAGAGCGACGAGGCGCGCGGCCTGCAATATCTGCTCGCGGAACGCATCACTGCCCACAACTCGGACATTCTGCTGCTGCGCCCGCCGCTCTACCGGCTGGAAGTGGCGCTCAAGCAGCTCGAAAGCGAAGGCATCGCCGTCAGCGAGCCGCGCGCGTTCCTGACGGACATTTACACGTCGCTGGATGAACTGGCGCGCCTGAACAGCGGCAGCCTGATCACGCTGCGCGACGGCTATCGCGCGGTGGTCGATCAGATGACGGCGCTGCATACCTTCCTGGGAACGGTGCGGGCACAGCATCAGCTTGCCAATCCCAAGCTGCCGCTGACCGCGCTCGAACGGGCGACCAACGCGGCGATGGCGCTCGCCGACAACATGCACGTGATCGGCAAGCAGGCGACCAGCAGCCCGCGCGACGCGATGGACGCGCTCGATCACAGCCGGGCGATTGACCCGCTCAATCGGGCGTGGGATGCGGTTCAGCGTGTGCTGACCAACCTCTACGATTTGCTCGGCGCGTATCAAACCTACGTGCCTGCCGCCGATGGCTCCGATCTCGAAGGCTGGCTCAAAGCGGCGCAGAGCGATCTCAGCCCGTTTGTCGAGCGGCTGTTTGACGAAATGCTGGTCGGGATGGTACTCGGCCTCAAGCTGGCGAGCGAAGCATGGCAAACTTACGCGGAGATGGCGCTTCAGGGCAACCGCGTTGGCGCGGTGACGGCGCTGACACAGGCGACCGACGCGGTGAGCACGATCAGCCCGACGCTGGCAGGCTGGCTGAACCAACTGCGGACGGTGGTCAACAACGCGGCTTACGTCGAGCGGCACGCGCTTTACGGTGTGCTCGGTCGCGCGCTGGCCGACGGCTGGGAGAACTTTGATCGCGGGCGGCTGGCCGAGGCGGAACGGCTCGGCGTGCAGGCGTTCGAGATTGGACGGAGTGACACGGATCGAGCGGCGGCGCGGCGGCTGCGCGATCTGAGCGAGCAGGCGCGCGATTGGGTCGAGCGCAACGGCATCAGCGACGCCAAGCGCACCCAGAACACGCTCATGAAGATCGAACTGCTCTATACGCCCGATGAAATCGGCGCGCGCGATAATTTCGCGGCGCAGATGCCGAGCAAAGACACCTTCCTCAAGGCGATGAACAAGGGGCTGGTCGATCAGTTCGCGCGGCAGAACACCGGGTCGATCCGCATCCTCTTTTTCAACTATATCCTGCTCGGCGCGCTCGATGCGCACGAGGATCACATTGATGACGCGATCTTCTGGCGCGACGCGGCGGTCAAGGCAATGGGCGATCTGGGCGCGAAGCACCCGACGACCAAGACGCTCGAAGAATACACCCAGCGCAGACGCGATCTGAAAGCCGCTGCCGACCTGCTCACGAGCATCAGCGGATCGCACGCGCTGGCGACGCTGGAAAGCTCGCGCAAGGCGCTGGAAGAAAATCCACAGAACCGCGCGCTTGCTCCGGCGGTGTTCAGCCTGCGCGAACTGGAAGCGGCCACACGCGACTGGTCGGACGGCGAATTTCGCGCCGCCGGAACCAAACTGGAAAACGCGATCCGCGCCGTCGATGAAATCGAGACCAACGCGGCGATCACGGTGACGCCCTATCGCTCGTGGCTGCTGGAACTGGCGCAGGGCGCGGCTGATCTGCACGCTAATGCGCGCAAAATGACGCAGATTGTCGAGAGCAAGCCAACCGAGCCACCGTCGGGCGTGCGCCAGATGCACCGCACACAGGTCGAGGTGACGACACGGCTGCTCGGCGCGAGCTACGCGGGGAATCTCAAGCAGTGGCTCGACACCTACGAGCAGTTCCTCGCCATCTACACCGATCAAAGCCTGCGGCGCAGCGCCAAGCTGAACAAATTCAACGACCTGTTCCGGGCGATGTTCATCGACCGTCACCCGGCCTATCCACTGTATCGCCACTGGTACAATCTGGTCGAGCAGTCGCCGGAGTTCCCGCCGCCGCCGACCAACGAGCCGACGCCGCGCATCACCGAGGCCGAGGAAGAGGAAGAAAAGGTTGACCGGATCAGCAGCGCCAACATCGGCGAGGAAGAACTGCGCCCGTTTGTGCGCGTCGATGCGGGCGAGCCGCCGGACATCGACGGCGAGGATGGCGAGCCAGCGGGCGAACGTCCGCCGCGCCGCCTCAGTCCGGTGATCGCCTTGATTCCGATCATTATCCTGATTATTGTCGCGGTCGTGGTCTTTGCGATCAGCAAAGGCGGAATCGGCGTGGGCGGGACTGACCTCAGTCCGACGCCCAGCCCGATCCCGTTCATCAGCGCGGCATCCACCACGCCGGAGGCAGTCGCGGCAGTCATGACCGATGAAGTGACCGACGAAGTGCTGCCGACGATCCCGCCCGCGCTCACCGAGCTATCGACGCAGGTGCCGGTGTTCGCCACGATTGCGCCGCTGGGCACGCAGACGGCGACCGCGACCTGGACGCCGTCGCTGACGTGGACGCCGACGGAGACGCAGCCGCCGACCTCGACGGGCACGCTGACCGCGACGATGACATTCACGCCCTCGGATACGCCGACGATCACGCTGACGCCTTCGCCGACGCTGCCGCCGGGCGGTTTGCACGGTCAGCAGGATTTGCTGCGGATTCTCGACGGGCTGACTTCGCCCGCCTGGACAAGCGATCAATTCTCGCACGGCGAGGACGGCGATTACTGGCGGCTGGGGATTGGATCAGCCGTGCAGGGCGGCACGGTGATCAACATCGCCATCCCGCAGGATACGCTCGACGCGCTCTACGGTAACGACGCGGCGGATCGGATCGAGAGCATGTCGGCGGATCTCGAACTGGCGACGTTCAACCCGCCGCTGCTGATCGACAATCAGGTTTACTTCGGCATGATGCTTCAGCCGATCAACCAGCCGGATCGTCCGGTTGGCGCGCAGATTCAGGTCGCACAGCCGGGGTTGTTCAACATCGGCCAGCGCGTCGGCAGCACCGTGACGATCAGTATGCAGCGCTCGGTTGGCACGCCAGTCGCGCACATCCGGCTCGAACGCGACCTGCTCAACAACGAACTGGCGATTTACGTGAATAACGAGCAGGTGGGCGCGTCGATCCCGTTCGCAGGCACGAATAATCCCGTGCTGCCTGTGCTGTACGTGCGCGAGGGTGGCGTGATCGTCCACGTGACCAACTGGCAGATCACGCTGAAGTAGCTCGCAACTCCGCCTGACCGGAAAATGCCCAGCGTGGAGCGGACGCTGATCGCTGGGGCGCAGCCTGGGGGTGAATTGGGTTTTTCAGGATGAAACGATTCGCCCAAGCATCGCCGCTCTCCGCTGGTCTTTCAGCTTCGGTTGGATTTCGTGCCTGTGCGCTCGTAGCTGGGCGCACGTAGAACACGATTCCCTATCCATTAACGCCGACAAATCTCCGGTAATAAAAATCCAACCCACGCCCGACGTTCTTGCAGGAAATCGTCCAAATGCCAGTATAATGACGTGCGGGGCCGACTCATCGTCGTGGAAAGCAAGCCGTGTACGAACCGATCCGCAGCGCACGCACAGGCACGATCCTTCGCCTGATCGTGATTCATTACATCCTGACAGCCATCGTCAATCTGGTCTTTTTCGCGGGCAACACCTTTCGTCCGCTGGCCTCAGCGACCGGCGGCCTGTTCACGGGATCACTGCTGGCGAATCTGGTCTTTATCGGCGTGCTCGTGCTGGCGATCATCGTCTATTTTGGCCGTCTGCGCGCCTACGACGTTGGCGTGGTGCTGCGCCGGATTCCGATGGGCATCGTCTACACGCTGAGTTTCTGGGGCGTGGCACAGATCATCAACCTGATCGCTGGGCTGCTGACTTACGGCAAGGTCAGCATCAGCCCGGAATGGGCG
>DASZXN010000418.1:0-26102 GCA_035545875.1 Phototrophicaceae bacterium
CAGGCAGCGTCAGAATACCGGGCAGGCGATATTCACCAACCATGATTCGGATTGATTCCATACATCTATTCTAGCGGGGTTTGCTGCGCCTTTAGATCAATGAGCCGGGAGCGAGCGGCGGTGGCGGCGGTGGTGGCGGCAGAAACAGACCTTGCAGCATGTAGGCCAGCAGTGTCACGATCATGATCACGACGACGATAATCAGCAGCACGCGATTGCGCGTCCATAACGGGCGCGGCGCATCGTCGTAATCATCCTCGCCGGGATAGTCGTACTCATCAGGATAGCGCTTATGCCGCTCATCCTGATCCGGCTCGTCGTCGTCGAGATTGGGGTCGATCATGGAGGGGTAATCGTAGGGGTGCGATATAAAGTTTTGCCCTCATCCCCTGCCCCTTCTCCCTCAGGGAGAAGGGGAATAAGTCCCTCGCCCTGAGGGAGAGGGATTTAGGGTGAGGGCTTTTGCCCTACAAAAATGATCTGAAATGGTTAGCCGCTGCCTTCGCCAGCAGGTTGGGGCGGATCGACAATCACGCCGTCGCGCGAGCCGCGCTGGATCGCCAGCTTGACCTCGCCGAGCGCGCGTGTGACCTGAATCCCGCGTGGGCAGGCAGGCGTGCAGTTGTAGATCGTGCGGCAGCGCCAGACGCCGTTCGGCTCGGCCAGCACGTCGAGGCGCTCCTGCGTCGCCTGATCGCGCGTGTCGAAGATGAAGCGGTGCGCCTGAACAATCGCCGCTGGGCCGACGTAATCACCGTTCGCCCAGAACGAGGGGCACGAGGTCGTGCAGGCCGCGCAGAGGATGCACTTGGTCGTGTCGTCAAAGAGCAGGCGATCATCCTGCGACTGCAAGCGCTCGCGCCCGTTGGCCGGGAGCGGTGTGTCGTTGACGTAATAGGGCATCACCTGGCGATAGTGTGCGAAGAACGGCTCCATATCGACCACAAGGTCTTTGAGCACAGGCAGACCGAGGATCGGCTCGACCTGAATCCTGACCGTATCGCCTGTGCCAAAATCGTGAACGAGCGCTTTGCAGGCCAGCTTGTTCTGCCCGTTGATGCGCATTGCGTCCGAGCCGCAGACGCCGTGCGCGCACGAGCGACGCAGCGTCAGCGTGCCATCCTGCTCCCACTTGATGCGATGCAGCAGTTCGAGCACGCGATCGGTCGGCTCGACGTTCTGGAGGGTGAATTCCTGCCAGTAGGGTTTATTCTTGCCCGGCACTTCCGGGTTGAAGCGTTTGATGCGGAATGTAACTTCCATCAGCAGCTAGTCCTTCTATGAGTTTAGCTTACGTCGCCAGAGGCTCGAAGCCTCTGGCTAGGAATTCAAGCCCACTGAAGTGGGCTGCTTTCCAGCCGTCTGTCCGAAACTTGTTTCGGCGACGGCTTGGGTTTGGTAGCCGGAGGTTTTGAACCTCCGGCGGCATAACCAGCTTCTAGTACGTCCGAACTTTCGGCGCGAAGCGCGGATCGTCTTTTTCGAGCGAGCGATCCACTTTCTTCTTGGTGTTGATTTCCGGCTTCAAATCGCCTTTGGGATACGCGCCGCGATCCGCCGGACGCTGAACCAGCGAATGCACCAGCCAGTTCTCGTCGTCGCGGTTCGGGAAGTCCTCGCGGCTGTGACCGCCCCGGCTCTCGGTGCGGTTGAGCGCGCTGATCGTCGTGATCTCGGCCAGATCGAGCATACAGCCAAGTTCCCACGCTTCCATCAGGTCGGTGTTGAACTTGTGACCCTTGTCGTCAATCGTCAGGTCGTTCTGATAGCGGTCGCGCAGTTCGCGGATACATTCGAGCGCCTTGTTCATGCCGTCAGCGTTACGGACGATGCCTACGTCCTCCATCATGACCTTCTGCATTGAGGAACGCAGTTCGCCGGGGCGCGTCTTGCCGCTGCTGTTACGAATACGCTGAAGCTCGGCCTCAACCTCGGCGGTTGGATTGGCAGGCGGCGGCGCGAAATCCGCGCCCTTGACGTAATCGGCAATCCGCATCCCGCCGCGCCGACCGAACACGACCAGATCGACCAGCGAGTTCGTGCCGAGACGGTTCGCGCCGTGAACGCTCACGCAGGCGACCTCGCCCGCCGCGTACAGTCCCGGTAGTACCGTCCAGTTCTCGTCGATCACGGCTTCGGCTTCGACGTTGGTCGGGATGCCGCCCATTGCGTAGTGCGCGGTCGGCTGGATCGGCATCGGTTCCTTGACCGGATCAACGCCGAGATAGACGCGGCAGAAGTCGAGAATATCCGGCAGTTTGGATTCGATGTAAGCAGCGTCAATCCGGCGCGACTCGCCTGCTTCGGCAAGGTAGCGGTTGACGGTATCGGGCGTCACGTCGAGGTAGACGTAATCGCGGCCTTTAATGCCGCGCCCTTCCTTGATTTCCTGATTGATCGCCCGGCTGACGACATCGCGGCTGGCGAGGTCTTTAATCTTCGGGGCATAGCGCTCCATGAAGCGCTCGCCGCGCCCGTTGATCAGCACGCCGCCTTCACCGCGCACGCCTTCGGTGATCAGGATGCCGAGCTTGTAGATGCCCGTCGGGTGAATCTGGTAGAACTCCATGTCTTGCAGCGGGATGCCGCGCCGATAAACGAGCGCCGATCCGTCTCCGGTCAGGCTGTGCGCGTTACTCGTCACCGACCAGAGCCGTCCCCAGCCGCCCGTTGCGAACAGGGTCGCTTTGGCGTGGAAAACGTGGAACTCGCCGCTGCCCAACTCGATAGCGACGACGCCGCAGACCGCACCGTTGGCGCTGCGCATCACGTCAACGACGTGGAATTCGTCGTAGAAGTGGACGTTGGCCTTGATACACTGCTGATAGAGCGTCTGCAAAATCATGTGCCCCGTGCGATCCGCCGCGTGGCAGGCGCGCCGCACGGGTTTCTCACCAAAGTTGCTGGTGTGACCGCCAAAACGCCGCTGGCTGATCTTGCCTTCGGGCGTGCGATCAAACGGCAAGCCCATGTGCTCCAGCTCGATCACGGCATCGACGGCGGTTTCGGCCAGCACTTTGGCCGCGTTCTGATCGGTCAGCCAGTCGCCACCCTTGACGGTATCGTAGGCGTGCCAGATCGGTTTATCCTCGTCCAGATTGCCGAGCGCCGCGCCGATGCCGCCCTGAGCGGCTCCGGTGTGGCTGCGCGTCGGGTACAGCTTGCTGATCACAGCGACCTGCGCGCCGCCCTTGCTGGCATAGAGCGCAGCCATCAAGCCAGCGCCGCCCGCGCCGATGATGATCGCCTCAAACTGATGTGTTTGCATGTTTGCCTTTTCCCTTGTAGGGGCGACCTGTCAGGTCGCCCCTACACAATTCACTCTGTCTTATTTCCCAAGCGTCTGCGCGGCCTGCTGCGCGACGGTGATCGCGTCCTGATTGATCGTGCTCAGGAGTGCGCCGCCGCCCACGACCAGCAGAATGACCGAGGCGATCACGCACAAATAGACGGCGGCGCGGCGCAGCCAGACCGATTCCATCGTGTAGTCGGTCAGTACGTAGCGCAGTCCGTTGAAGCCGTGAATCACGGCCAGCGCCAGCAGCGCCACGTCGTACAAGCGCCAGATCGCCACGCCCGCGAACAGCATTTTCCAGCGATCCGCGACGTATTCGACTGAGGTTCCGGTCTGATTGATCAAGTCGGTGCCGACGACGCTGTGTCCGGCGGCGGTGATATTAAACACACCCTGAATCAGGTGCTGCATCGCCAGATGTCCGAACACCAGCGGCAGAATGATCACACCGCTGACGCGCATGTACGACCACCAGAATTTCTCCAGACGGCTGGCGTGCGGGCGACCCGTCTGCGGACGCGCCGGATTGATCAGCGTGGTGATGCCCGCGAAGATCAACGCCGCGATAATGGCGACGGCGAAGCCCGCCACAAAGCGAAGCTGCGCGGTCAGCACTTGGATCAGGCCGAGGACGTGACCGTTATTGCTGTAGAAGGTCACCACGTCGCCGAACATGATGATGAAGGTTGGGATCAGGATGATGACGCTCAATCCCAGCACCCAGAGGGCCGCGCGCTGCTGATATTTCCACCAGCGCGGGCGATAGTCGAAGATGACGATGCGCACGCCGTTGAGGGCGTGATAGACGACGGCGGCGACCAGCCCAAACTCGCCAATCGTGAACAGCGGCGTCTGATAGGTCGCAATCGCTTCCACGTACAACTGTGGATAGAACACCGACCACGACGTATCGATCACGTGGAGCGTGAGGAAGAACAGCACGCCCAACCCGGTGATCCGGTGAAGCACCCAGCTCCACTGTCCGATTTTGCCACGATAACGCAGCGTCTCGGTAAGTGTTAGCACAAGCGAGGTCAAAATAAAGCTCCTGAATTGTGTAATCTAGAACGAACGTCGTGGGAAAAGCTCGGCGCTCGCAGTGTGAATGAAACGTTTATTGGATTATAGCACCAGGGAACTTTGTCGCAACGATATGGATCAGACCGGAGTCCGTTTTGCGCAGGAATGTTGTCAATCTAGACACGGGAAATCTGTAGGGGCGAGGCACGCCTCGCCCTGTATTTCTTCGTAGGGACGAGACTTGTCTCGTCCGTCAAGGACGCCCGTCAGCGGACGCGATTTATCGCGTCCCTACGAGATTTCTCCCTTTCTCCCCGCTTGCGTGGGAGAAAGGGCTGGGGATAGAGGAGTGCTTAATTCGCGCTCATATGCTGGCGAATGTGTGGGCAGCCTGCCTCGACCGCCGCGCGGATCGTCGCCGCGTCGGTGAGTTCACTGAGCGGCTTGCGCTGATAGCGCACGCGCACCTCGGATGGGCGATTCGCGCCATGCCCGGAGACGACGTGAATATCCTGACTGATCAGTTCGACGTTGAACTGCTGCAAGAACAGCGCCGTGATGATGGTCATTTCGTTTTTGGCGAAGTTCATGCCTGTGCATTTGTGGATGCCGCCGCCGAAGCCGATGATCGCAAACGGACTTTTGCCTGCGCCGCCTTCCGGCGAGAAACGCAGCGGGTCGAATTGATCCGGGTTGGCGAAGGTGTCGGGCAGAAAATGTGACGACGCGGCGCTGACCATCACGCGCCAGCCCTGCGGGATTTCATACTTGCCCAGCGTGATCGGCGTGGTGACCGTGCGAATCTGTGTATCGGCGGAGGGGTGCATTCGCGTCGTTTCGTCAACCGCCCAGTAGATATGGTCGAGTTTGCTCAGGACTGCGGCGTCGATTGGCTGACCGTAGGCGACATGATCGCGGATTTCCGCTTTGACCTGCGCCAGATAGTCGGGGTGTTGCAGCAGCAGCGCGATCAGCCACCCGGCTTGCCCGGCGGTCGTCTCGTGACCAGCGAACATCAGGGCGACAAACATGGCGACAATCGTCTCGTCGCTCATGATCGAGCCGTCTTTGAGCGGGGTGGTCAGCAGCGTGCTGATCAGATCGTCGTGCTGGCCGGGATGCTCGCGCCGCTGCTGAATCAGTTGGGCAAGCGCGGCGTGGAGTTTCTTTCTGGCCTGATCGCGCCGCCGGAATTTGGGCAGCGGCAGGTTCGGCGGCAGCACCGGATCGAGCGACTGGCTGATCGCCGTGTACTGCTGCCAGAAATCGGCGGGCAGTTCCTCGCGGAAAGCGGGGCCAATCAGCGCGCGTCCCGCAACGAACTGGGTCAGGTGGAGCATCGCCTCCGCCAGATCGATTTCGCCCGACTCACCGAGCGAATCGAGCCAGCGCTGCACCTCGAAATTCATGGCCTGAATGTAGCCGATCATGCGCTCGCGCTTGAAGATTTCCTGAACGACCGGGCGCTGATTGTAGTAGGTTTCCTGGCTGGCAGTGAACAGCACTTCGCCGACTGCTTCTTTCAGGAAGCCGTAGCCCTCCTGCATGTTGAGCGCTTTATCAGTTTCGGTGTAAAAGACGCGGTTGAAGTCCGCTCCGGTAATCACGGCGACACGCTGCGAAGCCAGATTAAGCGCGAACACGTCGCCGTGTTCAGTGTAGCCGCGCTTGAACAGCGACTCGCGGTCGCGCAGCATTTCGACAACGTGGCCGAGGACAGGCAGGCCGCCCGACAGCAGCGGTGGAGTTTCCAGAGTCATCAGGACATACCTCGATGGATAGGAATGCAGGCTGATCGTTATTTTGAAACGACCGTTTCAGAATGAATTTATTCTAGCACGGAATCTGCGTTTGGCGCGCTGAAATTCATTAAATTTTTATGGATTGAGCAGGCTGAGGATGACGCGCGTCACGGCGGGGATGTAGGCGAAATCGGGGCGCACGCCCTTGAGCATGGCGACTCCGTGCAGCGTGCTGAGGATGGTGTAGGCGAGGTGCAGTGGGGGCGCGGGGTTGGTGATCGTGTGTTCAGCCTGCCCGCGTTTGAGCGCCCCGTGAATAATTTCCGCGATGGCAAAATAATGGGCGAGCAAAAGCTGAGTTACGTCGGTGTCGAGTGTGCCGAACTCGGCCATTGCGTTGAGCGCCAGCGACCCACGCGGGAAGCCGCTCATGGGCAGCGTCCCGTCGAGTTGGGTGAAAAGCTGCTCGATGAAAACGGGCGGCGTGGGCGCGCTTGCCGCGATCTGCGCGACGCTGGCCTGCTCCAGCGCGCAGAAACGCGCTAGTGCCGTCAGAAACAGGCCGCGTTTATCGCCGAAAGCTTCGTACAGGCTGCTGCTGCTGATCCCGGTCGCTTTGAGCAGGTCGCGGATCGAGGTGGCTTTGTAGCCGTTCTCCCAGAACAGCCGCATCGCCTGTTCCAGAACTTCTTCCTGGTTGAACTCTTTCTGTCGTGCCATCAGTTCCGTCGTGCAGAAAACAAAAGCGCTCAGACTATTGTAGCTCTGAGCGCTTCAATCAGTAGGGGCGACCTAACAGGTCGCCCCTACAAGGAAATCACGTTGGTTGATTAATCCACGCCGCGCATACGCGGGTCGAGCGCGTCACGCAGACCGTCGCCGAGGAAGTTGAAGGCGAACATGACCAGGAACAGCGCGAATGCCGGGAAAATCGCCTGATTGGGATAGCTGCTAATCGCGCGCGAGCCATCCGAAATCATCTGCCCCCAGCTTGGCAGCGGCGGGTTGACGCCGAGGCCGATGAAGCTGAGGAAGGCTTCGTAGGAAATATAGGTCGGGATCGTCAGCGTTTCGGAGACGATCACCGGGCCGAGAATATTCGGCAGGACGTGGCGGAACATGATTTCACGGGTGCTGACGCCGAGCGAGCGCGCCGCCTCGATGTATTCCTTCTCACGCACCGAGAGGACTTGTCCGCGCACGAGCCGCGCGAGGTTCATCCACGAGGTGATGCCGATGCCGATGAAGATGAACAACATGCCGCCCATCGACGAATCAAGCTGACCCACCGCGTAGGCGAACGTGCCGGGGGTCGCGGCAGCGAAACCTGACCGGAAAAAGGCCATCATCAGGATGACCAGCAGTAGTGTTGGGAAGGCATAAACAATATCGACGAAGCGCATCATAAAGTTATCGACCTTACCGCCCGCGTAGCCGGAGATCAGGCCGAAGGTGATGCCAATCAGCAGCGAGAAGAACGGGCCGACGAACGCCACTGCCAGCGATACCCGCGAGCCGTAAATAATCCGGCTCAACAGGTCACGACCAACGTTATCCGCGCCGAGGATATAACTGTTGTTGATGTTGACGTAGCCGCCTTCCGATTTCGGCACCATGTTGGGGAACAGTTTTGTCACCCACGCAGGCGCGGAATTGTTATCGGTCAGCACCTGAAGATCGTAGGGCTTGGGCGCAAGCTGGGCAGCGAAAATCGCCACAAAAATATTGAGGAGGATGATGATCGCGCCAATCAGCGCCAGTTTATTGCGCCGCAGCCGTTTCCAGGCGTCGAGCCACAGGCTTTGCCCTTGAGCCTTTTTTTGCAGCGAGGCGACGCCGGTTCCAAGTGTTTGGTTACTTTCTGCGACTGCCATAGCCCCACCTCTTAGTCGTAACGGATGCGCGGGTCAAGCCACGCATAGACAATATCGACCACGATATTCATGAACACCAGAAAGGCCGCGAACAGCAAAATCGTCGCCATAATCATCGGGTAATCGCGCCCGGTGACGCTAGTGACGAAATAACGTCCCATGCCGGGGATGCCGAAAATGACTTCGACGACGAACGTCCCGGTAACGAGGGCGGCGAAGAGCGGCCCCAACACCGTCACCACCGGAATCAGCGAATTTTTCAGCGCGTGACCGAGCACGACGACGCGCTCGCTTAGCCCTTTGGCGCGCGCCGTGCGAATGAAGTCTTCGTTCATCACTTGCAGCAGACTGGCGCGTGTCAGCCGGGCGATCAGCGCCGACTGCGCGAAGCCGAGCGCGAAGGCGGGCAAAATCATGTCCTCGAAGTCGCCCCAGCCTGTCACGGGCAGCAGTTTCCACTGCACGCCAACCAGATATTGCAGCACCGGGCCGAGAATAATCACGGGAACAGACACGCCAAAAATGGCGACGCCCATCCCGGTATAGTCGTAGATAGTGTTGCGGTGGAGCGCCGCGATAATTCCCAGCGGCAGGCCAATCGCCAGCGCGACGGCCAGCGCCGCCACGCCTAACTGGAATGATACGGGAAGATTCTGTCTGAAAATATCGTTGACCGAAAGGCTGCGTGATTTATAAGTTGGTCCGAAGTTGACCCAGCGGATGGTCGCCTGGTCGCCAAACGCAGCAGGCAGCGGGATGTTGATCAGGTAATCAAAGGCGGAGTCTGGAACCACACGACCATAGGTCACGCGAGGAAGCAGAATGTCGCCAATGTAATCGAAATATTGATTCACCACCGGTTCATTCAGGTGGTATTTTTCCATCATGATGGCTTTTGTCGCGGGTGGAAGCGGCTTTTCCTGATCAAACGGGCCGCCAGGGACAGCGTGCATCAGCGCAAACACGATAATCGAGAGTACGAAGAGGATCAGAAACATCCAGAGGAAGCGACGAACGACGAAAGCCGCCATTGTTGTAGCCTTTCTGACTTACAATACCACAACGGATAGCGGCTCAATAACCGCTATCCGTTGTCCTTGCCTTAAAGATTGGCAGAATTACGAGCCAATGTCCCAGGTCGCGTATTCTTCCTGACCCGTCACCGAGTAGGTGCGCTCGATGTTGCTCTTGGTCAGTTCAAGCGTGGTGTACCAGTAAATCGGGATGATCGCCGCCTGCTGGTTGACCAGAATATCCTCAGCCTGAGCATAGAGAGCCTGACGCTTGGCGGTATCAGTCTCGGCACGAGCCTGATCGACCAGCTTGTCGAAGTCCGCGCTCTTGAATAAGGCGTTGTTCTGGGTCGAATCCGAGCGGAAGACCACACGGTCAAAGTCGTCGGCGTCCGGGTAGTCCTGGCACCAACCCGCGCGCCACATCTGCGGCGAACCGCCGTTTTCGAGGCTGCTGAAGTAGGTGGTTGGCTCACGAGCGCTCAACTGCAAGTTAAGTCCCAGCGTATCCTTCACCTGCTGCTGGATCGCCGCCATGATCGCGGCGTGACCGGAGGAGTCGTTGTAGGCGAGGGTGATCGCCGGCACGTCTGCCGCCGAGCTGTAGCCGAGGTCTTTCAGCGCCAGCGTCAGTTCCGACTTGGCCTGATCCGGGTCATACTTGATGCCCAGATCGGGGTTGCTGTCGAGCGTCGGCGCAGCCAGCAGGCCGGGGCGCGCGAACCACTGCGCGGGAACCTGACCGCCTTTGGTCACGTTATCGACAATCGACTGGCGATCCACTGCGAAGGAGATCGCGCGGCGCAGATGCACGTCGCTCACGACCGGCTGGGTAACGTTGAAGCCAACGTAGTAGGTGCAGGGGCTGGTGCCAACGTAGTATTCCTTGCTCAGGGTCGCGTCGGCCTTGATCGCGTCGATCTGCTCCACCGGCACGGCGCTGGCGTCCAGCGTACCCGCCTGGAAGTTGGCGAACTGGCCTGCCGGGTCGAGCAGCGTGTAGACGATCTTATCGAGCTTGGGCTGCGGGACGGTCGTGATTCCCGGCCAGAAGGGATTCTTGACCAGCGTGATGCTGGCGTCGTGCTGCCAGTCGGAGAGGACAAACGGCCCATAGCTTTCCATGTTGCCCGGTTCTGTCCACTGGTCGCCGTACTGCTCAATCGCATCCTGCGGCACGGGGTCGGTCGGCCACAGACCATCAATGTTCGGGATGAAGCTGACCGCATCCGGCGCGGTCACCTGGAACGTCCAGTCGTCAACCGCCTTGACCGCCAGCGTGCTCGGATCGGCCTTGCCGTTTTCCACATCGTCACCGCCGACCACAAAGTCCGCCGGGACGTAAGCATAGGGCGAAGCGGTCTTCGGGTCGAGCACGCGCTGCCACGAGTAGACAAGATCACTGGCAGTCACATACTTGGGATTACCCGACGAGTCCTTGACCTGTTCGACCTGATTGGTCTGGGAGTTCCAGTGAACCCAGGGGATGTTCTGGATCAGATGGTACGTGTAGGTCTTGCCGTCCGCCGAGACATCCCAGCTTGAGGCAATACCGGGCTTGAGATCGCCTGTCGCCGTATCCTGAACGGTCAACCCCGGAAACATTTCCTGAATGACGGCGAGTTCCTGGCTGGCTTGCGCCAGGTTCGGATCAAGCGTTTCTGGGTCGCCGCCGACCTGATTGATGCCGGTGGTGAGAACTTTCTCACCGCTGCTCTGGGCTGTGACGCCGCCGACAACTGCGAATGCTGCGCAGATCAGCAGCACCAGCAGGCTGAGACGAACAGCTTTTGTGTGTGGATATTGCATAGACGAAGCCTCCTGTTCGAACAAAAATGTGTTGCTAAGTAAACGGGAATCTTTCCCTTAAACGCTAACAAAGACATTAACACCTGTTAAGGTACTTTGCAAGCGTGTTTGCCTTGTATTAGATATACACATGATCCAAATTAAACGTTCGAAAATTATGGGATTTGGCCTGACTGGGAGAGAAAATTCAGTCAAATGATCGATTGGTCGAAGAACCGACAAGCGGCGATTGAGCGAAGGAAGCGCCATGATGCACGTCCAGGCATGTTAAGATTTTATCAGCTTATGGGAATAGGCCCCATGAGTCAGGTATGGCGAGCATTATCTCATGATTAAGCAGGCTTTGAGCAGGAAAGGTCAGCGATGCGGCACATCTGGTTCGGGGGTGTGGTGATTTTGTCGGCGCTGTGCGCTCTGTCGGTTGTGCTGGTGCGCGTGATCGGCGGCTTAGAGTCGCCCCCGCCTGCGTTGGCGGCACTCCATCTGACCGACTGTCAACTGCCATGCTGGGCAGGGATCATCCCCGGTCAAACGACTTTTGCCGAAGCGGTTCAGCGCGTCAATGCCTCAAATCCCGAAGCTGTCAGCACCTATCCATCGCAGTACACGATTCAAGCGACTTACGAGCAGGGTTACTCGGTCATCCCGGTCGATGTGATTGCTGACGAGGGCGGCATTGTCCGCCAGATCATTCTGCAAACTGCGCATCTCAACGGCGTGACGCTCGGCAATCTGCTCGTACTCTACGGAGCGCCCGCCTGCATGTCGAACGTGCCGAATGGCAAAGTGGTGTATGGCGCGCCGACCACCTTCGCCAGCGTCCTCGCCGGGAACTATGGTCACGGCATCTGGCGCTCGCCGCTCAACAACATCGAAATTCGCAGCTATCCCTGGCTGACCGATCCATGCGCCGATTCCTAGTGTGGGTGAGCGGGCTAACGGCGCTGTTCGCGCTGCTGATCGTCACCATAGAGGCGATTATCGGTGCATACCCGCCGCCCGCATTGGCGGCACTGCATCTGACCGACTGTCAACTGCCGTGCTGGTTGGGCATCACGCCGGGGCAAACCACGCTCGATCAGGCCGTCTATCGCATTCAGACGGCTTATCCGCAGGCGACCCTGAACGTTAATCGCTCGGCAGCCTCGTTCGTTGTGCGAGGGAACTCGACGCGGTTGGCGATCAACGTGTTTGCTGATTCGCGGGCAGTCGTCAGCGATCTGCTGCTCTATACCTACGATTTCGACGGCCTGGCGCTGGGCGATGTGGTCAGTTTGCTGAAAAAGCCGTTTCATCTATTCGGCGCGCCGCCGCTGATCGCCGTGCCAATCTGCCCATCCTACCTGATCGGCGTGTCGGGCAGCACGGTAGGCGACGGTTGGCAGCGTTCGCTGGCTGTTCTCGAAATTCAGGACACGAATGGGAATACGCCATGCGCCTAATCCGAATTCTCGCCGCGCTTGGCCTGCGCGCTGTGGGTTTGACGGCGGTGTTCACCCTGCTGATCGGCGCGGCGCGGCTGATCGGCACGACTGAGCCGCCGCCCGCAGCGCTAACGGCGCTCCATCTGGACGAGTGTCAGCTACCGTGCTGGTTGGGGATCACGCCGGACAAAACCACCCTCGACGATGCCGTTCAGCGCGTCAGCCGCTCTCACCCTGACGCTTCTGCGATTTCTCAGCTAGGCAATACCGTTGGCGCGAGCTATCGGGTCGGCGGGGCGAAAGTCAACGTGGTCATTTTTGCCAACGACAAGGGGATCGTCTACCAACTGACGCTGATCGCCTCAG
The DNA here is from genome assembly GCA_035545875.1 of Phototrophicaceae bacterium. Lineage (GTDB taxonomy): Bacteria > Chloroflexota > Anaerolineae > Aggregatilineales > Phototrophicaceae > Flexifilum. Next base: position 12,544 of record DASZXN010000418.1, read on the forward strand.
AATCCGCTGGCCTGACAATGGGCGATTTGGTCAGCTATTTCGGCGTGCCGCAGTGTGTGAGCGCGCATCCGAGTGGGTTGATGTATAGCTCTGCCGACGCCTATGCCAGCGTGATCGCCAACAGCAGCGGTGACGAAAAGTGGCGGCAGGCGGTCACCAATATCAACATCACTGGCCCTGATTTGCTCAATAGAGTAGCGCGCTGCACTTCTTGAGGGAAAGAGAAGCCCCGTTCAGCACGAGCGGGGCTTGAGAGGCACTTCTAATTTCTAGAGCAGCAGTTGCATCGGGTTCTCGATCAGCGCCTTGAGCTTCTGCAAATACTCCGCGCCTTCCGCGCCATCGCTGACGCGGTGATCGACACTGATCGTCACCTTCATGCGGTTGCCCACGCCGAGCGTGCCGTCCGCCTTGACGACCGGCACTTTCTGCGCCGTCGCGATTGCCAGAATCCCTGCTTCGGGCGGGTTGATGATCGCCATGAAATGCTCGACGTTGTACGGGCCGAGGTTGCTCACCGTGAAGGTGCTGCCCGAAATGTCGTCCGGCTTGACCTTGCCTTCGCGCGCGCGGGCGATCATTTCCTTGTTGGTCTGCGCCAGCGTGCCGATTGAAACCTTGTCTGCGTCTTTGGCGACCACATTCATCAGTCCACCGTTGTTGACCGGAACCGCCATGCCGATGTTGATCCGCTTGTAGCGCACCAGCTTGTCGCCGTAGTAGTGCGTGTTCAGGTTCGGGAAGTCGCGCAGGGTCAGCGCTGCCGCCTTGACGACCAGATCGTTGACCGTGATCTTGTGCGCGTCGTCCAGCCCCGCGTTGATCTGCTTGCGCAGGTTGAGCAGCGCTTCCACGTCGATCTCGGTCGTGACGTAGAAATGTGGGATCAACTGCTTCGACTGGATCATGCGCGTGGCAATCCGCGAGCGCATCTTCACCACGTCGATGATCTCGATGTCCGGGTTAGGCGCAGGCAGATCACCGTAGCTTTTGCCCGTGATCGCGGCGGCAGCGGGCGCGGCTGTTTCAGCAGGCGCAGATGGCGCAGCGGCAGGGGTATATCCCTCCACGTCGGCCTTCTTAATCCGTCCACCGGGGCCAGTGCCCTGCACCAGCTTGAGGTCGATGCCCTTTTCTGCCGCGAGGTTGCGCGCCACAGGAGAAGCTTTCACGCCGCCGGGGAGATTCCCGCCGTCCGCTTCAACCGGGACAGGCGCGGGAGCAGGAGCCGCAGCTTGAGTCTGCTGTTGAGCGGGTGCTTGCACGACAGGAGCAGGTGCAGACGCGCCATTGCCGTTCCCGTTACCGGACACTTTTTCGCCCGCATCGCCCACATGACCGATCACCGCGCCAACTTTGAGCGTCGCCCCCTCTTCGCCGATTAGGTCAATGATCGTGCCAGAGACGGGCGACGGCACTTCGACCGTTGCCTTGTCCGCGTCGATCTCGGCGAGCACGTCGCCTTCGTTGATCTGATCGCCGACCTTCTTCGACCAACTGATCAGCGTACCTTCCGACATATCCGAGCCGAGGTTCGGCATCTTGATTTCTTGCGCCATTATTTCAAGACCTCTTTCACTGCATTGACGACCTTCTGCGCGTTCGGCAGAGCCATCAACTCAATATCGTGAGCATAGGGCAGCGGCACGTCCATCGCGCTCACACGCTTGATCGGCGCGTCCATGTAGTCAAAGGCCGCTTCCTGAAGCTGCGCCGCGATCTCGCTGCCGAAGCTGAAGTGCGGCAGCGATTCTTCGACCACGACGCAGTGGTTTGTCCTCTTGAAGCTCTCGAAAACGGGTTCGAGATCGAGCGGGCGCAGCCAACGCAGATCGACCACTTCCGCCTCGATTCCCTCGCTGGCAAGCTGTTTCGCCGCATCCAGTGACCATTCGACGCCGCGCGCGTAGCTGACCAGCGTCACGTCCTTACCCTCGCGCTTCACGTCGCTCTTGCCAATCGGGATCAGATATTCCTCGTCCGGCACCGGGCTGGCTTTCGGATAGAGCGCAATCGACTCGGTGAACAGCACCGGGTTATCGTCACGGATCGCCGCTTTGAGCATTCCCTTCGCGTCGTGCGCGTTCGAGGGGCAGCCGACGTACAGGCCGGGGAAGTGCGCGAACACCGGTTCCGGCGTGTGCGAGTGCGTCGCCGTCGCCTGATTACCCCAGCCGCTCGCCGCGCGGATCACCAGCGGCACTTTGAACTGACCATTGAACATGTAGTGAACTTTGGCGGCGGCATTCACAATCGCGTCGAAGGAGAGGAAGGCGAAGTTGATCGTCATGATCTCCGCGACCGGGCGCAAGCCCGCCATCGCCGCGCCAACCGCTGCCCCGGCGATGACCATCTCGCTGATCGGCGTGTCGCGGACACGCTTCTCGCCGAATTTCTCCAGAAAGCCCGCCGTGATGCGATGCGTTCCCTGCCACGCGCCGACTTCCTCGCCCATCACGAAGACGCTCTCGTCGCGTTCCATTTCTTCCATCAAGGCGCTGCGCAGCGCCTCGCGCATCGATACATTCTTGTCCGCCATGAACTGCTCCCTTAGCTGTAAGCCCTCAGCCCTCAGCCCTCAGCTTTCAGCTTTTTGTCTTTCGCTGACTGCTGTAGCTGACTGCTGACTGCTATACGTAAACGTTGCTGATCAAATCCTCGTAGGTCGGGTTGGGGCTGCTCTCCGCGAACGCAATCGCCTCGGCGACCGTTTTATCGGCTTCCTGCTGAATCTGATCCAGTTCCGGCTGAATGTCCCCAAAGTTGGCCTTCAGATAGTTCGCCAGAATGGTGATCGGGTCTTTGTGATGCCACTCGTCCAGCTCTTCCTTGAAGCCTTCGCGCACGTCGTACTGCTTGTCCGAAACGCCGTGACCCTTGTAGCGGTAGGTCAGCGTTTCCATCAGGATCGGGCCGTGCTTGCGCGCGTACTCGACCGCCTCGCTGACGGCCTGATGAACGGCGATCACATCCTGACCATCGACGCGCGGGCCTTCCTCCATGCCATAGGCAATCGCCCGCTTGACCAGATCAGGCTGACCGGATGAGGTTTCCACGCGCGTCCCCATGCCGACCAGATTGTTCTCGATCAGCCAGACAACGGGTAAGTCCCAGACGGCGCTCAGGTTGAGCGATTCGTGGAAGTAGCCGTTGTTGGTCGATCCATCCCCCATCAGGCACAGCACGACGTTTTCCGAGCCGACGTACTTTTCCTTGAGCGCGATTCCCGCTGCCAGCGGCAGATGCCCCGCGACAATCGCGTAGCCGCCCCAGAAATTCAGGTCGCGCTCGGCAATGTGCATCGAGCCGCCTTTGCCGCCGCTTGTCCCGGTGCGTTTGCCCATCATCTCGGCCATGACGAGCTTCGGGTCAACGCCGCGTGCGATGGCAATGCCATGATCGCGGTAGGCGGTGATCACGTTGTCGTTTTTGCCGAGCGCCGCCACCGAGCCAACGCCGGTCGCTTCGAGGCCGCTGTAGAGGTGCAGATACACACCCGTGATACGCTTCTGCTTGTACAGATCATCGCAGGCGTTTTCGAACTGGCGAATCAGCACGATCTGATGATACCAGTCGAGCAGCTTCTCCTTATCAGGCGCGATTGTATTGGTCGCCATGCCAAATCCTCACTTACGCTGGGGCTGTATCCCAACATCGATTCGATTGTTGCACGAAATGTAAATATTTTACCGCAAAGAGCGAGGCTGGATCAAAATTAAGGACTGGGTTGGTCAAATCGCGCCGCAAAAAAGGTTGGCTTCTGTCCATCAGTGCGTGAATGCTCACTGGCGCGGCGACTTTGAATCATTGAACGGGCTATGACTGCCTCGGCTGCGGTTCTTGAATGGGGTCATTGCAACAAAAAGGCAGGCGCACAACCGAGGGTTGCACGTCTGCCCTGATGGATAGCGGGAACGCGCATGGAGGACGAACGCATTCCCGCTGGTAGAAATCGCTGGATCAGGCGACCCGGCCTGCGCCGATTGCCCTGCCGATGGCGATCACGATCACCGAGCCAATCACGCCGACGATCACCGTGCCGATCAAGCCGGAATTGATGTCGCCGATACCGAGCAGACCGAAAATGATCCCGCCGACCAGACCGCCGACCAGACCGAGCAGAATGTCACCGATCAACCCGTAGCCACCGCCGCGCATCACCAATCCCGCCAGCCAGCCGATCACTGCCCAGATGATCAGGGCGATAATCAGGCCACCAATGCCTAACGCGATGTGAACCGTCAAACCAAGCAGGAAATAAGCAATCAACAGAATGATTGCGATTACAGCTAAAACAGCGATCATCTCAGCAACCCCTTTCAATGTGCGTTTAGATTGTTTGTTATATTATAATCAAAATAACGAATTGGATGCAAGAGCTATTCTGGAATTTTTAATGTAATTCGTCAGAATTCGAGATACAGAGAAAAACAAACGGGCGCTTCGCCGCTGAGAATCAGCGCGTCAGCCCGGCAATCAGCAGGTCGAGCGCCAGCAGCGGCTCGATTTGCCCGGTTTTCATCTTGAAATCGTAGTCTTGCAGGGTGCGGTAGACCTTCTCAAGCTGTTCGAGCGAGAAGGCGCGCGTCTGCTTCGCCAGCTTTTCACCGACGAAGGGATGTACGCCAATCGCCGAGGCGATGTCTTTGGGCGCTCCGCCGCTGGTGAGATGTTCCTTCGCCAGCAGGAGCAGGCGGAACTGGCGCGTGATCATCCCGAACAGGCCGAACACATCCTCGTCCTGATCGAGCAGGCGGTGAATCAGCGAGACGGCCACCTTGCCGCGCCCTTCGGCCAGCGCATCGACCATCTCGAACATGCTCGCCTCGGCGACGTAGGGTGTCAGCAGCGCGACATCGGCTTCGCTGATCGGTCGCGCTCCATCGACATAGGTGACCAGCTTGAACAGTTCATTGTCGGCGCGGCGCAGATCGCCGACCGTCACGCTGGCGAGGGCGGTCGCGGCGGCAGGCTCGATTTTGACGTTGTAGCTGTCCTGCGCTCGTTTGATGATCCAACTGGTGCTGTCTTTCGGGACGAAGAAGGCTTTCTCGAAGCCGTTGTCACCGCTTTGCGCCAGCTTGAGGATTTTGTTCGAATCCGCCAGCTTGCCGCGCTCGACAAAGACGAGACGCGTCCATTCCGGCAGATGAGGCAGCTCGGTCAGCCACTGCTCGACCGCCTGCTTGCCGGTTTCGCCCGCGCCTTTGCGCGTAATCCACGCCAGCATCTCTTTGACGATGATCAGGCGCTTGTCGCTCAGGAAGGGATAGGCCAGCGCCGAACTGAGAATTTCCGCGACGGGGGTCTGCGTGCCGTCGAACTCGGCGGTATTGAGATCGCCGTTAGGCTGATCTTTCATTTTGGCGAGCATCGCGCCGACTTCTTCGTCGATGCGGAATTCGTCGTCGCCGTGAAAAATGTAGAAGGTTGGGGTCGCCATTGGTAAAAAAGTCGTAAAGGATCGGGCGAAAAGTAAACGGAAAGTAAAAGGTCTGCCGTTAGCTGTTAGCGATTAGTTTTGAGTGAAAACGTTATGTCGTTTTGTAGGGGCGCACCTATGTGTGCGCCCGAACGCAGAGGGCAGACACATAGGTCTGCCCCTACAACATCAAATGCCTTTGCTACGACGAATGTGTGACGACACGATGCACGATCATCCTGCCGCCCAGCGGATTCTGTACCTCGCTGCGAGTGATGCGCAGCACTTCCAAATCCGCCGGATCGCCATCAGTGGTGATGTAGCGTTGCAGCGACAAACCGAGCGGTTGGGCGAAGATCAGCGCGACCATCACGAGCAGCATCACGGTCGGCAGGCGGTTCCAAACGTCACGGCGGCTCGCTCCCGCAAGGCCGATCATGGCCGCGACGGTCGTCATCAGGCTGGTCGTGACCAGATTGGTGCCGCAGTTCGGGTGAACGGCGAGATTGTGCTCGCCCGCGCGCATCCGGCGCAGCGCCTCCCGCACGGACGCCTCGATTTGCTCGGTCGGCGCTTCGCCCAGCAGCACGAAGCCCGAATCGGTGCTGCGTCCAGCCATACGCAGACCGCTGACGCGCTGCGAGAGGATGGTGATGGTTGCGTGTTCCAGCCCATGATTCCGGCGCGTGCGGCGGATCAGCGGCAGATCGAGCACGGGTTGGGCGAAATTGGCAAAACGTTCCACGTACATGCGCTCATTCCTTATGGATACGACTGCGCTACCACTGTAACACGATTTCCCAACGCTGAAAACGCGCGCAGCGAACATATACTAGAATAAAGGAAGAATGTACTTTGCAATCCGCGATTAAACTCAAGGACAAGAACATGCGTCAATCCATCAGAATTCTTTTACTCACCGCCGCGCTCGGCCTGATCGCCAGCGTACCGGCGTTTGCGCAGTCGGGGGCTGCGACCGAAGAAGCAGGCACAATTACGGTTGGACAGACGGTCACGGGTACGCTGACGACCACGCATCCCTCGGCGAGCTACACACTCACGGGCACAGCAGGCGAAGCGATTAGCATTCACCTGACCTCGGACACGTTTGACGCTTATCTCGTGCTGGAAGACGCGAATGGCACGAGCCTGGTTGAGAACGACGACTCGGATGGGACGAACGCGGCAATCTCCAGTTTCAGCCTGCCGTCGGATGGCGATTATACGATTGTCGCCGAAAGCTACGGTCAGTACGATGGCACGGGCGCGGAGACCGGCGATTTCACGCTCACGGTCACCGAGCAGCAGGTCAATCGCATCGAATATTCGCAGACCATTCAGGATCAACTGACGACCGACGCCTATTCGAAGGATTACACCTTCAGCGGGCAGGAAGGCGACACGATTGTCGCCACTGAATCATCCACTGACAGCAACTTCGACTCGTATCTGTACCTGCTCGACAGCACCGGGTCGCAGTTGACCAGCAACGACGACAGCGGCAGTTCGCTTGACGCGGCGATTGGGCCGTACGTTCTCCCCAGCACGGGAACCTATACGCTGCGCGCCAGCACGATTGACGAGAATACGACAGGCGCGTTCACGCTGACGCTCTCGAAGATTGATGTCGCCTCGCTTCAGTACGATCAGGCCACGCAGGTCAGCTTCACGCCGAATGACACGGCGAAATACTTCACTTTCGACGCGACGGCAGGCGACATCGTGACCATCACCGCCGACGACAACGAAGGCGGCACTTTCGATACCAGCCTGACGCTCAACGACCCGACCAACTATCAGGTTACGACCGACGATAATGGTGGCCCCGGCCTCGACCCGGAAATCTTCCAGCAGTTGATTACAACCAGCGGAACCTACACCGTCGTGCTGCAAGCGGTCGCGCCCGGCAGCGCCGACGTGACGCTGACGGTCAAGCGCGGCACGCCGCCGAGCCTTGAAGAAGGCACGCAGACATTGGCCTTCACCGAGGCGCAGACCGAACGCGCGCTCACCTTCACGGCGAAAGCCGGGCAGGAAGTTCACCTGACCCTGCACCTGATCAGTGGATCGAACGGCGAGCCGAGCGTCACCGTGACGCAGGATGGCAATACGCTCGCCAGCGCGTCGGCCAGCTACGTTTCCGACCTGACCTTCAGCTTCACGCCCACCTCCGATGGGCAGGTGCTGGTGCAGGTCGATGAAGGAAGCTATAGCAACGTGACTTATCAGGTCACGCTGGCGAAATCAGACAATTAACCCCAGGTGCGTATTACCCCCGTAGGGGCACGATATATCGTGCCCCTACAAAGAATTTCCTCGCTTAAAATGCTACCCATAACGGACGTTAACTCACGCCTGAGCAGGCGCGAGCAGCTTCTCGACAATCACGCAGTCGTGCCAGACGCCCTCAAGCTGACCATGCTTTTCATATATACCAACCTCGCGGAAGCCAACTGACTGCATCAAAGCACGGCTGGCCTTGTTCTCGACAAAAATGCGCGAGACCAGCTTCCAGAATCCGCGTGACTCCGCTTCGGTAAATAAAGCCAGCATCGCGGCGCGCCCCGCGCCTTTGCCGCGCCAGTCACGCGCGACGTACACGCCGAACTCCGCGATTCCGGCGTAACATTCACGCGGGCGGTAGAGCGAAGTCGTCGCGTAAGCCACCACCTGATCGCCTGCGGTGACGACGACAATCGGATGTGCCATGTCCTCGAACCAGGCGCGAATATCAGCTTCGCTGCGCGGGCGCGTCTCGAAGGTGGCGATGCGGTCTTCGATACCCTGATTGTAAATCGAAGCAATCGCCGCAGCATCGCCGGGCGTGGCAAGGCGGGTTTCCATCGGTTTTCTCCGAAAAATCGGCTCAGGCTTGCGGCAGATAGGGTCGCGCCAGCTTGATTTCAAGCTCGGCCTTGATCTTCGGCCATTCTTCGTCGGTGATGCTGAAATAGATCGTATGGCGCACGCGCCCATCCTGGCAGATGATGTGGTTGCGGAAGGTGCCTTCTTCTTTCGCGCCCAACCGCGTCAGCGACGTGCGCGACTTCTCGTTGAGCGAATCGGTCTTGAGTTCGACGCGCAGGCAGCCCCACGTCTCGAAGGCGTGGCGCAGCATCAGATATTTAGCTTCGGTATTGACGGGTGTTCGCTGCCAGGGCTTACTGACGAGGGTTGCGCCGATCTCGACGTGGCGGCTGTGACTGTCGATGGTGAGAAAGCGCGTCATGCCGACGACCTGGTTGCCTGATTTATAGAACGTGGTAAAAGGCAGCGTGTTGCCTTCTGTCTGGAGTTTTAACGCCTGCTCCATGAAGGCGCGCATCTCGTCCGGCGTGTTGACGAAGCCCGGAAACCAGCGCCACAAATCAGGATCGATCACGGCTTTGCACAGGTCGTCGTGATGAGCCATCGACATCGGTTCAAGGCGGACGTACTGCCCTCTCAGTGTGACAGGCTCGACCACCATCGGTTTTTCAGGCGGCTCTTTGACGTAACGCGGCTCATCGACAAACATTTTTCCCCCGAAAGATCGCTCAGATAGAAAGGTAGTGGCGAGCGGCGAAACTGCGTTTCGCACCACACCCGCCTCTACCTACTATAAAGCGAAGCACTCAATCGGAGCATTGAGTCTATCGGAAGCCATTTGGAAAGTCTGGCTTCAGCCCTCATCCCCTGCCCCTTCTCCCTCAGGGAGAAGGGAAAAACAAAGTTTTAGGTTCCGAATCCCTCAACCCTCAGAGCGAGGGATTTAGGGTGAGAGCTTTTCAAATCTCGCTTAGAGAATCGCGGCGTTGGGCTTGCGGATCACGCGCTTGCCTTCACCGTTCTTGCCGAACCACTGATCGCCATCGACCAGCTTCTTGCCGCGTGAATAGACCATCACCGGCACGCCCGTGACTTCCGTTCCCTCGAACAGATTGTAGTCGCAGCGCATGTGATGGGTGCTGGCGCTGATGGTGTGCTTCTTGTTGGGATCCCAGATGGCAATATCAGCATCCGAGCCGACGGCAATCGTGCCCTTCTGCGGGTACATGCCGAAAATCTTGGCGGGATTGGTGCAGTTGAGTTCGACAAAGCGGCTCGGCGAGATTTTGCCTGTGTTGACGCCTGCCGTCCAGAGCATCATCAGGCGATCCTCAATCGCGGGCAGGCCGTTGGGAATCTTGGCGAAGTTGCCTTTGCCGAGTTCCTTGCCGGGGCGACGATAGGACGGGTCTTGTGCCTCGAACTGCGCCCAGGCGCCTTCGGGATGCGCCTTCGCCCATTCGTCGGTCGGGCCGTGACCGCCGTCAAACCAGAAGTCGCAGTGGTCGGTGCTGACGATTTGCAGCGAGTTGTCGCGGATCGCCTGCCAGAGCACGCCCTGATCGTGCTTGGTGCGGATTGGCGGTGAGCAGACGTACTTCGCGCCCTGAAAATCGGGCTGCGCGAGATGCTCGTCAACCGTCATGAAGAAATACTGGATGCAGGTTTCACCCATGACCGGATAGCCGAGCGCGCGTCCGCGCCGGATGGCATCGACGGCGAGTTCGTTGGTGACGTGGACGACGTAGAGGCGGCAGCCGGTCAGCCCGGACATGACGACGGCGCGATTGGTCGCTTCACCTTCGATTTCACGCGGACGCGACGCGGCATGATAGACCGGATCGGTCTTGCCAGCGGCGATCAATTCGGGCGTGAGCGTCGCTTCCACGTCGCCGTTTTCGGCGTGAACGAGGATCAGCATCCCCAGATCGGCGGCTTTCTGCATCGCCTTGAACAACGAGGCATCGTCGATCATAAAGACGTTCTTGTAGGCCATGAACAGCTTGAGGCTGGTGAAGCCTTCGCCGGGCAGTGAGTCGATCTCGTCCACCACGTCGGGGCGCAGGTCGGTCACGCCGATGTGATAGCTGTAGTCGATCTGCGCGAGCTTCGACTTGCCATTCCACACGTCAATCGCGTCGTGGAGCGACTTGCCGCGCTGCTGCATGGCGAAGTCGATTGCCATCGTCGTGCCGCCGAAGGCCGCCGCCTTGTGCCCGGTGTCGAAGTCGTCGTTGCTATAGGTGCCGCCAAACGACAGGTCGAGGTGGGTATGCACGTCGATGCCGCCGGGCAGGACATATTTGCCCGTGCAATCGACCACTTCATGACCCGCCGGATCGAGGTCAATACCGATCAGCGTGACTTTCTCGTCCTCGACGAGTATGTCCGCTTTGGATTGATCGGCGGCTGTAATCAGTGTGCCATTTTTGAACAGTGTTCCCATCATGTCTCCTTTTAGGACTGAGGGATGAGGACTGAGGACTGAGTAAAAACAGACCGCCTCATCGTTTCGGATTACGTTGATCTTTCCACTGCTTTTCGACGGCGGCGCGGAGGCCGCCCACTACACGAGCTAACTCTTGCGCCTGATTCATTAAACTTTCAAACTCGACTTGATTTAAATACCCGGCGTCGAGCGCAATATACAACTGTGAGCGGACTTCAGCACAGGACGCTTTGGCGATGACCAGAAAGTGATGAAATTCACCGCGATTACCGCGTTCAAAACCTTCGGCAATATTAGACATGATTGAGATTGCAGCCCGCCGAATTTGATCCACCAAAGTGAAGTTACGCGCAAACTTTTCGCTTCCCGTGACCTGATAGATCGCTTTCGTCAATGACCGTGCTTTTTGCCATGCGACTAAATCTTCAAAGCTCTCTACGTGGCTCATGGTGCGCGCTTTATCTCAGTCCTCAGTCCTCATCCCTCAGTCCTGATTTACGCTTTTGCCTTTGCGAACTGCGGCAGAATATGCTTCCCGTACTCCTCGACAATCCGCTCCTCATCGCCGCACATCAGATAGATGTTGAACTGGGTAACGCCAATCGACTCTAACTCTTTCAGTTTTTCCACATGCTGCTCGACCGTGCCGAGGATGCCGAAGCTGTCGATGATCTCATCGGTGATGAAGCCGAGGTGATCGGCGTCCTTGTCGGCGTGGTGATGATAGTCGTAGCCTTTGCGCCCCTCGACGTAATCGGTCAGGCGCTTGGGCACGTCTGTGCCCGCTTTGCCATAGCGCTCGACCAAATCCGCGACGTGGTTGCCGACCATCGCCGGAAACCAGCGTGTCTGCTCGCGCGCTTTCTTCATGTCACCGACCCACACGGGCGCAGCCGACATGACCTTGTAGTTCGACATGTCTTTCCCGGCTTCCTTGCCCGCGCCCAGTGCGTGATCGCTCAACCACTTGACGAGCGTCGGATCGGCAAGCTGAATGATCAGACCATCGGCGGATTTTCCGGCAGCGGCGAGGACTTTCGGGCCGTAAGCCGCGATCCAGACGGGCATCTCGTAGCCATTCGCCCAGGGGAGTCTGACCGCCGCGCTGTTCGGATCGTAGCGGACTTCTTCGCCGCGCACCAGCTTGCGAACCGCGTCCGCGAACTCGACCATCGTCTCGGCATTCATTGGCTTGTGACCGAGCACCCGGCGCGAGGAATCGCCGCGACCGAGGCCCATCTCGAAGCGGTTGCCGCTCTGCACTTCCAGCGTAGCGAACAGGCTGGCCGCCACCGACCACTCGCGCACGCCGGGGTTGGTCACGCACGGGCCGAAGCGCAGGTGGGTCGTGTGTTCCATGCACATCGCCATCGTGACGTAGCATTCGCGCCACAGCACATGTGAATCAAAAAACCAGGCGTAGGTGAATCCGGCCTGCTCCGCTTGTTGGCAGAGCGCGACCGTGCGTTTGGGATCAATATCGCCTTTAAAGGTGATGGCAAATTCCATAACACAACCTCATGAAGTTGTCTAGCGATTACCGACGTTTGTAAGACGAGTGTAACACGGCGTGCATCAGATCGCATATCTTTTATAATGAACAGGCACGAAAGGAACTTTGTATGACGACGATGGATGAGATTCGCAAGCTCTACGATCAGAAGCAGCGCATCAGCATTGATTATGCGCGGGTCGAACGGCAGGTCACGCCGCGCACCGTCCGCCTGATCGATAAGTTGAACGAGCGCGGCACCGTGATTTATTCGAATCTGGACGAGAGCAACGCCGACGCGACTATCCGCGAGGAGATTGCTTTCTTCAAAAAGCTCAAAATCGCTGACGACCTCGAATGGAAGCTGTTCGACTACGATCAGCCCGCCGACCTGAAAGATCGGCTGGTCAAACACGGATTCACGCCGCAAGACCCGGACGCCGTGCTGATTCTCGATCTTCAGGCTGTGCCGCCCGTGCTGCTGGAGCCAATCCCGCAGGATGTTCAGCGCATCACCGACCCTGCGCGCTTGAGCGAACTTCTGCCGATTCACAAAGGCGTCTGGGACGAAGATAACGAGTGGCTAATCAAGTCGCTGGGGCGCACGCTGCGCGAGAAGCCACAGGAGTTGAGCGTCTACATCGCTTATGCTGATGGAGCGGCAGCGAGCGCCGCGTGGATCGATTATCACGAGGGTAATCCGTTCGCAGGGTTGTGGGGTGGATCGACGCTGCCGCAATATCGCCAGCGCGGACTGTATACGGCGCTGGTCAAGGTACGGACACAGGAAGCCATCCAGCGTGGCATTCGCTACCTGACCATCGACGCCAGTCCAATGAGCCGCGCTGTGCTGGAGAAGTTCGGCTTTCAGTTGATGGCCTATGCCTGGGAGTGCAATTATAAGGGGTAAGAAGGTGGGTTACTCGTTTCGGCTGGATAAATAGGTTCGTTTTCAATGAGTAGATTCATCAATTGGCGGGCTGCATAAATACGATTGCGTTTTTGGCCTGTTATCTCTTTGAGAATATTTTCGCTTTCTAACTGCGCTACTGCTTTTTGTGCGGTGTTAAAGGAGATATTCAACGAACTAGAAATCTGCTGAAGATTTAGATAGGGGCGAGTAAATACAAAATCGAGGAGGCGTAGAACTGAGGCCGATGCGTGATTATTTTGAAGTTTATCTCGGTAGTATTCGCGTTGATCAATAATTCTTTTAGCATGTTCAGTGGCATGGTTGCTCTGAGCAACTACCCCGCGTAAGAAGAACTGTAGCCATCCCTTCCAATCACCATTCTGACTTACAGCAAGAAGGCGATCATAATACTCATCTTGATGTTGTTCAAAAAATGCGCTGAGATATAAAAGTGGCGAGGGTAAAACTTCTCTTT
>DASZXN010000419.1:0-1933 GCA_035545875.1 Phototrophicaceae bacterium
CCGCGCCGGAACGCTGCCGCTCAACACCGCCATGCGCCATATTTTCCCAACCGCCCGCCGCACGCAGCGTATTCACGTCACGCTGGTCGATGGGCAGGATGGCGAAGAATATCCCGGTTGGGTCGTGCGCCAGGATCGCTACGTTTTCGGCCTGAATCCGATGTATCGCAAGCATAAACTGCCCGTCGGGACGCACATCATCGTCTATCGGCAAAACGGCAACGATAAGATTGTGGTCGATTTCCACGCCCATCGTCCGCGCACCGAGTGGGTGCGCCTGGTCACCAACAAGAACAACCAGATCAACTTTGACGACCAGAAGCGCGGCATCGGCGCAGAATACGACGATCTGATGATCCTCGGTACGGATGATCTGGAAGAAGTCGATAAGCTGATCACGCACTACAAGCGCGCCAGCATGAGCAGCATCCTGCGCACGCTGATCGCGGAACTCAGCCGCAATTCACCGCAGGGAACGGTTCACGCCAAGACGCTCTACAGCGCCTTCAACGTGCTGCGCCGCTGTCCCCCCGGCCCACTGTTCGCGGCGCTCGATACGAGTTCCGAATTTGAACACGTCGGGAATCACTACTGGCGCATAAGCGACAGTTAGGAGTTCGTCTATGATGCCGCAAAAGCCGAGCGCGCTGATCAAGCCAACGCTCGATACAACGTACCACATCGATTACAACTGGTGGGATCACAACGAGGATTTACACACCTACCTCCTCAGCCACCTCGCACCCGAACAGCGCGAGCACCTCAGCCAGAGCAGCGAAGCAAAAGTCATTGACTACATCGATCCCGAAACCGGCGAAGTGACGCCGCTGGACGAGCTTCAGCTTGCCATTCAGGTAGCCGCCCACGATCCCGATTTCATCAACCCACACACGTCGGTGGTGGACAGCATTTTCCGCGTTTTTCTGGCGAACGGCAACAAACCGCAGACCCCGAAAGAACTCGGTGAAGCGGTGGGGCGTTCACCCGCCGTCATTCTCAAGACACTCAGTGGTGGTCGGGTGTATAAGGGCATCCGACCCGTCGAAGCGTGATGGAGCACAACAACTCATGGGTCGCGTGATCAACACCGACAGCACCGGCAAGCAGCGCAATCAGGCGATGCGTACAGGCGCGGAGATTCTGCGCCACCTGAGCCAGAAAGCCGAGATTGACGGCGAAGTGAAGGATATGGTCGCCGCGCTGATCTACGCGCTGCGCGAGATTGACGAAGGCATCGATTCGTCAGCGGCGGCGTGGGAAAAGCGCGACTACTGGATGAAGGCCGACGAACTGCGCGTCAAATGGGAATGGACGGCGCGTATGGCGGATCAACTGGCGGCGCTCGTCTACGAGGATCGCTGGAGCGATCTGCCACCGATGATGGTCAAGCTGTTCCCCTACTTCAACGAGATCAAGATCACCAAGCTGACGCGCAAGGAAGATGCGTGGCAGGGCGCGTATGTCCGCCTCATGCGCGAGCAGCAGCCTCGACTCAAGCAGTAAATCAAGGGCGCACGACGCGCCCTTTTTTATTCCACAGTTTCACCATGCAAAACTTCCTGAATGAGAATACATCGAATAGCATAAAAACCGAGGGCGCATTGCCGCGCCCTCGGCGCTGTTCCTGACATGTCGATGCAGACTAGGCGTGCTATGCGTGCTGCATCTGCTGTTCTGGCTCGCCCTGCTCGTCGTGATGCTCAGTCACGTGCTCAAACGTGACCTTGAAACCCGGCGGCAGCGGCAGCGAGTCGACATCGATCTGCTTGATGCTCAGGGCGATGTCGTCAGCGTCCATCAGCGCATCGCGCAGGAAGCGATCCGTTGACATATGCAGCAGATTGAACGGGAAATGTGTCCGCAGCGCGCCGATGTATATCTCGAAGTACACTTCAGGATAGCGCTCACGCAGCAAACGCAGTACGTTGGCAAC
>DASZXN010000420.1:0-2011 GCA_035545875.1 Phototrophicaceae bacterium
CCGAGCGCCTTCAAATCCGCTTCGATCTGCGGCCAGCGTGCGCGTACTTCAGGAATATCGATTTTGTTGAGGACGACGATCTGTGGTCGCTCGCCGAGTTTCTCGTCGTAGAGCGCCAATTCCTGATTGATCTGGTTGAAATCAGCAATCGGGTCGTCATTCGCGCCGTTGAGCAGATGGATCAAGAGACGGGTACGCTGGACGTGGCGCAGGAAGGAGTGTCCCAGCCCAACACCCATGTGCGCGCCTTCGACCAGCCCCGGAATGTCCGCGACGACCAGATCAACATCGTCGTAGAGGACAACGCCGAGATTCGGTTCCAGCGTCGTGAAGGGATAATCGGCAATCTTGGGGCGCGCATTGCTGATGACCGAGAGCAGCGTCGATTTGCCCGCGTTCGGTACGCCGACAATCCCCACGTCCGCGATCAGCTTGAGTTCGAGCGTGATCCAGCGCTCGACGCCCGGCTCGCCTTTCTCGGCGACGCGCGGTGCCTGATTGTGCGGGTTGGCGAAATGATAGTTGCCGCGTCCGCCGCGTCCCCCCGGCACGACGACAATCTGATCGTTTGGCTGAATCAAATCCGCGATCAGTTCGTCCGTGTCGGCATCACGCACAACTGTTCCCGGCGGCACGTCGATGATCAAGTCGTCGGCGCTTGCGCCCGTTTTGGTCGCTGTGCCGCCGCGCTTGCCCGCTTCGGCCTTGAACTGCGTCTTATGCTTGAAGGGTGAAAGCGTATTCAGTGTCGCGCTGACGCGCAGAATCACGCTGCCGCCGCGCCCGCCGTCGCCGCCGTATGGCCCGCCGTGCGGGACGTATTTCTCGCGGCGAAAGGAGATGATGCCATCCCCGCCATCGCCGCTGCGAACGTACAGTTTCGCCTGATCGATCATGCTTCAACACTCAACTTCTGCAAGTGAATCCGGCTGCCCGGCGCGATACCACGCCAGTGTCCGGCGCGCCCCCTCGCGAAAGTCGGTCGGCGTGAAACCGAGTTCGCGCCGCGCCTTGTCGCTGGAGACATTCCAGTAATTATACACGTAGGAACGCAGGGTGATCGGCCAGAACGGTTCCTGTTTCGTGACCTGTGCCACAGCGCTCAAGCCCTGCGCGACGGCGATGCCCATCCAGCCGGGAATCGTCAGGCGCGGAAAGTGAATCTGACCTTCCGCGCAAATGATGTCAAACGCCTGCTTGTGCGTCAGCGATTCACCGCAGACGTTGTAAATCTCCCCGACCCGACCACATTCGAACGCGCTGAGGATCGCCTGCGGCACGTCGGCAATGTAAACCGGGAAGGTCACGTAATTGCCGCCGTTGACCTGCATGATGATGCCGCGCATGGGGTCTTTGAAGAACAGGCGGTTGAAGGCATAGGTTCCGAGCGGGCCGTAAAACGCGCCAGGACGAACGATCAGCGCCGGGATACCTTCCTGCTGCTGGTAGCGCTGAATCGTCTGCTCGGCGTGCAGCTTGCTCCACTGGTAGTTATCGGCAGGATGCGCCGGACTGTTCTCGTCAATCACACTATTCGGATTGGGATTGCCGATGAGCGCGATGGTCGAGACGTAAATCAGCTTCTGGATCGGCGTTTGCGCAGCCGCGCGCAGAATATTTTCCGTGCCGCCGACGTTAGTGCGCTCGAACGACTCTTTATCGCCCCAGAAGCGGAACAACCCTGCCGCATGAACGATGTAGGTGCTGCCCTTGACTCCCGCCGCGACTCGCTCCGCGTCAAGGATGTCGCCGGGGATAATTTCAATCTGAGGATTTTGCGTAAGCCAGGGATGCGCCGCCGGATAGCGCGTGAGGACACGCACCGTATGTCCGGCTCGGCAGAGCGCTGCGACGAGATGGCGACCGAGAAAGCCTGTTCCGCCCGTCACGAACGTGATGGGTGTCGTCATTCAATAATCGCGTCCGATGTCGCCCAGCACGGGCAGCGCGGCTTCCTGAATCAGCGGGCGTGTGCGCCAGCCTGCCGGGAGTTCCTGAATGTAGCCGCCGA
>DASZXN010000421.1:0-5124 GCA_035545875.1 Phototrophicaceae bacterium
GACACCGAGACGCAAACGCCGCTCAACGCTCAATTGGAGCGCCTGAGCAAGCTGATCGGCGTGCTTGGCTTTGGCATCGCGGCGCTGACCTTCGTCGCGCTGGTGCTTCACGGCGCGCTGATCGGCGAATTCGTGCTGACGGGGCAGGAGTGGGTCTTTTCGCTGATCCTTGCCGCCAGTGTGCTGGTGCTCATGAGCAGAATTTGGCTCCCTGTTGTCTACGACGCGCTGGAACTGCTTGGACGTGACGCGCAGCAACCGCAATGGCTTGAAGCGGGCGGCTGGCGCGGTTGGGCATTGACGATTGGCGCAGGGATCGCCGTCTTTGCCGTCGGGTTGGTCTTCGGCTACGGCTTCAACCTGATCCCTGCGGAGCCGAGCCTGTGGCTGCCTGCCGCCGCTGCCGAGGAGTTCCTGACCTTCTTCACGATTGCCGTGACGATCATTGTTGTCGCCGTGCCGGAAGGCTTGGCGATGAGCGTGACCCTCAGCCTCGCTTACAGTATGCGGCGCATGACCGCGACTAATAATCTCGTCCGCCGGATGCACGCGACCGAGACGGTCGGCGCGGCGACGGTGATCTGCTCGGACAAGACGGGGACGCTGACGCTCAATCAAATGCGTGTGCGCGAAGCGCAGTTCCCGGCGCTCGGCAATCGAGCGCTGACGCAGGAACTCGACCGCGAGGCCGATCACATGATCGTCGAGGCGATTGCCGCCAACTCGACGGCCAACCTGAGCCGTGTTCCCGGTGAGCCGGTGCTGCCGCTCGGCGACACGACCGAGGGCGCGCTGCTGCTCTGGTTACACGAGCGCGGCATCGACTACATTACGCACCGTGATGATTTTCAGGTCGATGTGCAGCTCACTTTCTCGCCGGAGCGCAAGTACATGGGCACGCTCGGCCATTCGCGCGTGACCGACAAGTCGGTCGTCTACATCAAGGGCGCGCCGGAGATTGTTCTCGCGCAGTGTGCGTGGATTCTGACCGACAATGGCGTCGTCTCGCTGGACGACGAACAGCGCCTCAACCTCGAAGATCATTTGCGCGGGTTTCAAAGGCGTGGGATGCGCACGCTGGCTTTCTCCTACAAGCCTGTCTCCGACGAGAATCAACTGACGATTGAGGAATTGGCCGAGAACATGATCTGGCTCGGCTATGTCGCCATCGCTGACCCGATTCGCCCGGAAGTGCCGACGGCGGTGCAAGCCTGCCGCGACGCCGGGATCGCCGTCAAGATTGTCACGGGTGACAATCCTGAAACGGCGAAAGAGATCGCGCGGCAGATCGGTCTGTGGCAGCTTGAGGACGATAATCTCCCAAACGCGCACATGACCGGGCATGAGTTCGCGCAGTTGGAAGGCGAGGAACTGAACGCGGCGGTGCGTAATCTGAAGGTGCTGTCGCGGGCGCGACCGATGGACAAGACCCGCCTCGTGACGACGCTGCAAGGGCTGGGCGAAGTCGTTGCCGTGACGGGCGACGGCACGAATGATGCTCCGGCGCTGAATTACGCCAACGTCGGGCTGGCGATGGGCACGGGCACGGACATCGCCAAAGAAGCCAGCGACATCGTACTGCTCGACGACTCGTTCCGCAGTATCGTCAACGCGGTGATGTGGGGGCGCTCGCTCTATCAGAACATTCAGCGCTTCATCCTGTTCCAACTCACGATCAACGTCGCCGCGCTGGGGATCGCGCTGCTGGGGCCGTTTATTGGCGTCGAGTTACCGCTGACGGTCATCCAGATGCTCTGGGTCAACCTGATTATGGACACGTTCGCGTCGCTGGCGCTGGCGACCGAACCGGCGCGCTGGGATGTAATGAAGCGCCCGCCGCGCAAATCGACCGACTTCATCATCTCGCGCGACATGAGCGAGCGGATTCTCGGCCTCGGCCTGACCTTTGTCGGCATTCTGGTGGTCTTCCTGTTGATCATCGAGGGTGACGGAATGGTCACGCCGCGCGAATTGTCGCTGTTCTATGCGACCTTCATCATGCTCCAGTTCTGGAACCTGTTCAACGCGCGCGTGCTGGGGCTGGATATGTCAGCGTTCAAGGGGCTGGGCGAGAATCGGCTGTTCCTCGCCGTCGCCGCGACCATCGTGATTGGCACGATCCTGATCATCGAGTTCGGCGGGTCAGTCTTCCGCACTGTGCCGCTGTCGCTGGGTGAGTGGGTGGCGATCTTCGTGTTCACGTCGCCCGTGCTGCTGATCCGCGAATTTCTGCGCTACAGCCGCCATCTGCGCGCTCAAAACGCCGAGCGTGACGCCCAGCAAGCCTAATATGGCTTTTGTAGGGGCAGGTCTCAGACCTGCCCTTGTTTTGAAATGCTTAAGCAGAGATAGGCAAGCCGCCTATCTCTGCTTTTATTTGTAATTCATGAATCTCCCCGTGACTTTGCACCCCATTATGCTAAAATTATGATTAGCACAACGAACTATTTTGTGTGCTAATAGTTTATCCGCTGCTGCATTGGAGCCTTGAGGTATGGTGGGCATTCCTTCCCTGATTTTTGTTCTGCTCGTCGCGGCGCTGATCGTTTCGGCGCTCGGCTTCTACAAAATTGTCTACTTCATCAGTATCGGCTACGCCTTCTCAATCACGGCGCTGGTCGTGATCAGCGTGATCGCCTTCAGCGCGAATCTCACGTGGGTGTCGATCCTGCAAAACGCTTTTCTGCTGATCTGGAGCTTGCGGCTCGCGTGGTATTTGCTCCGGCGCGAGGTGCTGCCGTCGTTCAGCGGACAGAAACAGCGCAACGCCGAGATGACCGCGAATGTCACCACACAGGTCAGGTTCTTCATCTGGATTAGCGTGGCGCTGCTGTACGTCGGCATGTTTTCGCCGAGCCTGTTCGTGCTGGCTGCCCCGACGACTCCGCCGAGCCTGATCCCGCCGGTGATTGGCCTGATCATCATGGGCGGCGGGCTGCTGCTCGAAGCTGCCGCTGATCAGCAGAAATCGAATTTCAAGGCGAAGCACCCGACCAGCTTCTGCAACGTCGGCCTCTATCGCTGGATGCGCTGCCCGAACTACCTCGGCGAGATTCTGTTCTGGCTGGGCAACTGGGTTGCGGCGCTCGTTTTTTACGTTTCTGCCGTACAATGGATCATCAGCGCGCTTGGTCTGATCTGCATCATCCTGATCATGCTCGGCTCGACCAAGCGGCTGGAACGTTCGCAAGAGGGGCGATATGGCAGCTTGCCCGAATACCAGACCTACATTCGCACGGTGCCGGTGCTGCTGCCGCTGGTTCCCGTGTACACGCTGAAGCATATCCGCGTCTATCTCGAATGAAAGTGGCTTGATGGCAACCCTGCAAGGCAAAGAGCGCGCGGCTTACGTGCAAGGCATGTTCGACCGTATTGCCGACCGTTACAATTTGATGAACCGTCTGATGACCTTCGGGCAGGATGTCGGCTGGCGGCGCTTCGTCGTTCAGCAGGCACGCCTGAAACCGGGCGAACGCTTGCTCGATCTGGCGACCGGGACGGGCGACATCGCTTTTGAAGCGCTGCGTCAGGTTCCGGGCGTAAAAGCCTTCGGCAGCGATTTCTCGCTCGGCATGATGATCGTCGGCCAGGGCTTACCGGGCGGCGATCAGGTCAAATGGAGCGGGGCGGACGCGCTCAATCTGCCGTTTCCCGACAGCAGCTTCGACGCGCTGACGGCGGGCTACCTGATGCGCAACGTGATCGACATCCCGCGTGCGTTTGCCGAGCAGAAGCGTGTGCTCAAACCGGGCGGACGGGTCGTCATCCTCGACACTTCGCCGCCGCCTCATAACGTGCTGCGTCCCTTCATCCAGGTACACCTGCGCTACGTCATCCCAACGCTGGGGCGTGTGATCGGTGGGAACGCCGACGCTTATCAATACCTGCCCGAATCGACGCAGAAGTTCAAGACGCCGGAGCAGCTTGCCGAACTCATGCACGCGGCGGGCTTCAGGAACATCCAGTATCAGACTTTCATGTTTGGGACAATGGCGGTTCACTGGGCAGAAAAGTAGGCCGGAAGCGGCTTCAGTGGGTGGTGAGCTTCCACAAAATCACGGCTTGACCGTCTGTGCCGGGACGCGGATAGACGGCGATTTGCTGTGCCTGCGCGTTGAGCGAAGCGTCCGACAGATGCAGACCAGCCACGCTCTCATCAACCACGTAGACCGTTCCTTTAGCCTGCAAATCCGCTTTGATCTCGCTCAGGCCGAAATTGTCGGAACAGGTCATGCTCACACCGTTGACGGCGTAGAAATTGGCGCGGCGGCAGCTATCGGCGGTCATGCTGGCGACAATCGGCGTGCCGCTTGGCGTGATTGTCTGCGGGAAAGCCAAGACCGCCTCGCGCAGCCCATAGCCTGCGCTCTGCGTGCTGAAATACTGCGTCCAGACGGCTTCAGGGACAGATAACTGATCAGGTGAGGTGTACGCGGTCAGCGCGAACGGGATCAAGCCAAGCGCCAGCGCTGCCGAAATGATCACGAGCGCCATCTCTCGCGCTGGACGTGTCGCAATCCAGTGATCGACAGCCAGGCCGATGCCCGCGCCGCCCAACAGCAGAAATACGGGCAGCACGACGACGAAATGGCGCGGCAGTACGTCGTGACCGAGGATGATGATGCTCGCCAGCGGCAGCGCGGCTGCCAGCAGCAGAATTCCGCTCGCGCGCGGCTTGAGCGCGATCAGCGGAATCAGCCCAATCACCAGAATCAGCGACCAGAGCGGCAGGCCGAAGCCGATCAACTGTGACCAGAGCATCGCCAGATTCGCGCTGATCCCCGACGCTAGCCCGCCTGATCCCGCGCCAATCCAGCCGAGCGCAATCGAGAACATGTCGCCGCCGTGAATCAGTAGATAAGCGACCGGAATCACGAAGCAGGCTGCCGCCGCGATGCCCGCGATGACCAGCAGCGCGATTCGCCGCTGAAGCGGATAGCGCGCGCGCCGCAGAACGATCACCGCGATGCTCAGGGCGAAGGGCATCGCCGTAAACTTGAACAGCGCCGCCAACGCCAGCGCCAGCCCGGTCAAAATCGCGCGTCTGATCGTCCCGCGCTCCGCCAGCAGCCAGCTTGACCAGATCGCCAGCACGACGAGCGCGCCCGCTTCCGAGTCGCTGAG
>DASZXN010000422.1:0-3778 GCA_035545875.1 Phototrophicaceae bacterium
CATAATCTGCTGAATCTTACGCGCCAGATCATCCTGACGAGTCTTCATCGCGCGGAACAGGTCGCCGGTCGAAATCTGAGGGATGCCATAGGTATCACGGATGAACTTGGCCTGCTCGCCTTTACCCGCGCCCTGCACGCCCATCAAAATCACGTACAAACCCATTTTCCCAAATCCCCATTTTTGAGGTACGCGAGAGGAGGTTTCCACCGTAGGGACACGGCGCGCCGTGTCCCTACACAAACCGCGCGAATATCTCGCGTTTAATCCATGAAGCGGTCGTAGTTGCGCATGACCAACTGCGCCTCAAGCTGGCGCATGGTGTCGATCACAACACCCACCACGATGATTAGGCCGGAACCGGTCAGGACGTAGGCCGGGTTACCCGCCACACCAGAGACAAACTCGTTCGGGAACAGCAGGCGGTTGACGCCATCCATAATTCCCGGCACGATAGCGATTATACCGAGGAACAGCGCGCCCAGCAGGGTGATGCGCCGCGTCACGCGCACGATGTAATCCTGCGTGCGCTTGCCCGGTCGAATACCGGGGATAAAGCCGCCGTTGCGCTGCAAGTTATCCGCGAGTTCCTGGTTACCGATCATGATGTCGGAGTAGATGAAGGTGAAGCCCACCACCAGAATGAAGTACAGCCCCCAGTAGATGAAGCCCGTTTGCTGACCGAAAGTATCGGTGATCGACTGGCGCACCGGGCCATCCGGGAACAGGTTGACCAGCAGCGCAGGGAAGGCAATGACCGCCTGCGCGAAGATCAGCGGGATCATGCCGACCGGGTTAACCTTCATGGGGATGTGCGTACTTGCGCCGCCGTATTGTTTTCGGCCACACACGCGCTTTCCGTACTGAACCGGGATGCGGCGCACCCCTTCCTGAATGATCACGCATCCAACCACGCTGACCAGCACGATCACGATGAACGCGCCAACGTTAAAAACGGGCTGCGTCGAGCCATTGATCAGCCGGAGCAGATTTTGCGGCGCGCGCGCGACGATTCCGGCAAAGATGATGATCGACAAGCCGTTGCCGATGCCCTGCTCGGTGATCAACTCGCCAAGCCAGATGGCGAACATCGTCCCGGCGGTCATCGTGACGATGACGGTTGCCGTCAGCAAGATGTCTGTGCCGAAGCCGGGAATAATCGGCGCGCCGTTAATCGTATTGAAAATCTGTATCTGACTGACCGTCTGCAAAATCGACATCGGGATCGCCAGATAGTAGGTGTAGGTCTCGATCTTCTCGCGTCCACCCGGTTCCTTTTGCATCTGCTCAAGGCTGGGAATCACGGGCGTGAGTACCTGAATGATAATCTGCGCCGTGATATACGGGTAAACGCCATTGGCAATCACGGCGAAGTTTTGCAGCGCGCCGCCCGACAGCAGGTCGAGCACGCCGAGCAGCCCACCGGATTGTCCGTTGAGCAAACTCTGCAAAGCTACGCGGTCAACGCCAACCACCGGCACATGCGCCGCGAACTGATAGACCACCAGAATCAGTCCGGTAATCAGCAGTTTGTTGCGCAAGTCCGGCAGGCGGAAGGCATTACGAAGCGCCTCTAACATGCCGATTTCCTTAAAATACTCTCAACGGAAACCAGCGCAGACGGCTCAATCCGCCTGCGCTTCATTACGACTTATTTGCTGCGATCCTGGCCTGCTCTTCTTTCGAGAGGAGCTTGACCGTCGCGCGCGATCCGGTCAGCTTGAGCGCCAGCGGTTCCGTGCTGCCGCCCGCCTTGCCGATCTTTTCCTGCGCGCTCTTGCTGAAGCGATGCGCCTGCACCGTCAGTTGTTTGCTCAATTCACCCGCGCCCAGCACCACGACCGGCTTTTCGGCATCCCGAATCCAGCCGTGTTCTGCCATCAGTTCCGGTGTGACCGTCGTGCCCGCGTCGAGCGTCTCAAGCTGCTCCACGTTGACTTCCTGATAGTAGATTTTGAAAATGTTGTTGAAGCCGCGCTTGAACGGCAGACGACGCACCAGCGGGAG
Source organism: Phototrophicaceae bacterium (assembly GCA_035545875.1). Lineage (GTDB taxonomy): Bacteria > Chloroflexota > Anaerolineae > Aggregatilineales > Phototrophicaceae > Flexifilum. Next base: position 2,008 of record DASZXN010000422.1, read on the forward strand.
CTGACCGCCCTCGAAATATGCGCCCTTGCGTGCCGAGCGACCACGCGCGCCCGCGCCTTTGGTACCGCGTCCGGCAGTCTTACCTTTACCTGCCGCAATACCACGACCGACGCGCGTCTTTTTGGTTTTGGAGCCGGCATCCGGCTGCAAATCGTGCAGTTTCATCGTGCTTTACCCCACTTCTTCTACGGTGACGAGGTGTCTGACCTTGTAGATCATGCCGCGCACCGCCGGGATGTCCTGAAGGACGACGCTGCTGTGCATCTTGCGCAAACCGAGCGCGCGCACCGTTTCGCCCTGGCTCTTTTCGTAGCCAATCGCGCTCTTGGTCAGCGTCACCTTAAGCTGCTTCTGCTGCTGTTCTTTCTTCTTCGCCATGCTGCTATTCCTTGACTGTCGTCACTTCATCATGGCGCGGACGCTCCCAGAAGGGGCGCACCTCGTTGACAGGCTTGCCGCGCATGGCTGCCGTTTCTTCGGCGCTGCGCAGCGATTCGAGCGCCGTCAGCGTCGCCATCGCCACGTTGAGCAGGTTGCCGCTGCCCTGGCTCTTGGTCAGAATGTCGCGCACGCCGACCGCTTCGAGCACCGCGCGCACGCCGCCGCCCGCGATCACGCCCGTGCCGGGAGCCGCCGGACGCAGCAGCACCTTCGCGCCGCCGTATTCCGCCGTCACCGGATGCGGGATGGTCGTGCCCGCCAGCGAGATCGTGCTCATCTTGCGCCGCGCCCGATCCGTGCCCTTACGAATGCTGTCCGGCACGGCACGCGCCTTGCCAATGCCAATCCCGACGCGCCCCTTGCCATCGCCCACCACCACGACCGTGCGGAAAGCGAAGCGCCGTCCACCCTTGATGACTTTGGCGACGCGCTTGATGTCAATCACGCGCTCTTCGAGTTCTTCACGTTCCTCACGCGGTTCGCGTGGTTCGCGGTTATCGCGGTCACGGTTATCGCGGTTGTCACGATTGCCGGGACCACCGCTGCCACTTCCACCACGCGGGTTGCGCTGCTGTCTGTTCTGCGTCATACAGGTCTCCTAGAAATTCAGTCCGCCCTCGCGCGCGCCTTCAGCCAGCGCCGCCACGCGACCGTGATACTGATACCCGCCTCGGTCAAAGACCACTGCCGTCACGCCGACGGCCTTCGCCCGATCCGCCAGAATCTGGCCGACCAGCTTGGCCGCGTCGTGCTTGTTTTTGCCCTCGACCTGCGGGGCAATCGCTTTGTCAATCGTGGAGGCCGAAGCCAGCGTCACGCCTTTTTCGTCGTCGATCACCTGCGCGTAGATATTGGTCAGGCTGCGAAACACGTTCAGACGTGGACGCGCCGACGTACCACTCACGCGGGCGCGCACCCGGCGTTGCCGACGGCTGTGCTGTGCCTGTTTCTGCTTAAGCTGCTTTGCGCTCGCCATAGCTTACTTTCCTGTCTTACCCGCTTTACGGCGGATGATCTCGTCAGAGTAGCGGATACCTTTGCCGAGATACGGTTCAGGCGGGCGCAGTTCGCGGATATTGGCCGCCACCTGACCGACCACCTGCTTGTCGATCCCGTTGATGTGGATAATACGTCCGCGATCTTCGATTTCAAAGCTGATGTTCGCGGGCGGGTTCACAACGATTTCGTGCGAATAGCCCAACCGCATGACCAAATCTTTGCCGCGCAGATCGCTGCCGTAGCCCACGCCTTCAATGTTGAGCGTGCGCCGGAAGCCCTGCGACACGCCTTCGACCATGTTCGCCACCAACGCGCGTTCCAGACCGTGCAG
>DASZXN010000423.1:0-2179 GCA_035545875.1 Phototrophicaceae bacterium
GTGCCCCGACCGAGAAATTCATCTTTACGCTTCCGGCAGCTTTTCCGGCTTGGCAGCGCTGGGCGCGCTGCTGCCGTTCCCGCTCCCGCTGGTCGGAACCACCATCTGCTTGCTGAACTGCTCCCTGAGCATCAGCCCCAGCATCGCCTCGACGAGGTTGTTGTTGCCGCCGCTGCCACCGCCGTTGATCGCCAGTTCCGGGATGATGCGCACGCCTTTGTCGCCAATGATCTGCATCAACTGAACCGCCGTGTATCCCTGCGCGCCCATCGCTTCAGCGCCGAGCCGATAAGCTTCAGCCCGCGCCTCGCCGGTCGCGCGAATCGCTTCGGCCTCACCCTGCGCGCGCAGCTTGGTCGATTCGGCCTCGCCGCTCGCGTGCTTGATCGTCGCCTGCGCTTGCAGTTCGGCGATGCTGACGCCCTGCTCCGAGCGCACGACCTGCTGCTGAATGTCGGCCAGTTCGGTCTGGCGCACCAACTGCTGACGCTGTTTCTGCGCGTCCTCCTGCACCTCGTAAGTCTTGCGCTGCTCCTCCGCGATCTTGCGGTCGGTCAGCGTCTGCATCAACTGGGCGGGCGGGTTGATGTCGCCGATCAGCGTGTCGATGCCTTCCACGTCGTAGGCGCGTAAGGCTTCCTTGATGTGCTGGGCCGCTTCCTGCTGGCGCTGGCTGCGTGCGCCTAAAAAGTCGAGCACGGTGTACGCCTGCGCGACGTTGCGGAAGTAGTTGCCGACAATCGGCTGCAAGACGTGATCGACCAGATTTTGCATCGAGCCGACCCGCGAGATGACTTTACTCGCTTCGAGCGCGCCGACGTGGATCACCTGCGCGACTTCCAGTTCAAAGGCGAAGCCGTCGGACGAGCGCACGCGGATTGACTGCAAGCGCGAGTCATAGCCATGCTCCTCCGTGCGCTGTGCCCAGTTCAGGACGATGTTGGTCGTTGGCACCAGCTCGATCTTCATCACGCGCGTGTTGATCGGGTGCTTGCCGGGGTAGAGCGGAACCGCCCACACCCCCTTATGCCCCTCGTTGACCAGATCGCCGTGCTTGAACTCTACGCCGCTGATGTCCATGTGCGCCTTGCCGATGAAGCTGATCACCACGCCGACGTAACCAATCGGAATCTGGGTCATCGGCACCTGCTCGATGCGCACGAACCAGGGGTTCAGGTTCCAGGAACCGGAGAGCAAGACCTGTTCCTGCAAACCGCGCTGACCACCTGCCTCCATAAACGCCTGCGCGTTCTGGAAGTTGTCGTGATGGGGCAGATACAGCCCGGCGATCTCGCCCTCGGCAATTGGCGCGCCGTCGAGCGTCGTCACGATACCGACCTGATCCGGTTGGACGCTGTAGACGCGCAAATCCTCCGGGTTCATTTCGTTGCGATCCGCCGTCGCCGCTGTGATCACGGTGAACAGCGCCGTGTTGATTCGGTACGCGCCTGCCGTCAAAATCCCAAGCTGACGGCCTTTCTCGCCGCCGTTGCTCAGAAACTTGCGCGCGTTCTGGAAGTTATCGCAATCGACCACCTTGCCGAGAATCCGCTCTGGCGGCACCGCTGCGCCGTCCGCCGCGACCACCAGCCCGATTTCGCCCTGCGGGATCACCGTCAGCGGCACTTTGGTGATGCTGTACATCCACGACCAGTAGCCGAAGTGCCAGCCGGGAGCCAGCGTGTCCGCCTGATAACCGGCTTCGCCGTTCAGCGCGATCAGTTTTCCCGGCGGCAGTGATTGATCAGCGCGGGCGAAGCGCTTGACCACGATACCAACCTGCCGCTCGCCAATAATGACTAAGCCGAGGGTGATGCTGGGCAGCACAAACAAAACCCCCACCACCACGACGAAAAGCACGAGGACGGGGATAGCTAGATCGAACATTGCTTTACCTTTGCAGAGCGTTGGCTCATGAGACGAACATGAGAATCATCCGCCTGAATCACCTGTGCTTGCCCCCCCGAAAATGGGGGTCAAGGCTTTGTATTGTGCTGATTATCTGAATGAAATGAGAGCTATGGTATGCAATTTGCTCAGTCAGGAAATATATCTTTGACCGCGAGGGTAAAGCCGGGGAGCACGTCGCCGCCGTCAAGCACCGCGCCGATGCCAAACGGCTGACTCCTCAGGCCGCCATCTTCATCGAGTTTCATCACATGAACGGTTTTCTCGCCTG
>DASZXN010000424.1:0-5986 GCA_035545875.1 Phototrophicaceae bacterium
GGCGATCTGTGCTTCGAGGCTGCCGCGCAGGTTGGGATCAAGCCCAGCGAGGCGGCTAAGATTATAACTCGTCTCGTGCTTGGCAAGGCCACGCAGCGTTTCCCGCGTCAGATTCAAACCGGGATAATCAGGGTAACGCCGCTCAAGCTGGGTAACAACGCGGTAGCTCTGGTGATTGTGATTGAAGCCACCATGATCCTTTGCCAGCTTATCGAGCGTTTCCTCACCCGCGTGACCAAAGGGCGGATGACCAAGATCGTGCGCGAGGCAAATCGTCTCGACCAAATCCTCATTGACGTTGAGCGCACGCGCAATCGTCCGACCGATCTGCGCGACTTCGAGCGTATGCGTCAGGCGCGTACGATAGTAATCGCCTTCATCATTGGCGAACACCTGCGTCTTGTATTCCAGCCGCCGAAACGCCGCCGAGTGGATGATCCGGTCACGGTCGCGCTGAAAGGCCGTGCGATACTCCGCTTCATGCTCTGGATAGCAGCGCCCGGCGCTGTCGCGGCTGCGCAGCGCGTAAGGAGCGAGACGCTCAGCTTCCTGCTGCTCAAGCTGTTCCCGCTTCAGGAACATGACTCATGTCCTCACAATACTATGTGTCTATTGTAACCCTTTTCGAGTTCAATCAACATCTCGCTTGCGAACGTGAACAAAATGATCATTTCTGCCGCTGCCCGACCTGCTTATCCGGCGCTAACCGGGGTATAATCGCGCTGTGCCGATCAGATGAAGGCTCGGTATGTTTGACGATCTGTTCACGCCCACCATCGGAGAAGTTGAGGAAACTGGCGCGCTGCGCTCGGCGCTGCTCGATGTGCTGTTCGATCAGATGCCAATTGGCATGGCCGTGATCGACCGCAACATGACGCTTTTGCGCGTCAACCCGACCTGGCGCGCCTTCCTTCAGCGCTACGCCCCCTTGAGCAATCCGCAGGTACGCGAACATACCAACCTGTTCGACCTGTTTCCGGGCGAAGCGAAGCGCTTCACGCCAATTCTCAACGACGCTTTCAATGGCACGATTGTCCGCCGTGAGGCGCTGGCAATGTATCGAGACGGCGTAACTTCCTATTGGGATGTCGTCGTCAATCCGCTCCGGCAGGACGGCGCGATCCAAACCCTGCTGATTGTCGTGATCGATGCCTCGGATCGTGTTTTTGCCAACCGTCTTCTTGAAGAGAAAGAAGCGCAGTATCGCGGCATTTTCGAAGCCACCAGCGACGGCGTGATCATCCACGCGGCAGGTGGTCGAATTGTCGAGGCAAATCCAGCCGCCTGCGCCATGCACGGCTATTCTTACGACGAGATGATCGGCATCCACAGCGAGCGTCTGTTCAACCCCGAAGCCTTTCAGGATGCGCTCAAACGCGTGCTGGCAGGCGAGGCGGTCGATATTCAGTCGGTCAACACCCGCAAGAACGGCCAACCCTTCGACGTGGAAATCCGCGCAACTCGGTTCACTTATCGCGGTGAACCGCACATGCTCTCAGTCGTCCGCGACGTGACCGAGCGCGTGCAGGCGTTTCAAATGCTCGAACAGCGCGTCGAGGAGCGTACACACGAGCTTTCGACGCTGCTGCAAGCCTCGAACAACATCACCTCAACCCTCGAACTGGAACCGCTGCTCAACGAAATCCTTAACGAGATTAAGGCCGTGATCGACTACAACGGCGCGGCAATTTACACCCTGCACGACGAGGATCGGCTCGATCTGCTGCTCTATCGCGGCCCGATTCCGCAGAGCGAACTCCGTCATGAATGGCCGCTCGAACGGGATTTTGGCTTTGGTCGCGTGATTTACTCGCAAGCGCCTGTGATTGTCGCCGACGTGGAAGCGAACACGCTCCCGGCACAGCAATATCGCGAACAGGCGGGCGAACACGTCCGCTACGTCCGCTCGTGGATGGGCATCCCGTTGATTGTGCGCCAGCGCGTGATCGGCATGTTGGGCTTCGACAGCGACACAGCGAATCGCTTTACCGACCACATGGCGAGTCTGGCGATGGCTTTCGCCAATCAAGCGGCAGTAGCGATGGACAACGCACGCCTCTACGAAGCCGAACAGGATCGGCTTCAGGAAACCGAGCGGCGGCGGCGTGTCGCTGAAGGCTTGCGCGACATCCTCAACATCCTCAACTCGAACCGCTCGCTCGACGCGATTCTCGACTACATCGTCGCGCAAGCGGGTCGCTTGCTCGGTACCGAGACCATTGCCCTTTTCGGCTTCCATCCCGATCAGGAAATTCTGACGGTTGAAACGTCGATTGGTCTCGAAGAAAATTTGACGCGGGGCTTCATCATTCATGCCGGACGCGGCGAAGTCGGGCGCGCCATCCGCGAACGCCGCCCGGCAATCATCCCCAATCTGGCCGCGCTTGAGCTTGCCCCCAACGACGAGCAGCGCCCGGTGGTCGAGCGCTGGGTAAAACGCTTTACCGCGCTGTTGGCCGTACCTGTGATTGCGCGCGAGCAGTTGTATGGCGCTATCATGATTTACTATCCCCAGGCGCACGACTTCACCAACGAGGAAATCCAGCTCGTCGTCACGGTCTGCGATCAGGCAGCGCTGGCGATTGAGAATGCCCACCTGCGCGAGCAGGCCGAACACGCCGCCGTTGCCGCCGAGCGCAGCCGCATTGCCCGCGAACTGCATGACGCCGTGACCCAAACGCTGTTCTCCGCCAGTTTGATCGCGGAGGTGCTGCCGCGCCTGTGGGAGCGCGATCCTCACGAAGCGCAGCGGCGTTTAAGTGATTTGCGCGAAATGACGCGCGGCGCACTCGCAGAGATGCGTGCGCTCCTGCTCGAACTGCGCCCCGCCACGCTCACCGAAGTCGAGCTACGCGATCTGCTGCGCCAGTTATGCGAAGCCCATACCGGACGCGCTCGGATTCCCTGCCACCTCGAAGTCGAAGGTCAGCCCCATCCTCTACCGCCGGATACGCAGTTGGTCTTTTACCGCGTGGCGCAGGAAGCGCTCAATAATATCTTCAAGCACGCCAACGCCAGCGACGTTGATCTTCAGCTTGGCTATTCAGCCAACGGCGTGTCGCTCTCGATCAGCGACAACGGACGCGGCTTCGACCCCGGCTCAGTCTCAGCAGAGAGCTTCGGTCTGAAGATCATGCGCGAACGCGCCGAGAGCATTGGCGCGAGCTTTGCAGTCAGCACACAGCCTGAACACGGCACTCGAATTTCACTGCGCTGGACAGAAGGAGATCGTCATGAGTGATCGAATCAAGGTGCTGGTCGTGGACGATCACGCGGTGGTCAGGAGCGGACTGGCGGCATTTTTGCTCACTTACGATGAACTCCAACTGATTGGCGAAGCGTCGAGCGGTGAAGAAGCCATTCGTAAATGTGCCGCGCTCATGCCGGATGTCGTCCTGATGGATTTGCTGATGCCGGGGATGAACGGCGCAGAAGCTACGCGTACAATTCGCCAGCAGTGTCCCGACACCAAAGTGATCGCGCTCACCAGTTACAAAGATGACGACCTGATGCAGAAAATGCTACAGGCAGGCGCGATTGGCTACCTGTTCAAGAACGTTTCCGCCGACGAACTGGTCAGCGCGATTCGCAGCGCCCATGCGGGGAAACCGACCCTTGCACCGGAAGCCGCGCAAGCCCTGATCCATGCCGTCACGCAGCCCAAGCAAATCGGCTTTGATCTGACCGACCGCGAGCGCGAAGTCCTCTCGCTGATGGTCAAGGGCTTTAACAACCCGCAGATTGCTGACCAACTGGTCATCAGCCGCTCGACGGTCAAATTTCACGTCAGCAGCATCCTCTCCAAGCTCGACGTAACCAGCCGCACCGAGGCGGTCGCGCTCGCGCTGCAACATCACCTGGTCAACTGACCAGGTTGCAATTCCTTCCCTAGTCGAGTCGCAAGTCTCCCCACGTGCAGGTCAACGTCAGGGGCGCTTGCATTTATGCTTATGTTCATTGATGAGCAAAGCATTCGGCTAGAAAATCGAGCGCAAAATGATTACTCAAATTGAAAAAGACCAGATGATTGCGCAGGATCAGGCTTGGGTGAAACGGATTATGGCGGGCGATCAGGATGCCTTCACCGATCTGGTGCTGGAGTATCAGCGCGCCGTTTTCAACCTGACCTATCGGATGCTCGGCGATTCGGTCGAGGCCGAGGACGCGGCGCAGGAAGCCTTTCTGCGCGCTTACAATCATATCGACTGCTACGACATGCAGCGCTCCTTCAAGACGTGGGTACTCTCGATTGCCTCGCACTATTGCATCGACCTGATCCGCAAGCGCCGTTTAAGCTGGCTTTCGCTCGACGATCTGCTGCCCGGTGAAGCGATGGCCGCGATTGAGAATCGCTCGGCGGAAGAACTGGTCATGGACGGCGAGCGTGAGCGCAGCATTCAGGATTTGCTCAAGCTGCTCAAGCCGGACGAGCGCGCCATCATCGTGCTGCGCTACTGGAACGACCTGTCCTACGAAGAAATCGCCGAAGCGCTCAACACGAGCGTCGGCGTGGTCAAGTCACGGCTGTTCCGAGCGCGGCAGGCGCTTGCCAACCGCATGAAAGTCCGCGAAATGGGGCTGGCCTTCGCGCCGAGCTTCTAGGAGCCGGAATGCTCGTTTATATTGCCGATGATCAGCGCGATGTTCGCTGCGCGCTGCGCTGTTTGATTGAAGCTCAACCCGGTTTCCAATGGTCAGGCGAGGCCGCCAACGCTCCGCAACTGATCGCACATCTGCGCAATAACTGTCCTGATCTGCTGCTGCTCGACTGGGAGTTGCCGGGAATGCGCGCCAGTATCCTGCTGGCACAGATTCACCTGTTCTGCCCGACCCTCCGCGTGATCGCGCTGAGTGTGTCGCCGGAAGCCTACGACGAAGCGCTCCGCTCTGGCGTGCAAGGCTTCGTCAGCAAAGGCGATCCGCCGGAACGACTGCTCGCCGCGCTTCGCAGCGTTATCGCTCCAATTTGACAAAGCTATCCGCGCTTACTATAGTTGCCGCACGAATGTGATGGGAGACAATCGAGGCGGATCATGCGTGAATGCGAACACGTGAAGGAAATCAAGACCTACACGCCGCGCGCCAATGGCTGCGAGGAATGTATGAAGATGGGGGATCGCTGGGTACATTTGCGCGTCTGCCTGATTTGCGGACACGTCGGCTGCTGTGATTCGTCCAAGAACAAGCACGCCAGCAAGCATTACCACGAAACCGGTCACGCGATGATGAAGTCGCTCGAACCGGGTGAAGAATGGGGTTATTGCTTCGTTGACGACCTCTTTTACGAGAAAATCTAACGTCTACAACGAAAAGAACTTGCGAGGCAGCGGGGAATCAACTCGCTGCCTTTTTATTCTTCATCGTCCGGCGGTGTTTCCAGCGAGAGGCTCGTTGTGAACTTGACTTCGGTCAGCACAATGCTGGTCGCAATCCGCGCGATCCCCGGCACGGGGGTGAGCTTTTCCATCAGGAAGCGTTCCAGTTCCTTGCGGCTGCGCACGGCGACTTTCAGTAAGTAATCGAATTCTCCAGTGATGAAATAACATTCGAGTACCTCTGGCATCTGGTTAATCGCGTCGCGGAACACGTTGATATTCTGCATATGGTGAACTTCGAGCGTCACCTGCACCAGACAGAGCAGATCGTAGCCGACTTTTTCGCGGTCGAGGATGGCGGCATACTGGCGCACATAGCCGAGTTCTTCCAGCCGCTTGATCCGTGCGTGAACCGCAGGCGGCGAAAGCGAAATCCGGCGTGCCAGTTCGACGTTGCTGATACTGCTGTCCTTTTGCAGTTCGGTGAGGATTGCCTTGTCGGTGTCGTCGATCTCCAGTGAAAAATCTTTCATCGGCTACGCTTTCTGGGCTAACGTGGGCGGTCGAACGGGATTCACACCATTAAACCACGTTCGCGTTGATCTTTCATAAGATTACACACCCGCGCAATTTGCTCATTTCAATACATCTATTTGCACGCAACAAACGAC
>DASZXN010000425.1:0-5203 GCA_035545875.1 Phototrophicaceae bacterium
GACGCTGCCGCCCATTTTCGCCTGCTTTTCGGCGGCGTTCTCGACGCGCGCCGCGTCGAAGCCCATGCCGTCGAGCACAACCAGCGTCGAGCGCCCGCCCGACGCCTGACAATGCCACACGTCAACCGAGCAGTTGTCGCCGAGATCGAGCAAGAGCGTGCGTCCCGGCGGTTGCGCCGGATCGAGCGCGCAAACCTGCACGACTTCCTCGCTGCTGTAGTGCGCTTTCAACTGGCGCAGGAAGCTGTAGAGCTTGGGCAGCGCTTCGAGATCGCCGCGCAAGCCGTGCGTGTAGAGAATCGTCAGCGGTGTTTCCACTGCGCCGGACGCTTTTCGACAAAGGCGGTCATGCCCTCGACCTTATCCTCGGTGCTGAAAGCGAGGTAGAAATTGCGCCGTTCATAGTCTAACCCGGCGTTGAGCGAGAGTTCCTCGGCCTTGTTGACCGCATCCTTGATCAGCCGGACGGAGATGCGCGGCATCGCGGCGATTTTGCCCGCCAGCTTGATCGCTTCATCGAGGTACGACTCAAGCGGGTAGACGCGGTTGACGAGGCCGAAGGTCGCGGCTTCCTGAGCGGTCAGGTTGCGGCTGCCGAGCATGACTTCCATCGCAAGCGCTTTGCCGACGGCGCGGGTGAGCCGCTGCGTGCCGCCTGCTCCCGGCATAATCCCGACGCTGATCTCCGGCTGGCCGAACTTGGCCGTCTCCGAGGCGACGATCATGTCGCACATCATCGCCAGTTCGCAGCCGCCGCCGAAGGCGTAGCCGCTCACGACCGCGATCACGGGCTTGGAGACGCGCGTCACGCGCGCCCAGTCGGTGAAGCTGCTGCTCAACATCTCAATCGCGTCCTGATTGACCATCTGCTTGATGTCCGCTCCAGCAGCGAAGGCTTTATCGCTGCCCGTGAGGATCATGCAGCCAATCGAGTCGTCGCGGTCGAAGGCTTCGAGCGCTTCAAAGACCTCGTTGAGCATCGGGCTGTTGAGCGCGTTGAGCGCCTGCGGTCGGTTGAGGCGGACGAGACCGACGCCCGTCGCGGGTGTTTCGGTGAGGATCAGTTCGTAAGGCATAGTTGCTCCAAAATGCAAATTATGCTGTCAATTGTTAGAGCGTAGATTTTCGGTAGCGAGCAGGGAAACGTTGAATTTCTGCGTACCAATCTACAGCCGCTTGCTTCAAATCGTCGTAAGTCAATTCAAGGATAACAGGAAAATGAACGTATTCTTTTGCGAAACGGTCATAGACATGATGCACGACCTGTAATTTAGCATAGGATAGAGCGTATTCCAGAATCTCGAAACTTAACTCAGGCTCCATAAAACCTAATTCTGGTTCGGCGCTTCGCCGTTCTATAGCGAGCAACCATTGATAGAGTGTTTCTGCCTCCATCGTTAACATGCAAGGCGCAGCAAAGCGCCAATCTGAATCAGCCCCTTTCGATTTCGCCTCAATAAAAAGCCAGTTGGCATCCCATTGACCTGATTCATCAGGGTCAGGAGCTTTATCGGGATATTCATAGCCAACGATTTTGGTTTCGACTGACTTGCCATCACGACTACGAAGCAGCATATAAGCCTTTGTTCACGCTAAACGCACCTGAAAATCAGTGACGACCTGCTTAATCTATTCAACGTACAATCAGGTTGCCGCGTGTTCGGGATATTTGGGGTGAATCCCCATCAGCATCCCTTGAATATCTAGACCCTCGTCAAGATCAGGCCAATCGACCGAGTAATGGTGCAGTTCGACGTGTGCCTGCTGTTCTGCTGATGCGTTGGCAAGCCAGGGATGCCAGTCGAGCGGATTGCCGATCACACGCCCGTCAGCCAGCGTGACCAGCACTAACCCATTTTTGATTTCGACTGCCGTCGGACGGTCTTTGGCTGCATCATAGGCGAATGGATTGCTCATCATGCTTCCTATCGGCTCTCGTGGTAGCTATCCCACGCGGCTAACAACACTTCTTGGTATTTTCTGACTAATTCTACAATCGCGCTCAATTCTCGGCTGTTGAATCCCTCATTGCTCACGATTTCGCATGTATCAATCCGCACCCGCGCTTCATTTTCGGCTTTCTGCACATGCGTGTGCGCAGGTGGATGATCGTTTGGATAAATCTTTAGACGGTATCCATCTTCGTTTACGATAGTTGGCATTTTAGGCGCTTTTTTTCACGGGAACTTGGCGACGAAATCCTCGACGGCCTGCTCGATTTGGTCGGCTTCAAGCGTGGCTTCCGTGTCGGTCTGCTCCAGCAAGGCAACAATCCCCTCCAGCCCGACTTTCATATCGTCGTAAGCCTTGTGTGCCGTCGCCTGATCCGCCAGAAAGCGCGTGTGATACGCCCAGCCGTAAATCACGCAGGTGATGGCGTAGGGCGCGCGCAGGCAGTTCTCTTCGAGCGTGATGCGCGCGCCGCCCTCGTGCTGCTCGTCGGCGATCACCGTGCCGCCTTCCGCGCCCTTGATGCCAATCGTCTTGCCGTCTTCAAAGGGTTGCCAGTCGCTCATGTTGTTGTCCCTGTGGGCTGGATAAATTCAATGCGATTGCCGAACGGATCGCGGGTTTCGAAGCGCTCGTAGCCGGGGATCGGCACCGAAGCGCCAATCTGCGCGCCGTTCGCTTCGAGGCGCTGCCGCCACGCCGCGACGTTCTCGACCTCGTAGGCGATGTGCGCTTTGGTCGTCAGGCGATCAAACCCGTCCTCCGTGCCAACGTGAATCTGCTGATCGCCGATGGCGAGCCAGAAGCCGCCGCGTCCCGCCAGCGACTCTGGCTTGGCGATCTCGCGCAGGCCGAGCACGCCGCAGTAAAAGGCGCGCGCCTGATCTTCCGCGCCCTTCGGCACCGTGATCTGGACGTGGTTAATCCGACGGATGCTCATGGGCGGTAGTCCGCTCGCTTGAGCGTCCAGCGTAGATAACCCGCCCGCAGCCCATGATTGGTCATGCCGAGCTTTTGCAGAATCCGCGCCGATCCCGCGTTGTCAGGCAGGCATTCGGCGTTCAACAGCTTGACTTCCGGGTGCGCGAAGCCCCATTCGACCAGCGCGGTTGCGGCCTCGAAGGTATAGCCCTGCCGGCGAAAATGCGGCGAGATGCCGTAGCCGATCTCAATCGTGCCGCCGTCGTCCGGCTTGCCCTTGAAGCCCGCCGATCCGAAGACGACGCGCTGCGCCGTGTGCATGATCAGCCACAAACCCCAGCCGATCATGGTCGGGTCGTCGCGCAGTTGGTAATCGTAATAGGTCAGCAGGCCGCGACCATCCTCGTCCAGCCACTCGTCATCGACGTGCGCGCCGATCAGAGTTTCCAACTGGCGTTTGCCGCCGTTGGCCGCGCGCGCGACCTGCAAGGGAACGGCGGTCAGCGTCAGCCGCGCCGTGATAATCTGAAGCGTCATCGGCTTCCTCACTTTCAAATGCGTGTTTTTCATCGTATTTTAGTCCCGCTGCAAAGCCGCCTACAAATAATGCTGTTGGTTGATCTTATTATGCGCTCATGCTAAACTGCACGTGTTCGCCCAATCAGGAGATCGAAGTTCATGGCAGTCTTTTCACGGTACGCCCGGTTCAACGGATGTGACGCGGAGAGTGTCTGACCGTTTAGATGAGCGGTTCCAGCGTTCGGAGCCTTGACCGCTCCGGCGTAATTCCTCGTTTTCGATTAGATCACTCGCAGCGCGACCTCCCCGGCTTTCGCGTTTCAAGTCTTCAATTTCTCTCTTTGCGAGTGAGGCTGGCTATCGCTTATGCGTTTGCGCAAATGGGATGCTTATCGCGTCTATCTGATCCTCAGCGGCTTGTCGTCGCTGTTCTTCATGCTGATTTTCACGCTCAATCTGGTCTACGAGGCGCAGGTCGTCGGTCTGACGCCGCTGCAACTGGTTCTCGTCGGCACGACGGTTGAGACCACCTGCTTTCTGTTCGAAATTCCCACCGGGATCGTGGCCGATCTCTACAGCCGCCGCCTGTCGGTGATCATCGGCTTTCTGCTGATCGGTATTGGCTTCACGATTGAAGGCGCGTTCCCGTTCTTTGGCGCGGTGCTGCTCAATCAGGTGATCTGGGGCATTGGCTCGACGTTTACGAGCGGCGCGCTCGACGCCTGGATCATCGACGAGGTGGGCGAAGCACGCATGGGCGTGGTCTTGCTGCGCGGATCGCAGGCCGGACAGATCGGCGGGGTCGCGGGCGTGATCGTCAGCGTGATCCTCGGCAGCGTGGCGCTGGCGCTGCCCGTCGTGGTCGGCGGGCTGCTGTTCGTCGCGCTGACGGTCTTTCTCGTGTTCGTCATGCCGGAGACGAACTTTCACCCAACGCCGCGCGGTGAGCGCAGCACGTGGCAGTCGATGCGGCACACGCTGACTGAGAGCATTCGCCTGATCCGCCTGCGCCCGACGCTGCTGACACTGGCGGCGGTGACACTGGTGCTCGGCCTCTACAGCGAGGGCTATGATCGGCTGTGGCAGGCGCATCTGCTGCGCGATTTCACGCTGCCTGCGCTGGACAGTCTGAGTCCAGTCGTCTGGTTCGGCATCATCAACATCGTGACGATGCTGCTCGCGGCGCTGGCAAACGAGATCGTGCGCCGCCGTCTCAACATGAACCAGCAGCGGGCGCTGGCAGCGGTGCTGATCGCGGCGCACGCGGCGATGGTCGCGGCGCTGCTGATTCTGGCGCTGGCGGTCAATCTGTGGCTGGCGCTCATCGGTCTGCTGATCATGGGGACGCTGCGCAGCACTAGCGCGCCGATCCTTTCAACGTGGACGAACCAGCATATCGACTCGAACGTGCGTGCGACCATGCTGTCGAGCTTCGGTCAGTTGAACGCGGTTGGGCAGATTGGCGGCGGGCCGTTCGTCGGCGCGATTGGGGATCGCTGGGGGCTGCGCGCCGCTCTGAGCGTCGCCGCGATTTTGCTCTCGCCCGTGATCTGGTTGATCGCGCGCGGATCGCGGCAGGTGGTCGCGGCGGATGCCGAGGTTGTCACGGCGGAATAGGTGTCAGGACACGGAGGATTTTCGTAGGGGCGACCTGTCAGGTCGTCCCTACAAACGCATTGGCAATGTTAGGTGAGACTCAAACAGGTGTGCCCGACAACCATCTTCCCGTGCGGCTTACTTCTTCAACTGATCTTCCAGCCCGAAGCGATCAAAGTAGATGCGCTCGCCAGAGAATAACTGCGCATCGGGATTC
>DASZXN010000426.1:0-1817 GCA_035545875.1 Phototrophicaceae bacterium
TTCACGCACCCTGCGATACAGGTCAAAGACGCGGCGGCGGTAGTCGAGTAAGTCGAGCATAAGCCTCTCCAAATATGCGATCATTATATCAGGGAGCAGACCGCAAATTAGCCTTTTGTACAGGTGTCGATTGCCCGCTTCGGCGCTATTTTCTGTGAAAGAATTTGAGAAGGATGTTTGATGATGACCACCAAGACGGCGGATCGTTTTGTTCTAGCGGCGCAGCTATCCGATTTACGCGGTAAGGGATCGCTTTCGGTGCAGGTCGGCGGTTATTCGGTCGTCCTGTTTTTGTATGGCGAGCAGGTTTACGCGGTCGATAATCGCTGCCCGCACATGGGTTTCCCGCTGGATCGCGGCACAGTGCGCGACGGCATCCTGACCTGTCACTGGCATCACGCCCGCTTCGATCTCGCCAGCGGCGGCACATTCGATCTGTTCGCTGACGACGTGCGCGTGTTTCCGGTCGAAATCCGCGACGAGCAAATCTGGGTTGATACCTCGACCCAGCACGACGTGATCGCCCATCAACGGGATCGGGTCAACGATGGTCTGGAACGCGACATCACGCTCGTGATCGCCAAAGCTGTCCTGAGTTTGATGGAGAACAAAGTCTCGCCCGTCGAGCCGTTCAAAATCGGCGTGGATTTCGGCACGCGCTATCGTCAGCCGGGTTGGGGGCAGGGTTTGACCATCCTGACCTGCATGATCAACCTGCTGCCGCATCTGTCTGCCGAAGACAAGCCGCGCGCCCTGTATCACGGCCTGTCCGCCGTCGCCGCCGATACTGACAGCATGGCTCCGCGTTTCGTCGTGCGACCACTCCCTGATACGTCTACGGACGTGCCGACCCTCAAGCGCTGGTTTCGCCAGTTTGTCGAGGTGCGCGATGCCGAAGGCGCGGAACGCTGCGTGATTTCCGCCATTCGCGCGGGCGCAGATGACAAACAGATGGCGGATATGCTGTTTGCCGCCGCCACCGATCACCGCTACATTCAGATCGGCCACCCGCTCGACTTCACCAATAAAGCGTTCGAGGCGCTCGACGTGATCGGTTGGGACTCGGCGGAGCAGGTCTTGACCAGTCTGGTTGGCAATTACACGCGCGCCAGCCGCATGGAGGAATCGAATGCGTGGCGCTATCCGATTGACGTAGTGGCGCTGATCGAAGCTGCCATCGATCAGCTAAACACAGCCGTCGAGCAGGGCAGATCGAAGCGCGGGACGTGGAATGATCGGCAGACGCTCGTCGCGCTGCTCATGAATGACGATCCGCAGGCGACGATTGAAGGCTTGTTGACCGCAGTACGCGAGGGCTGCGCTCCAGCGGATTTAGCTGGAATCGTCGCCTATGCTGCCGCGCTGCGGATTGCGCAGTTCCATACCAGCAACGATTTCGGCGACTGGGATACCGCGCTGCACACCTTCACGTTTTCAAACGCGGTGCATCAGGGGCTGCGCCGCGTCGAGTCGCTCGATCTGCTGCGCGGCGTGTTCGATGCCGCCATGAGCGTCTATCTGGATCGCTTCCTCAACATCCCGGCGGCGCGTCTGCCTGCTCGTGATGACAAATCCGCTGCGCTCACCGAGTTGGACGAACTGCTCAACCGTCAGCAGCAGGTCAATCAAGCCGGGCAGGTCGTCGCGCGTTACCTGTATGCCGACGGCGATCCCGAAGCGCTGCTCTCAACGCTCGGTCATTTGCTGCTGCGCGAGAACCGCGATTTCCACACGATTCAAAGCGTGGAAGCGGCGTTTCATCAGTATCAACTGCTGCAAGGCACGCCCGAAGCGACCTATGTGCTGGTCGCGGCGGC
>DASZXN010000427.1:0-1650 GCA_035545875.1 Phototrophicaceae bacterium
GATCGCTGAATGCCATGTTGTTCCAATCGTTGCTATGTGCTCTAGCCCTCATCCCCTACCCCTTCTCCCTCAGAGCGTTTCTGGAAAGCGGGAGAAATACCGCCCATTCGAGGGAGTTTTCAGAAACCCTCTCAGGGCGAAGGGGAGAAAGGAAACAGGTTTCCGAAGTCCCGCGCCCTGAGGGAGAGGGATTTAGGGTGAGGGCGGTCGTCTAGCTTGTCTGCGCGGCTTCCGGTTCATCTGCCGCTGCTTCCGTTTCCTCGTCGCGGAACTGCATCGCGTACAGCCGCGCGTACAGCCCGTTGAGCGCCATCAGTTCCTCGTGCGAACCGAGTTCGATGATCCTGCCCTGTTCGAGTACAGCGATGCGATGCGCGATCCGCACGGTGCTCAGGCGGTGCGCGATGATCACGGTCGTGCGCTGCTGCATCAGGCGGGCGAGCGCGTCCTGAACCTCGTGCTCGCTTTCGCTGTCGAGGCTTGACGTGGCCTCATCCAGCAGCAGAATACGCGGGTCTTTGAGCAGCGCACGAGCGATGGCGATGCGCTGGCGCTGACCGCCGCTCAAGCGGATGCCGCGCTCGCCCACGACCGTCTGATACTTGTCGGGCAGGTCGAGGATGAACTGGTGTGCGTTGGCGGCTTTCGCGGCCTCGGTCACTTGCGCTTCGGTCGCGTCGAGTCGGCCATAGACGATGTTCTCGTAGATCGTGCCGCCGAACAGCAGCGTCTCCTGCGGCACGACGGCGATTTGCTCGCGCAGACTCGTTTGCGTGACCGCGCGCAGATCGAGGTTGTCGATCTGCACGCTGCCGACCGTCGGATCATAGAAGCGCGGGATCAGGTTGAAGATCGTGCTTTTGCCCGCGCCGCTCGGCCCGACCAGCGCCAGAATCTCGCCGGACGCGATGTCGAGGTTGATGTCGTGCAGGACTTCCTGGCGCGCCTCGTAGCTAAACGAGACGTGATCGAAGGTGATGCGGCCTTCGACGCGTTGCAAAGTCTTGGCGTTCGCCTGATCGACCACTTCGGGCTGAAGGTCGAGGATTTCAAAGACGCGCTTGGTCGCGCCGAACGCCTGCTCGAACGAGGTATACAGGTTGAGCAGCGAGACGAGGCTCCCGGCGATGGTCACGCCGTAAACGAGGAAGGCGATCAGTTCGCCGCCCGTCAGCCGCCCATCGAGCGCTTCGCGTCCGCCGAACCACAGGATCAAGACCATGCCGCCGAAGCCGATGAACGCGGTAAGCGAGCCGACGAACGCCCGCGCCCGAACCATGCTGACGGCGATGCTGTAAGCCCGATTGTTCGAAGCAGCAAAACGCTCGCGTTCGAACGGCTCACGCCCAAAGCTTTTGACCTCACGGATCGATTGCAGCACCTCGTTGGCGACGGTTAGTGATCCCGCCAGTTCGTCCTGCACCTGCGTGCTCGAACGGCGCATCATAATCCCGAAAAACGCGCCCAGTCCGGCGATAATCGGAGCCATGACCAGCACGAACAGCGTCAGCCGCCAGTTCAGCACCAGCATGATGATCACCGAGCCGATCACGATTAACAACTGCTGCAAGAGCGTATTGATGTTGCTCGTCAATCCGCTGCGGATCATCGTTACATCACTGGAAAGACGCGAGGTCAGTTCACCGACGC
>DASZXN010000428.1:0-14837 GCA_035545875.1 Phototrophicaceae bacterium
CGAACTGGGTGGAAAAGTCGTTCATATCCTGATCAACGACCTGCGCCACGACGTATACTATGCTCGGATCGTGGTCGATGTGAATGGCAAGCAAATTGAAGTCGATTCCCGCCCCAGCGACGCGATTGCGCTGGCGGTGCGCACCAAAGTGCCGATTTTCGTCGCCGAAACCGTGATGGAGCGCCATTCCATCGAGCCAGAAGAAGATGTCGAGCGCACGCTCGGCGAAGCCACCCGCAAGGAAGAGGTGGACGAAGATCGCCTGAGCGCGTTCAAGGATTTCGTCAATACCCTCGATCTGGACGATCTGGACGACGAAGAAGAGTAAGGTCGGCGGCGTTGCTTCGGCTGCGCTCGGCTTCGGCTTCGGGGGGTCACAATTCAAACGGACAGCAGCATATATCTTCAGCGACGGCGCTGCGGCTGGTAAGGGCACGCCGTTTTGTTTCTATAGGCTGATCGCGCATTCATACGATGTCGAACCAATCTTCCCAATTCACGGGTCAAGCACTCGCCCCCTACAGTCAGGAAGCCGAAGAAGCCGTTCTCGGCGCAGTGATCGTGAATCCAGAGGCGTTTCTCGGCGTCGCCTCGTTCCTCAACGCCGAGGATTTCTTCATCGCGCGCCACGCCTATATCTGGGAAGCGCTGCTGCGTATCAGCGAGCGCAATGACCAGATCGATTACGTGACGCTGCTCGAAGAACTAAGCGCGCTTAATCGCCTCAACGAGATCGGCGGGCCGGGTTACCTGCTCCATCTGATTAACAGCACACCGACCTCGGTTCACGCCGAGGTTTACGGTCATCTGGTCGAGCGCGCCGCCGTGCGCCGCCGTCTACTCACTGCCGCCGACGAGATCAAGGCGCTGGCGCTGGACGAGCAGTTGAGCATCGAAAAAGTCACGGGCGACTCGGAATCGCGGCTGTTCCACGTCACCGAGCGCAACCTGCGGCGCGAACTCGTGCCGATGCGCGAGGCGATCAACGATTATTTCGAGCGCATGGAGCATCTAATCCAGAACCCGGACGAGCCGCTCGGTCTGCCGACGGGCTTCCGCGATCTGGACGAGCTGCTCGGCGGCTTGCAGCGCAGCGACCTGCTGATTTTCGCGGGCAGGCCGGGTATGGGGAAATGTGTCGCTGAAGGCACGCTGATCCCGACCGAACGCGGCTTTTTGCCGATTGAAGTGCTTAAGCCTGCTGGCGTTGTGGGTATCCCCGACGATGAAGGCGGCACGTTCTATCCGCTCGAAATCGGCGTACAAACACCGGATGGTCTGCGGCGAACCTCGCATTTCTACGACAGCGGCGTCAAGCCAACGCTGCGCATTCAGACGCGCGCAGGCTATTCGCTGACAGGAACGCACGTCCACCCTGTTCTGACGCAGGGACATGGCGGTCAAGTACGCTGGAAGCAGCTTAGTCATCTTCGCCTCGGCGACTTGATCCGTATTCAACAAAACTCCTTCGAGTTCTACTGGGACGAAATCACGCGGATCGAAGATTCAGGTATCCGACACTGCTACGATTTATGCGTACCCGATGGACACGCCTTTGTCAGCAACGGGATCGTCAGCCACAACACAAGCTTCCTCCTCTCGGTGGCGCTGAACTCGGCGCAGCGCTTCGGCGCACGCATCCTGATCTTCACGATGGAAATGGGTCACGAGCAGTTGATCCAGCGTTTCATGTCGATGGAGACAGCGATCAACTCGCAAAAGCTGCGCACGGGACAGCTCTTACAGCAGGAATGGGCGCGCTTTGTCGAGGCGACGGGTCGTCTCGGCAACCTGACCATCTTCATCGACGATACGCCCGCCATGACACCAATCCAGATGCGGACGAAATGCCGCCGCATCGCGCACGAGTACGGCCTCGATCTCGTGATTGTGGATTACATGCAGTTGATGAGTGCGGGCAGCGGCTACGAGAACAACCGTGTGCAGGAAATCAGCTACATCAGCCGCAGTCTCAAGGAACTGGCACGCGAACTCAATGTGCCGATCTTCTCGGCAGCGCAGCTTTCACGCGCGGTTGAGCAGCGCCAAGACAAGCGTCCGCAGCTCTCGGATTTGAGGGAATCCGGTTCAATAGAGCAGGACGCGGACATTGTGGTCTTTCTGTACCGCGACGTGGTCTACAACGAAGCGACCGAGTTCCCGGCACGCGCCGACCTGATCGTCGCCAAGCACCGCAATGGGCCAACCGGCGTGATCTCGCTCCATTTCGAGAAATCGCTGACCAAGTTCAGTGATGCGCGTACCCAAACCATCGATTTGAGCGCGCTATGACGCCGAAAGAGACCTTTACAGGCTTCCCACCGGGCAAGCAGCCGACCTTTTCGATTTACGCCGCCTTTATCAGCGAACTGCTGCCGCTGATTGACGATCTGGCGGAAATGAAGGTGACGCTCTACTTCATGTGGGCGATTCAGCAGCGCGATGGCCGCTTCCGCTACCTGCGCCGCCGCGATTTCCTCAATGACGCGAATTTCATGGCGGGTCTGGCGGGGCTGGATTTCGAGCCTGCCGCCACGCTCGATAACGCGCTCGAACGCGCCTGCAAACGGGGCACGCTGCTCGCCGCGCAGATCACGCTGGCGGGCGAGCCGGAAGCGCTCTATTTCATCAACACGCAGCTTGGCCGTGACGCACTGGAGCAGATCAAGGATGGCTGGCAGCCGAGCTTTGGCGACGAACCCGTCGAGATTATCCCCAATCGCCCGAACATCTACCGCCTCTACGAAGACAACATCGGCCCGCTCACGCCGCTGATCGCCGATACCCTCAAGGATGCGGCGCGCGATTTCCCGATCAGCTGGATTGAGGACGCGATTCGGATCGCCGTCCAGAGCAATGCCCGCAGTTGGCGCTTCATCCAGGCGATTCTGGATCGCTGGCAGCGGGAAGGAAAGAAGGAACCTGATGCGACCGCTGAAAGACCTGCTGCCGGATCAACGGGGAAATATGCAGACTTCTTCGAGCGCTAACTCTGACCTGAGCGATGAAATCTGCGCAGTTTGCGGAGGGCGCTCGATCTGTGGGGGGCTAGGCTATGTCCGCTATGATCTGCCCGTCGAGCATCCGCAGTTCGGCAAGCTGTTTCGCTGCCCCAATGCCCCGGCTGATCCCAAGCGCGTGGATCGGTTGCGCAGGCTCGGCAATCTTGATGCCTTCGCCGACAAAACGCTCGCCAATTTCCGCATCGATCTGCCCGGTTTAACGCCGACGCAGGCCAAGTCGCTGCAAACGGCGCTCTCGACGGCACAAGCCTACGCCGATCAGCCCGATGGCTGGCTGCTGCTCGAAGGCACTTACGGTTGCGGGAAAACCCATCTGGCGGCGGCGGTCGGCAACGCGCGCCTGCAATCCGAGGTGTCGGTGCTGTTCATCACCACGCCTGACCTGCTCGACCATCTGCGCAGCACTTACGGCGCGGACTCCGAGGCGGGCTACGACGAAATGTTCGACCGTCTGCGCAACGCGCCGCTGCTGATTCTGGACGATCTCGGCGTGGAAAATCCGAGCGGCTGGGCGCAGGAGAAGCTGTTCCAACTGCTCAACCATCGCTACAGCAATCTACTGCCGACCGTGATCACGACTAACGCCGACATCGACATGCTTGATCCGCGTATTCGCAGCCGTTTGCTCGATGATACGATTATCCACCGCGTCCACATCAGCGCGCCGGACTACCGCACGCCGATCCCGACGCAGGGCAATCAAGTCTCGACGCTGACGATGTACGCCGATATGCGCTTCGAGTCGTTCGACACGACGACCGCCCTGAGCGCGGCGCAGCACGAGCATCTCCAGCGCGCTGTCAACGCCGCGCATACCTACGCTGAAGCCCGTGAAGGCTGGTTTTTGCTCAAGGGAGATTACGGCACGGGTAAGACGCATCTCGCCGCCGCGATTGGCAATTTCTGGCAGGATATGGGCCTCGAAGTGCTGTTTGTCACCGTACCTGACCTGCTCGACTATCTGCGCCAGACCTACAGCCCGGCCTCCAGCACGACTTTCGACCGCCGCTTTCACGAGGTGCGCAACGCTCCGCTGCTGATTTTGGATGATCTCGGCACGGAAAGCGCGACCGCGTGGGCGAAGGAGAAGCTGTTTCAGATTCTCAATCACCGTTACATCACGCCGATGCCGACGGTGATCACCACTTCGCTGGCGACCGACAAGATCGACCCGCGTATTCTAAGCCGCCTGCTCGATCAACGGCGCTGCAAAGCCTTCGAGATTATGGTTAAGTCTTATGCCGAGCGTATTTACCGGAAGTAACCCCTTGAGATCGCCCCTGAACGCCCTCACCCTCACGCCCTATCTGCGCCGCCACCGCCACGCCGTGCGCGATCTGCTCTTTCGCAGCTATCGCACCCACACCCACCTCGATTGGCAGGAAACTGATCAATGGCTGGACGAAGGCGAAAATTATCCGGCGCGGCTGGCGTGGCAGGGTAATCACCTGCTGGGAATTCTGGCGACCTCCGCGCCGCTCAACCAGACTTGCTGGATTCGGCTGGCTGCCGTCAGTGATCACACCGATACGCTGACGATCCTCTCAATGCTCTGGGACGACCTCAAGCCCGACCTGCGCGCGCAGAACGTTCACAAGGCGGAACTGCTGCTAATCCGCAACTGGATCACGCCGTTCGCAGGGACGCTCGGCTTCCACTACATCGAGGAGATCATCACCTTTCGCCGTCCCGCGCTGGTGATCCCGGAGGAGCGCGCGCCGCTGGAACTGTCGATGCGGCTGGCGCAGCCCGAAGACCTCCCGGCGGTGCTGGCAGTCGATAACAGCGCTTTCGTTGCTCCCTGGCAAATGGATCACGAGGAACTGCGTCAGGCGATGCGGATATCGGCCTCCTGCACGGTCGCGGAGCAGCAGGGCGAACTGGTCGGCTATCAACTGAGCACGCTCTATTTCGATGGGGCGCATCTGGCGCGGCTGGCGGTCGCGCCGCAGGTGCAAGGGACGGGTGTCGCCCGCGCCCTGCTGATCGACGTGCTGCGCCGTTTCGAGCGGCGCGGCGTGCGCTCAATGACCGTCAACACACAGGCGAGCAATATGCGCTCGCAGCGACTCTACACGGGCTTCGGCTTCGAACGCACTGGCTACGATCTGCCCGTCTGGGAAGCGGACGTGTGAAAAGAACCGTTATTAGCTGTTAGTTATTGTCTGCGTTGGAAAATCTTCAGAGGAACATCGATTGTAGGGGCACGATATATCGTGCCCCATACGCACCAAGTTAAGGGGTTTATTCCAGCGCCGTTGCTCGTGTCGCCCTAGGCTTCGAGCCTACGGCTAGGATTTCAAGCCCACTGAAGTGGGCTGGCAAACCGGGCGCTTGCTGCGCAGTCGGCTTCAGCCGACTTGGGTTTCGTAGCCCGACGTTTTGAACGTCGGGCGAGGCCAGCAACGACGCTCGTTTTGAGCGCTGAACTTGGTACCAATAGGGTACGATATATCGTGCCCCTACGATAACAGATTGCACCTATCGTTAACATCCATTAATCCGTCGCTGTTACCCAGAACCAATCATCCAAAACCACCAACCTACAACCCATTAAACGCATCGCGGTAGGGCGCGGCCTGATCGTTGGTGAGCGACGGATTCAACTCAAGCATCAGATTCTTGTTGAAATAGACGAACACGACGTTGCGCCGCTGCGTCGAGTCGTTACGCAGCTTGGCGACGTAATCCTGCCACGCCTTTAACTGATCCGGCGTCGAGAAAACGATAATCTGCCCGCCCGCCGGGGCAATGCTGGGAATCTCGAAGGTGTAGCGATCCTTCAACCCGGTCGGCGCGTCGCGGGAGACAACCAAATCCTGCACCGGATTCTGCATCTCCAGCCCGGCGCGCGCGAAGGCATTAAAGACATCCTGTGCGCCCAATCGGTCATACGGGACAACCGTCGGCTGGGGAGGATTGAGAATGCCGCAGCCTGCGACGAGGATTGCCAAGAGCACGAGAGCAAGGTATTGTTGACGCATTTCATCCTCCGATGCGGACGACCTATTTAGGAATTATACGAAGATGCCCGTGATTTATCATGATGAAGATGGTCACCTTGAGGCGCTTGCCGGAAAACGGGTCGGCGTGATCGGTTACGGCAACATGGGGCGACCCGTCGCGCTCAACTTCCGCGACAGCGGCATCCCCGTGATGGTCAGCGAGCCGCGCGCCGAAAAACAGGGTGAGGCCATCGACGAGGGCTTTACACTCTACGAACTTGAGGAGCTTGTCCGCAGCGCCGATATTATCCTGCCGCTGCTGCGCGACGAAGCCATGCCGAAAATCTATCTGGAGCACGTATCGCCCTATCTGCGCCGCAATCAGGCGCTTATCTTCAGCAGCGCCTATAACCTGACCTACGGCTTCATCGAAGCGCCACCGTTTGTCGATGTCGGGCTGGTCTCGGCGCGAACGCTCGGCGCGGCGGTGCGCGAGCGCTACGTCTCCGGCGAAGGCTTCGCCAGCTTCGTCGCCGTCGCGCAGGACGCGAGTCGTCACGCCTGGGGTACGGTGCTGGCGCTCGCCAAAGCGATGGGCGCGCTCAAGGGCGGCGCGGTCGAAATCCGCTTTGAGCAGGAGACCGAGCTTGATCTGTTCCTTCAGCAAACCATCCTGCCGATCTTTCACTACGCCGTGATCACCGCCGCGCAGTTGTTGATGGAACACGGCTATCCACCTGAAGCGGTCTTCACCGAGTTGTATCTCTCCGGCGAAACGTCCGACTATCTCAAACAGGCGACTTACGACGGCTTGATGAAGGCGCTTGAGCTTCAGGGGCTTCCGGCGCAGTATGGCACGTTGAGCCGCTACGAACGCTTCAGCAGCCCGCAGTTTCAACGGCTGATGGAGATCACCTTAGAAGAGATTCGCAGCGGTAAATTCGCGCAGGAGTGGGCGAAAGAGTTCAGCGCCGACTATCCGCGCCTGCGCAGCCTGCTCAAGAGCCGTAAGAACATGGAGATGTGGGAACTCGAACAGCAAACGCTCGATATGCTGCATCCAAATGGGCATTTCGAGGATTAAGGTAAATCAGCGGACGGGATAAATCCCGTCCCTACAATGCTGATTCTTCGTGTAGGGACGCCATTCACGGCGTCCGCGCCTGAATGAACGCCGCGAGATCACGCCAGTCATCAATCTGCCAGAAGGCGTTGGCCGCGCCCGATGTCGAGGGCAGCACGAACACGGTCGTCGCGCCGATCAAATCGGGTTGCTGACCATAACTCACGCGCGCGCCGTAAAACGCGCTGGCGGATTTCTTGCCATTGAAGGCCAGCACACGCGGCACAGCCTGCTCGATTTTGCGGCGCAGACCGTCCGCGTCGAAATGATCGCTGCGCAAGCCCTTATCCGCGCCGAAGTAGGTCTTGGCGATGTCGGTCAAGCCGATGCCGTACTGTGGCAGATCACGAAACTCGTGTGGGGAAAACAGGCGCGGCGTCAGACCAATCGCGTAAAGGGTCGGCCAGAATTTGTTGCCACGCCCGGCATAATACGCCCCGACCTGCGCAGAGCGCGTGCCTGCCGCCGTCCCGCAAAAGACGACCTTCAGTCCCGCGAGCAGCAGGTCGGGTAAAACGTGCGCGTCACTCAATCAGTCGGCGCGTCCTTGTTCTCCTGCGACTGCCCGGTGGGAAAGCGCATCACGCGGAAAATCTCGGCATACTCGACATCTGCCTGCTTGCCCATTTCCTGATCGAATTTGGTTACCCAGTCGAGCGCTTCCTCGTTCAACTGCGAGCGATGCTGGAGCAGCGCTTGCAGCTTGCGATCATGCACTGCCGTGATGTCAACGGCGATATTCGACTTGTCGGACATCTGCAAATAGAGTTCCTCGACGTGAATCGGCTCGAAGCCCTCGGCCAGCAGTTCCGGGAAG
Organism: Phototrophicaceae bacterium; assembly: GCA_035545875.1. Classification (GTDB taxonomy): domain Bacteria; phylum Chloroflexota; class Anaerolineae; order Aggregatilineales; family Phototrophicaceae; genus Flexifilum. The sequence goes on from DASZXN010000428.1 coordinate 7,909, forward strand.
ATCGGTCGGGTTTCGGCGCTGGGGAACACCGCGTAAAGCGCCGCCTCACCCGTCGCGCGGTGATCGGGATGGTTGATGTAGCTGTCATCGCCGTCGTCGCGGCTGAGGAGGATAGCCGTCGGGTCTTGAATGACGACGCGATTCGGGCGCACGTCGCGGATGACGCGCGTCAGGTCACGGCGCAGGTCGAGCGTCGGCTGAAGCGAACCATCCGCGTAGTCGAGAAAGCGCACGTCGGTCACGCCGACGATTTTCGCCGCGTCGATCTGCTCCTGCTTGCGCCGCTGCTTCAACTGGGCGAGATCGGCGTCCTTTTCATTGCTGCCCGCCGCGCCATCGGTGACGAGGCAGTAAGTCACCTGCGCGCCCTGCTCCGTCCAGACGGCAGCGCTGCCACCTACGCCAAATTCAATATCGTCGGGATGCGCCGCGATGACCAGAACGCGGAACGGCTGCTTGGTCGGTTTTGCTTCGAGCTTCATGGATGCTCCCTAATCTCATGGTCACGTAAGGGCGACCTGACAGGTCGCCCCTACAGTCAAATTCACATGCTTATTAAACAGCCAAGCCGAGCAGACCGCCAGCAGACCAATAGAACCGATGTTCAGTCTTCCACCTTGAGTTCGACTTCCGGGAATTTGCGCACCTCCGCGAAGAACAGATCGCGGTAAGCGAGCGCGTCGGCTTGGCTTTCGCCCTCGAAGCGCATACTCAACACTGGCTCGGTATTGCTGGCGCGCAGCAAGCCCCAGCCGTGATCGAAGCGGACGCGCACGCCGTCAATACTGGTCGTTTCGCCTTTGCCTTCGAGCGCGCTCTTGACCGCCGCGATCACCTCGTCTTTCATATGATCGGGACAGTGGGGACGATACTCCGGCGTGCTGTAAAGGGTCGGAATTTTGGCGTTGATCACCGAGAACGGGATCGTTCCGGCGGCAATCAATTGCAGCAGCCGCCCCGCCGCGAGATAAGCATCGTCGTAGCCATAATAATCCTCAGCCAAGAAGATATGACCGCTGGCTTCGCCGCCGATCAGCGCGCCGACCTCGGCCATCTTCGCCTTGACGAGCGAATGTCCGCTCGCCCACATCATCGGGAAGCCGCCCGCTTTGGCAACCTCGTCGAACAGAACCTGGCTGCTCAACACGTCGGCGATCACTTTCGCGCCGGGACGCCGCCGCAGCATATCGAGCGCTAGCAGTGTCAGGATGCGATCCGAGCCGACGACGTTGCCCTGCTCATCGACCGCGCCCATGCGATCCGCATCGCCGTCGAAGGCGATGCCCACGTCCGCGCCGACTTCGCGCACCTTCGTCGCAAGCGCCTGCATATTCTTCGCTTCACCGGGATCGGGCTGATGATTGGGATAGCTGCCGTCGAGATCGCAGAACAACTCGATCACGCGATGTCCCCACGCTTTGATCAGGCGCGGGCCGAACGCGCCACCCGTGCCATTGCCGCCATCGACGACCACCTTGAGCGAGCGTGACATGCGCAGGCGCGGGACAATATCGACGATGTATTCGACCAGCGGCTGCTCCTTGACGGTGATCATCTCGTAGCCACCGTTGAAATCGTCCTGCTCGATCAGCCAGCGGAGCGCTTGCAAGCCGTCGCCATAGACGTTGCGCGCGCCGACGCACAGCTTAAAGCCGTTCTGATCAGGCGCGAGGTGGCTGCCTGTGACCATCAACCCGCCGATGTTGCCCGCATGAACGGCGTGCCAGTAGAGCATTGGCGTCGAGGTCAGGCGGATGTCGATTACGGCGCAGCCGCTCGACTGCAAGCCCTCAATCACCGCTTTCGCCAGCGCGGGCGACGAGCGGCGGTTGTCGCGCCCGACGATCACACTCTGCACACTCTCGACGCGGTTGAGGTACGTGCCAAACGCCCTGCCGATCAGGGTCGCGGCATCCGTCGTCAGCGGCGCGTCATCACCTTCGGCGCTGCCGCGAATGTCGTACTTTTTAAAGAGTTTTGAACTTATTGTTACCATGAAGTCCCAATCTTAGGACTGAGGACTGAGCGATGAGGACTGAGTTTCTAAAGAAGTAGTAAAGTAATGAGTAATGAGTCAAATGCAAACACCGAGCATGTTGTTCGATTGCGCTTGATTTTACTCATCACTCGTCACCCGTTACTCATTCCTGCTTGTTCTCAACCCTCAACCCTCAGTCCTTATTTTCTCGGACGACGATCTGCTGTTTGACATAAATCCGGGTGTTGTCGCGCACGTCCTCGTGAACGTGCGTACCCGGCCCGACCTGTACTCCTTCACCAATCTTGATCCCCGGCATGGTCATCACATCGACTGAAAGGAACGCGCCCTGCCCGATGATCGCGCCGAGCTTGTCGCGCCCGCTGTCGATCTTCTGCCCCCTGACGCTGCTCGGCACGTGCCCGCGATCAATCCGCAGGTTGGCGGTCGTGCAGCCCGCCGAGAAATTCACGCCGACCCCGAACACCGAATCGAGGACACGGCAGGCGTGCATGTCACAGTGATCGCTGACGTAGCTGCGCGCCACTTCCGTCGTGAAGCCGACGTTGCATGAGTTCAACACCATCGACTGACGCACCAGCGCGTTGTTGCCGACAATCGTGTGCCCGCCGATGTAAGCCGGGCCGACAACCGCCGCGCCGGGAAAAATACGCACGCCTTCGCCGATATATACATTGCCCATAATTGTCGCGGTCTTGGCGATTGAGGCGCTCTCGGCGATTACCTGCCCCTGAATTTTGGAGAGGAAGTAGTCCATCACGTCAAGGACATGCCAGGGATACTTGAGCGCCTTCCAGGGGCCTTTGTAGGGCACCACGCGATAAACGTGCTGCTTCATCAGCGCATCCATCGCCCGCTCGTAATGATCGTCAGTCGTCACGCCGCTGGCATACTCAGCGCGCAGGGCAGCGAGCAGTTCTTCGGCGCTGCTGTGAATGTGCGTGACGATGTTGACCAGATTGCTCGGCTTCTTGTCCGCGCCCGGCTTCTCGACAATCCCGGTGATGCGCCCATCCGAATTGACGATCAGATAACCGCCGGGGAAATAATCCTCGCGCTCGTAGCCCGCGATGTAGGTCACGGTGGGGTCGGCTTGATAGGCGTTGAGCATGTCGATGTGCAGTTGATCATCGACGACATCGTGAATTTGCACGACGTAAAGCGCCGTTCCCGGATGCGTGGGAATCGCAGGGGCGGCCTGAAGCAGCGCGTCGCCCATCCCCTTCGCTTCTGGCTGCACAACGACGCGGATCGACATGGCCGAAATCTGCGCGACCAGTGCGCGCACGTCCGCCTCGTTGCTGGCGCTGGCGATCACAATCGCTTCCTGCAAACCGAGCGCCTGAAAGCGGCGCAGTTGGCTGATCAGCAGCGGTTCGGTTCCGAAGCGCAGCAGCAGCTTTTCCCGCAGCGGCCACATCCGCGACGACGTGCCTCCGGCGAGGACGACCAAAATCGGCATCTGTGCCATAAAACCTGCTTATCCTTCATGAAGCAATTCGCGATTAGCAATTAGCTGTTCATTCCTGGTTCTTGGTTTTTAGCTAAAAGTTAACCGCGAACGGCTAAAGCCAGAGAATTTCTGCGTCGCTATGAGCCAATAGATTTATTTTAGCGCATGGACACCACGCATATCAAAATGTTGATCGCAAGAAAGCATCGTGGCCGAATACTGCGCCAGAAATGGCGTCTGTGTCTGCCCGCCACTATATCCGCACGATGCGAATGTGAACATGGTTGGACTCAAGTGGCGCTATAGCTACAGGCGCAGGTCACTTACGCTGAAGCCAACATAGGAGTGGAGACATTTGGATGAACGACGCAACCAGCGCAACGAACAGCAGTAGTGATCACAACGGTGTAACCGGAACCGTCGCGCTCAAGCGCGGTCTGGCGCAGATGCTCAAGGGTGGCGTGATCATGGACGTGGTGACGCCCGAACACGCTCAAATCGCGGAGGACGCGGGCGCTTGCTCGGTGATGGCGCTGGAACGCATCCCGGCGGATATTCGCGCGCACGGCGGCGTTGCGCGCATGAGCGACCCCGACATGATCGAAGGGATTATGAAGGCCGTGACCATCCCGGTGATGGCGAAGGTGCGCATCGGCCACTTTGTCGAGGCGCAAATCCTGCAATCGATTGGCATCGACTACATCGACGAGAGCGAAGTCCTCACCCCTGCCGACGAAACCAATCACATCAACAAGCACAAATTCAAAGTGCCATTCGTCTGCGGCTGCCGCAACCTCGGCGAAGCGCTCCGGCGCATCAACGAAGGCGCGGCCATGATCCGCACGAAGGGCGAAGCCGGCACAGGGGATGTCGTCGAGGCGGTGCGCCATGCCCGCGCGGTGCAAGGCGAAATCCGCCGTCTGACCTCGATGGACGAGGACGAACTATTCAGCTACGCGAAGGAAATTCAGGCACCATACGATCTGGTCACGGAGACAGCCAGGCTCGGTCGGCTGCCAGTCGTGAATTTCGCGGCAGGCGGCGTGGCAACTCCCGCCGATGCTGCCCTCATGATGCAGTTGGGCGTCGATGGCGTGTTTGTGGGATCAGGAATTTTCAAGAGCGGCGACCCGGCCAAGCGCGCGAAGGCGATTGTCGAGGCGGTCACGCACTATAACGATCCTGACGTACTGGCAAAGGTCAGCCGGGGACTCGGCGAGGCGATGGTCGGCATCAGTGTGAGTGCAATGCCGGAAACCGAGAAGATCGCCGGACGCGGCTGGTAATCCCTAACGCAGCCCTAAATAATGTGCGTTATCGATACGCCACAGCAAGAACCGGTTTTTCCCTGGTAGAGGCACGACAAATCGTGCCTCTACGATAAAATCCTTCGCTCGAAATCATGCTTCATAACGGGCGTTAACTGCATTTTGGGTCGCTCTCAGGGCACAACCAACGCTCGTCATTCTGCCCTTCACCAACCCAGCCCAGATCATTATTGTGACTCAGATTGCGAATGTACCAGTATTGAGTGCTGTTGACACACACTGGCCCTGAGATAATGAGAAGCCGCTGTTGATCGTAGGCCTGTGTACGGGTGCTCATGACTGGCCCATTCGGGTCGGAGAGAACGCGCAGCGCGCCCAGACCGCTGAAATGCACGACGGCGATGTCGCCCACCTTGAACAACGTCGGCAGCGCCCCCGGACACGAGACCGTCGTGACGGCGCGGGTCGGCGTGAAGGTCGGCGCAAGGCTTGGCGTGAGGGTTGACGTTAGCGTTGGCGATAGCGTGGCAGTGAAGGTGGCCGTAGAAGTCGGCGTAGAGGTCGGCGTGGGGCTAGGAAGCAGCGTAGCACTTGCTACAACCGTGAGGAGCGCTGCCGCGCTTGGCGGGACTGTCTCGGTTGGCGTAGGCGTCGAGCCAGGCGGATCGACTTCAGCCGTCGAAATCTGACTCAGGGCTTTGCCTGAAGCATAGGGCGAGGTGTAAATCAGCAGGGTCATTGTGAGCTGCGGTTGACTGCCGGTGTTGCTGACGCTCATACTGGTTATGCTGACACCGGGGAGCGATGCCTCCTGAAAGTGCGAAATGAAATCGATCAGATTGGCAACGCCGCCGCTAACCTGCAACTGATAAACGGTCGTGATGTAGGGAACTGCGCTGGCAGTCGCGGCTGCGGACGGCTGCTGCGCTTGCAGATTGACGATACGAACGCCTCTGGAATAGGCGTAAGCGTACAACCGGTTGAGCACCTGCGCTGCTTCCGAGTCGGTCAGGAAGTTGTTGCCTACGCTGTTGAGTGTCGCTTGTGCGCTCTGGATTTGCGCCTGCAAAACCTGTGCGTTACCGCTGTCACTTTGGGCGGCGAACTGCGTTGCAAGCGCTTGATTTTGCGTCTGAACTTCCGTTGCGAGCGACTGATAGCTCTGCCAGCGGGGCAGCAAGCTTTGAATCGAGAAAATGCCGATGCCCAGCACGGCCATCATGATGAACAACACGGGCAGGAGTTGGAATAGTCGGGTGCGCAGGCTACTGAGATTCATGAACCTGCCTCGTTCAAATTGATCGAAATCGTGAAGATGATGGGCATGTACGTTTCGCTCAACACCGGGGAACTCGTCGGCGTTGTTGCCAGATTCGGCGTCGCAGGTGAAACCGGATTGACGGTAATCGATTGGATACGTACTTGCGAGAACAATCCGGTTTGTTCCAACGTGTGCGCATAGCTCATCACGCTGTCCTCCTGAAGCGCAGCACCCTGAAGCGTCAGCTTGCCGGTGATATGATCGAACCCGCTCAGACGAATCTCGTTCGCATCATAATTGCGGATTGTGGACATAATGGCAGGCCAATCCACATGCGCGGCGATCAGTGTCGGCGGAAGGCTGCTTAATGCTCCAAGCTGTGTTTCCACTTCAAGGAGCCGCGCTGTCAGCGTTTGCTCGGCGGTGGGCACAGGCGGCGGAGCAGTCAGCGTTTGCGCCAGCGTGACTTCTTCAGATGCCAGCGGAGCAGTCATATCATCGAGCGTGGCTGTGGTCAGGTAGAGCGGTATGAAGAGGAGCGCCAGTGCCAGGACAATCAGCCAGGGAACCAAACGCGCGCCGATACTATTCGTCGTTTGTTTGGTTTCGGCTTCCACAGGTTTCTGTTCGTTGAGCATGATGAACTCGTTAAAGCACCCAGGTTGAACGGTAGATCAAGATTGCCAGCACACCCAGACACAGAAACGGTGCATAGGGAATAGAATCCTTGAGTGTGCGTCGAAATATCGTGATGAGAACCACAATCGTCACGGCGCTTGCCAGCGCCCCTACAATCAGTGCGCCCAGCACCAGCGGAAAACCCAATACCGCTCCGATCAAGGCCGCCAGTTTGACATCGCCTCCACCAAGTCCACCCGGCACGAGCAAACTTGCCAGAAAGAAAGTAGCGAACGCGAACAGCAGGCCGAGCAGAATAGGGGGAACAGG
>DASZXN010000429.1:0-6431 GCA_035545875.1 Phototrophicaceae bacterium
CAAATTTTGAGGGAAGGTTTTTGTAGGGGCACGACATGTCGTGCCCCTACGGACAGACCCTATCCGAAACTGAGGTTACAGATTGAACGAGGAGAAAGCGTCGTTATCGCTCTCGTTCGACTCCTTGACCTGATGCTGCGAATCGACGGTCACGAGGACGGTGTGATTGCCCCCATCTGGTGTAAACGGAATCTCATCACTGAAATTCATTGTGTCGCCCGGTTGCAAGCCTGCCGCAAAGCCGGTGATTTCGTCGCAGTTATCATTGTCGATACAGGTTTTGACCGCATACGGATTGTCCACAGGCGCAGTACCCGAATTGATCACGGTGATAGAGACATCCACCGTTCCATTACCGGGATTGGAAATCTGCACGTTGGTGATCGTCAAATTGGGCAGATTCCCTGAGTTGCCGCCGTTGTCGCCGCCGTTGTTGCCACCGTTGTTACCGCTATTATCCCCCCCACCATTGTCGCCGCCGTTGTCCGGTGTGCTGACAGGCGGCTGCGGCACGCGCGTCGGCGCGAGCGGCGCTCCCGCTGGCGCAGGAATAAGCGGCAGCGTACTGCAATCTCCGCTCAGGCTGACGACCGATCCACCGACCCAGAAGATCGCCCCATTCACGTTGACCTCGTACCAGCCCCGACCATTCCATTGAGCGAGCACCTGCGCGGACTGTCCGAGCGGAAGCTGGCTCAGAGGAGCGTACTGCGTGCCGGGGCCGCTGCGCAGATTGACCGCTCCGCCCGCGCTCGACGTGGCGCTGCATCCGGCGCTTGGCTCCGGCGTGGCGTTCGGCGGCGCGATCACGTTCGGCGCGGGAGTCGGCGGCGCATTCGTCGTACCCCCCGCCAATCCGCCCGCGCACGTGCCGATGCAGATCGAGAACGCTGTATCGCTGCTGCCGTCGGCGCGCACCTGAACCTGATACGCATGGGCATTCGCCGGAAGCTGATACGCCGCGCCGACCACGCCCGCATCACTGCTGGCGACCGTCTTGCCGAGGCTCGTGTCAACTACCGTGACGAGCGCACCCGCGTTGGGCGTTTGACTGAGCACGACCAGCCCAACCGCTCCGAGCGAACTGGTGTCGAAACTGTAGATCAGCACGGGTGTCTGCGCGCCGACCGTCCCGGTCACGGGCTGGTTGATCGTCAGCGCGACCGGCGGCGGCAGCGGCGCGCCCGCTTGCAGCGACAGCACGAACTGTCCCGTGCTGCCATTCACCCCCGCGATGGTGATCGTGTATGCCCCTGGATCGCTGAAGCTGACGTTCCCGCTCAGGGTCGCCTTGCCGTCGGCATTGGCGACGTTCAGGATTTGCACACCCGCCGGGTTTGCCACACTGAAGCTCGGCACGAAGCCTTGCGACAGCGCCAGCACTTGAATAGCTGCCGTCTCGCCACCCTGCGCCGTCACGGTGAACTGAGCGGTCGCGGCAGCGGCGCTCAACGTCCCAGTCGCGTTCTGACCAATCTGGATCGCGCCGCCCTGCGCCAAAATCGGACTCGCCAACATGATCAGGCACAGCCCGATCAGCGCGGCGAGCAGGACACGTTTTACCGACATAATTCCCCCTTCGGCGCTCAGGCGAGCGCGCCGTTGAACGCAGTTTAAAAGTTCAGGCTCACGTCCGCAAGACTGGTCGTGTTGTTATTCTCGTTCGATTCCCGAATCTCGCCGCGCGAATCGACCGCTACCGCCACTGTCTCCGGCGTGGTGCTGGAGTTATGGTTGAGATCGACAAACACCTCGGTCGCGCCGCCCGCGTCTACTGGCAGCGTAATCTGCTTCTCGACGCACAGCGCCGTGATGCAGACGTAGACGTAGAATGGTTGGGTCACATCGACCGTACCTTTGTTGTAAATGTCGAAGGTGACGCGCGCGTGCGTCGGCGAGTCCTGCGTGATCGTCATCCCCTGCACCGCTAAGTCGGGCAAATTTTCCGGCGTATTCGTCGGCGTCGGCGTATCCGTCGGCAGGTTGGTCGGTGATGCCATCGGCGTCGGTGTGCTTGTCGGCACAGCGGTCGGCGCGAGCGGCGCTCCAACAGGCGCAGCGACTCGCGGCAGCGCGTTGCAGTTGCCATTCAGCGTCACTACTGTCGAGCCGAGCCAGTACGTTCCGCCGTTAAAGCTCACCTGATACCAACCGCCGTATGTCCAGACCGCCATGACCTGCGCGATTTGTCCAACAGGCAGGGCGCTTTCCGCAAGGTACTGCGTGCCGGGGCCGCTGCGCAGATTGACCGATCCCTGAATGTTCGGCGTGGCGGTGCAAGTCGCCGTGTCGCTTTCCGCCGGGATCGGCGTTGCGCTCGGCACTCCACCGTTCACGGACGGATTTCCAGTGGACACGCTGTTCCCGCACGCGCCGATGCAAATCGTGAAAGCAGCGCTGCCACTCGCGTCGGCGCGCACCTCGACCCGGTAGGCCAGTCCGCTCGCCGGAAGCTGATACGATACGCCCAGCACGCTCGCCTCGACGCTGGCAATCGCCTTGCCCGCGCCCTCGTCGTAGAGCGTGACCAGCAGGCCAGCGTTCGGCGTCTGGCTGAGGATCGTCAGCCCGACCGCGCCGAGCGAGGCCGTATTGAACTCGTAAACCTGTACGGGCGTTTGCCCATCGACAGTCGCCGAAACAGGTTGATTGAGCACCAGCGTCGTCGCCTGCGGCAGCGGCACGCCCGCCTGAAGCGATAGCGCGAACTGTCCCGTGCTGCCGTTCGCGCCCCCGACCGAAATCGTGTACACGCCCGCGCCGCCAAAGCTGGCGTTCCCGCTGACCGTCGCCGCGCCTGCCGGGTTCGCCGCGCTCAGGATTTCTGCGCCTGCCGGGTTGAGCACGCGAAACATCGGCATGAAGCCCTGCCCCAGCCCTAGCACCTGAATCGCCGCCGTTTGTCCGCCCGATACCACCAGCTTGTAATCGACCGTCGTGTTCGCGGCGCTGATCGTGCCTATCGCGTTTTGACCAATCTGGATCGTGTTCCCCTGGGCGAGCACCTGTCCACTCAACGCCAGCAGGCACAGCCAGATCAAAACCCCACCGACTCGGAGTCCCATGCGTCGTAGCGACATCGGAAAGCCCCCTGAAATTGGCGCTCGGACGAGCGCGCTCTGCACTTGTGAAAACTGAGTTGTTGTCCAACTATATTCAAAATCAGCCAAAAGCGCGAACAGGAATTGCACAAACTTGGCCTTATGCGCGCCGACCTCCAGCGCTCAATCCAAGCTGCGCTGCGGGAAGGGCTTTCCCCCTTTGGTCGTTCGATTTTGCCTGGGAGGGTCGCTGCGTCAATTTAGAATTTGCGCTCTGATTCAAGCCATGTGACCGCCGTTCGAGCGAAAATTGTCGGAACCTATCTATGCCCCTTTGCGTGAATGCCTTTTCTTTTCCGCTGCGCTTTTGTCCGGGCGTGGTGAAATTTGAGGGCATGATTCATTCGGACAAGGAATGCCCGATTCCCTTTTGCAGGGCGAACGCATCAAATTTATGTTCGGGTCATAAAAGGCGATACGGATTTTGTAGGGACGCGATTTATCGCGTCCGGCATCGCGGACGGCATCAATGCCGTCCCTACGATTCCTTGTGACCCTTTGTGACTTTCCATCTGATTTTGATGCGTTTGCCCTGGATTCCCTTTTGTCCTCGTGGTTGCCAAATATCCTCGAAATCAGTAAAATCATTCGCAATCGAGTGATCGATGCGGAGAGTGTTCAGCCAAATATGGTTGAAACGCCGAAGGGGCAAGTCACCCGCTCGCTGGACGGGGGATGAAACTCTCAGGCTCAGGGACGCATCGATCTTCGCAACTCTGGCGTCGGCAGACGAGCCGTTACAGAGCACACAGCATCGGGTGTGCTCTTTTTTATTTCCGTATCCTACCTATGTCTCAGGGAGAGAAGCGCATGGCTTGGAAAACCCCGGCAGATCGCAAGTACATGAAATCGGACGAGTGGGTCAAAATCGACGGCGACAGCGCCACCATTGGCATCTCGGACTATGCGCAGGATCAGATGAATGACATCACTTTTGTCGAACTGCCGCAGGTCGGTGACGAGTTCAAGAAGGGCGAGCGCTTCGCCAACTTCGAGTCCGTCAAAGCCGAGTCGGACGTGTACATGCCGGTTTCCGGCACGGTCACCGAGGTCAACAGTGCCCTGACCAGCAACTCCGAACTGATGAACAGCGATCCCTACGACAAGGGCTGGCTGATCAAGATCAAGGTCACAGGTGATGCCGACAATCCCGACCTGATGACTGCTGATCAGTACACCGAGTATTGCAACAGTCGCTAACTGCTTCCGATCCTTACGTTGTAGGGGCGAGGCGTGCCTCGCCCTGATTTCATAATTGAGGTACTGAATGTCCTATATCCCCCACACCGACCTGGAGCGGCAGCAGATGCTCGCCGCCATCGGCGTTCCGACGATTGAAGACCTCTTTGAGGCCATCCCGTCGAAATATCGCTTCCCTAAGCTCGATCTCCCCGCGCCGTTGAGCGAAATGGAGATCATGGCGGAACTGCGCGCCCTGAGCGAAGCCAACGACAACGCGCAGGACTTCGCCATTTTTCGCGGCGCGGGCGCGTACCATCACTACATCCCGTCCGCCGTCAATCACATCATCCAGCGCGGCGAGTTCCTGACCGCCTACACGCCTTATCAGCCCGAAGTGAGTCAGGGCACGCTGCAAGCGATCTTCGAGTACCAGTCGATGATCACGCAGTTGACCGGGATGGACGGCTCGAACGCCAGCCACTACGACGGCGCGACCAGCCTCGCCGAATCCGTGACCGTCGCCCTCGAAGCCTCGCGTCACAAGCGCAGCAAGATCATCCTCAGCCCCTACATTCACCCGCAGTACCGCGAGGTCACGCGCACCTATCATCAGGGCAAAAACCTGCAATTTGTCGGCGACGATCAGCCTGCCGAGATTAGCGATCTGGTCGCCCTGCTCGACGATCAAACGGCGATGCTCGCCGTCGCCTACCCGAACTTCCTCGGCCAGATCGAGGACTTCAAGGGGTTGGCGGAAAAGGTTCACGCGGCAGGCGCGCTGCTGGTTTTCGTCGCCACGCCGATGGCGCTGGCTTTGTTCAAAAGCCCCGGCGAGCTGGGCGCGGACATCGTGGTCGGCGAAGGCCAATCGCTCGGCGTCTCGTTGAGCTACGGCGGCCCTTATCTCGGCTTCTTCGCCACCAAAATGGCGCAGATTCGCCGCATCGCTGGGCGCGTCGTCGGCGAAACCGTCGATCAGAACGGCAAGGACGCTTACGTGATGACCCTCCGCCCGCGCGAGCAGGACATCCGCCGCGAGAAAGCGACCAGCAACATCTGCACCAACACGGGCTTGATGGCGCTGGCAGCGACCGTCTACATGGAATTGATGGGCAAGAACGGGCTTCAGCAGGTCGCCAAACTGAGCTATCACAAAGCCCACTACGCCGCCGACCAGATCGCCGCCCTGCCCGGCTACAGCGTGGATCGCAGCAAGCCGTTCTTCAACGAGTTCGTCGTCAAAACGCCCGTCCCGGTCGCGGACATCAACGAGGCGCTGCTCGACGAGGGCATCATCGGCGGCTACGACCTCGGCAAAGACTACTCATGGCTGCAAGATCGGATGCTGGTCTGCTGCACCGAGGTCAACACGAAAGATGAGATCGACGTATTGGTGCAAACGCTGCGGGAGGCCAATTCATGACTGAAGCGACGATTTATGATCTGAGCGTGCCCGGTCGCACCGGTGTGACGCTGCCTGCCTGCGACGTGCCGGAAACCGATCTGCCCGCCGATTTGCTCCGTGCCGATCTCGATTTCCCGGAAGTCGGTGAGCTGCAAGTGGTGCGCCACTTCACCAACCTGAGCAAGCTCAACTACAGCATCGACGGTGGTTTCTATCCGCTCGGCTCCTGCACCATGAAGTACAACCCGAAGATCAACGAGGACGTGGCGCGTCTTCCTGGTTTCGGCGCGCTGCACCCGCTCACTGACGAGGAAGGCTCGCAGGGCGCGCTTGAGGTCATGCACACGCTTGAAACCTGGCTGGCGGAGATCGCGGGCTTCGCGGGCGCGAGCCTGACCCCGGCGGCGGGCGCGCAGGGCGAACTGGCGGGCATCCTGATGATCCGCAAGTATCACGTTGATCGCGGCGACACGAAGCGCGTCAACATTCTCGTGCCCAACAGCGCGCACGGGACGAATCCCGCGACGGTCACAATGGCTGGACTGAACGTGATCGAGCTTCCCTCCGACGAGAACGGCGATGTGAATCTCGAAGCCCTCCGCGCCGCCTGCAACGATACCGTCGCTGGGATGATGATCACCGTACCGAGCACGCTCGGCGTCTTCGACACGCACATTCTCGACGTGATCAAGGCGATTCACGACTGCGGCGGCCTGATGTACATGGACGGCGCGAACATGAAC
>DASZXN010000430.1:0-28482 GCA_035545875.1 Phototrophicaceae bacterium
GTGATCATCTGGGTCACTTCGGCATTGAAGCGCACCAGTTCTTCGACGGTGAGATCGCCGAAGGCTTTTTCGAGGATCAGGCGTTTTGGAATGTACCATTCGAGGCTGTAGGGCATAATTTATGTCCCTAAATCTTCTAATCTATAAATTGTAAAGCTTTTGACGTTTGAGCAAGCGTAAGAAGGGGCTAGTTACGACAGTTGCACCCGATCAAACGGCGGCGTTCCCGCTTCGAACGGCGGTATGCCCGCCGCGACCGCCTCTAGAATCGCCTGTACAGCCGCTCGCGCCGCCTGTTGATCCGCCACATTCAGACCCAGCGCTTCAAATTCATCCTCATCCAGCACAAGCGTCGTTCGGTCGGGTCGCACCCACACGTCGAGCGCCATATCGTCGGCGCGGATTTCGTCCTCAGTGATAACCGCCGGGCGCGTGACGTTGCAGTAGTAGCCTTTGAGATGCCCGTCGTCCACGTCGTAGACCTCGAAGACGTTGTACCAGCGATCCGCGTAATGCCACTCGATGAAGGTGTCGCCGACGCGAAAGACCACGTAGCCGAGGTCACGATCCTTTGTGCCGCTGAACGGCGCGATGATCGAAACCCAGTTGTCGCCGCGCACCAGCACCTCGGCAGGATAATCCCAGACCTTCTGGCCGAGGTGATTCTGTTTGACAATCGTGATCATGCCCGCCCCAGTGTATGGACGACCAGCAGCACGCCCTCGCGCACGCAGACCGCCGCCTGCGTTCCGGTCATCACGTTGCTGACGCCGCGCGCCGGGCCGAAAAACAGGTCTTCGTCCCTGAGGGGATAGTAGAGGTTCTCGGTACGCACGCCGCGCACCGTGCCGTTGAGCGGGATCAGCGAGATCGTATCCCCCGCCGCGCCCGCGATTTCGTGCCTGCCCGGTCGCGCCAGCCAGATCGCCTGCTTGCCCGCGACCATCTGCACGTCACGACCATCGAGAACCGGCAGCGTCATCAGATAGATGTTGCTCATCATCTGATCGATCCGCCCGCCCGTCGCGCCGATTACCCGCAGCCAGTCCGCGCCCTGCTCGGCGGCGTACATCAGCGCCAGTTCGAGATCGGTCTCGTTCTTCTCAGCGGGATAGCGGCGAATGTCCGTCTCGCGCGCCGCCAGCGCCTCAAGCGCATCGGGCGAGAGCGAGTCCATATCGCCGATCACCGTGTTCGGGGTGAGATGGTAATGCGCCGCCACGCGCGCGCCACCGTCTGCCGCCACGATCAGCGCGTCGGAAGCGCGAGCGAGCGCACGCTCGACCATCGCGCCGTCCTCGATCATGCCATTGGCAAAAATCAGGGCTTTCATAACCGATCCGTCCGCGCCTGCCTAATTTCCGGCTCATCGATCTCCACGAGTTCGCCGTCGTCGCCGACCATCAACCGCTGACTCGGCTTGCGCTTCGCCACCTCTCTTTGCGGTATAAGCCGCTCGATCAGCGGCAGGATCACAACCGCGAACAGGATATGTGCCAGTACGATCAGCGTCCACCAGCCGATCAGGGTTTGCGCGTCCCAGTAATTGATCGCGTGATAGGCGCCGAGCAGCGCTAAAATCGGCGCGCCGATGGCATAAAGGGCGATATGCAGCACCGGAATCCGGGTGAACCAGTTGCGCTGTCCCTCGCGCCGTCGTCGCTGCCATGTGACATAAAACGCGCCACCGCCGAGGATGAGAACGGCAAGCGGCTGCGTCATTTGAAACGGCCACGACGTACCCACGTTGAGAACCGAGAGCCCCCACGACACGGCGTTCACGACGGCAAAGGCCAGCAGCAGTCCCGACCAACTGCCCTGCTGCTCCAGCGCGGCTTCAAAACTCAGGTGCAGCGTGAAGCGCTGTTCGTTGTCGATGCCGCCCTCATGCTGCGCGATCAACTGGCGCATCGCTTCCTCGACGGCGACCTCGCGCCGCTCGCTGGAAGCCGCTGACCGTCGATAATGCCAGACCGCGTGCAGCAGCAGCAGCAGACTCCAGATAAACCCCAGTACGGTCGGCGCGAGCAGATTACTGGGATCGTACCACCAGCCCACCGCGACTCCGTAAGCGAGCATCGTCGTCACCGCGACGATGAAGGCCAGCGTATGCAGCGTCAGCGCGCGCGGGTGCGCGAACCTCGCGGCCAGCCGTCGCTGCGCGGCACGGTAATCCAGAAAGCTGAAATAATCATCCTGTATCATGGTTCTACGCCGCCTGACCTGTTAGCGGGTGCGCCGCCGCCAGCGCTCTTTGATCTCCAGGCGGCTCACGTCCGGCGCCTCGAGGAATTCCGTCGCCAGCCGAGGGAAGCGATCATCTTCGAGCATCGGGAAATGGCGCACGTTCGGGAGCAGAATTGGCAGCAGCAGATTTTCCTTATCGAGCGTGATGTAATTGAGGATTTCTTCGCTCGGCGTTGGGATCAGCGGGTCTTGGCCGCCGTGAATCACCAGAATCGGGATCGTCAGCAGGCGCAGCGTATCCAACATGCGCCCGGAATCGAACGTCTCGACTGATTTTTTCAGCACCGCCGGGTCGATCTTGGCGAGATCGACACTCAGTTTCTCGTAATTCGGCTCGCTGCGCCGAAACGCCCGCCCCAGCAAAACGTCTGGCCCGGCGTCCATGAGCGTATTCAACGGATTGTGATTGGCGTGAACTGGCTCCCGTGCCGCCATCTGCTCTAATTCAGGCGCGAGGCCGCCGCTGCGCGCGCGTGCCGCTTCGAGCAGAGCGGCGCGCATGGCTGCGCTGGCGCTCATCACGGTCGGCGCGTTCGGCCCCTGCGCCGTGACATCCGGCAGTGTCGGGCGCGGTTGCAGCACCTTGCGCCCCGCCGGAACGCGGTGTTCCAGATCGCCGGGATCGAACAGCGGCGCGTCCGCGACCAGCAGGCGCGGCACACGATCCGGGTAGCGCCGCGCGAACTCTGCCACGATCAGCGCGCCGAGGCCATGCCCGATCAGCGCGGCTTTGGGGATGCCGAGTTCGCGCATGAAGTCGTCGAGCAGCGTGATTTGATGCTCCAGCGAATAACGATTGGGGTTCTTGGCCGAGTCGCCAAAGCCGTACAGGTCGAGGGCATAAGCGCGATAGTTGTTCTGCAAAAGCTGAAGCGTCGGAATCCAGTAGCGCCACGATCCAATCCAGCCATGCACCAGAATCACAGGGCGACCACGCCCCAAGACCTCGTAGTGAACTAAATCGCCGCCGCTTGTGATGGCGCTCATGCGTTCAACCTGCTCTCTACGCGCCGATCCCGTTCGCCAGAATATCCGCCACGCGGCGGGTCAAGTCGTCAGGCGAGAATGGCTTGAGGATGTAGGCGGACGCGCCCACTTTCATCCCGGTCTGAATTTCCTCGTCCTGCCCTTTGGCCGATAGAAAAACGACCGGCGTTTCCTTGAAATCGGCGATTTCCTTCAACTGGCGGCAGGCTTCGTAGCCCGTCAGCTTCGGCATCCGCACGTCCATCATGATCAAATCCGGCTTGGAACCACTCGCCAGCGCTGCCGTCGCCTTTTCGACCGCGTCCGCGCCATTCGCGGCCAGCGTGACGGTGTGCCCGGCAAACATCAGCGTAAAATTGATGAGTTCGCGAATATCGCGCTCGTCTTCTGCAACCAAGATATGCGCCATGCCCTATCCTTCAACCGTCTGCTCACTGGCGATTTGAACCTGTTCAGGCCCGGCAATCGGCAGCGAAACGTAGAATGTCGTTCCCTTGTTTTCTTCAGACTCGAACCAGACCGTGCCGTCGTGCATCTCGACCAGCGTTTTGGTGATCGACAGGCCGAGGCCCGTTCCCGCCACGTCCATAACCAATGCGTGCTCCTCGTAACGCTCGAAGCGATTCCAGATGCGCGAGCGGAACTCTTCGGGAATACCAATCCCCGTATCCTTGACCGAGATCAGCACATCATCGGCATGATCTGGTCGAATTTTGGCGGCAACTTCAATCTTGCCGCCCGGATAGGTGTAGTTGAAAGCGTTATCGACCAGATTGCTCAGGATTTGTACCAGCTTGAGGTGATCGGCACGAATCGCAGGCACATCCGGGTCGATCTTGACGCTCACGTCGAGGTGCTTGGCCTCGAACTGCTCGCGACCCTGCAAGCTCGACACGACCTGCTTCGCCACGTCGCCGATCTGCACGTCCTCCAGCTTGAGGCGGTCGCGCCCGGAGTCGATCCGCGAGATGTTGAGCAAATCGTTGACCAAATCGGCCAGGCGGTCGGCGTTGTTCTTGATCGTGCCGAGGAAGCGCTTCTGATTGTCGGTCACGTCGCCGCCCGCGCCGCCCATCAGCAGGTCGGCGTAACCCTTGATGCTGGTCATCGGCGTGCGCAGTTCGTGCGACACGTTCGAGATGAACTCGCTCTTCATGCGATCCACTTCCACGTCGCGGGTCACGTCGCGGAACACCGAAACCGTGCCGAGGAACTCGTCGCCGTTGTACACAGGTGAGGCGTGAACGCTGACCACCCGACTGCCGACTTCCAGTCGGTCGATCAGCAGTTCGGCCTGCGCGTCACGACGCGGGTTCATAACCCAGGCGTCGAGCGTGGGCACCCACTGCGACGTGCCGCCATACGCTCCGGCGATGCGCGAGAGCGGCTGACCAAGCGCGTATTCGCTCGGCAGGCCGAGAATTTGCTCGGCGGCGCTGTTGAACAGCATGACCACGCCCGAAGCGTCGGCCAGCAGCACGCCGTCCGCAATACCTTCGAGGATAGCGGAGTTCTTTTCGGCTTCTTCCTGCTCGGTGCGCAGCAGCACGGCCATGCGGTCGTTCTGCTCGCGGATCAGATTATACAGGTCGGCGTTGTTGACGGCAGCGGACACCTGATTGGCGGCGGCGGTCACCAGCTTGAGGTGCGGGTCGGTGAATTGCGCCGCGCTGCGTCCAAGAAAGACCATCACGCCCTGCACGTCCTCGTTGGTTTCGAGCACGACCGCGACTGCGCTGTGCCAACCGTCGGTCTGCCAGTAGTCCGTCTGGCTCAGGTCATCGACCAGCACCGAGCGCTCGCGGTTCATCAGCCAGTTCGCCAATGCTTCCGCCGGATGCGCGCTTGGCTCATCGCCGTCGTGCTTGCCATTACTGTTCCCATTGCCGTTGCCGCTGCCTGTCGGCAGCGCGTTCGTGCTGTAAACCGAGCGCGTATAGAGCGTTCCCTTCTGTGGATCGACCAGCATGACCGCGCCTTCGTCGGCGTTGATCGCGCGCGTGACCATTTCCAGCGCGCGCGCCAGTACGCGATCCGTATCGAGCGTCCGTCCCAATTCTGCCGTGATCTGGTACAGCGAGTTCAAACGGTCGCGTTCTTCCTGTAATTCGACTGTGCGCTCCTGAACGCGCTGGTTCAATTCGGCAGCGAAGTTACGAACGCGCTCGAACAGTTGCGCGTTCTGGAGGGTCGCGCCCAACTGCGCGGCAATCGTCGTCAGAATACGGTTGTCGTTCAGGCCGAACGGTCGCGTCTGTTTGGTGTCGCGCACCGCCAGCACGCCCGCCACCTGATCGCCTGCCATCAGCGGCACGCCAAGAAAACGCGACGAGTCAACATCCGTCACGATCTTCAGGTTGCGCCGCACTTCCGCTGCGCTTGGGTTATCGCCGCCCATTGCGACCGGTCGGCGGTTACGGATCACGTACGAGAACTCGTCGCTGCCGAACTTGCGCGGCGGCATCTCGATGTCTTTGCGCCCCTTGAGCGCCAGCGGAAAGGTAATATCCTGCGTCTCCGGGTTGTAGAGCGCCACGTAGATTTCTTCGGCGTCGGTCAGGCTGGGAATTTGCTCGCGCACAATGTGGATCATGTCGTCCGTGTTCATGGTAGACGAGATCGTGCGGCTGATGTCGTTGATGACCAGCGATTGCTCGACCAGCGCGGCGGTTTGCGTCGAGAGCCGCGCGTTCTCGATAGCGGTCGCAGCCTGCGAGCCAAGCGCCTGCGCCATGCGGATTTCCCGGTGCGTAAAGGTGCGAAGCTGCGACTGAAGCTCGATTTGCAGCAGGCCAATCGCCTGATCGCGCACGACCAGCGGCACAATCATGCGCGCGGTTTCGCTGCTGGCTTCCATCTCCTGCCGTTCAGTTGCATCGACTTCGGGATCGTCGCGGCGCAGCACCACGATTTGCCCGTCACGCAGGGCGCGGCTCTTGGCGGGATAGTTGTGCAGGTCGTAGAGCGTGCCCGATGGCGTGATGCGGTTGCGGTCGCCCTGCCGATTCATGTCCAGTTCGACCTTGAGCGATTCCTCGACGTTGTCGTAGAGCATGATCGCGCCGTCGTCCATGTCGAGCGCTTGCAAGGCCAGTCGCACGACGCTGCCGAACACTTCTTCGAGGTCGAGCGTGTACGAGGTCGCCTGCGCCGCTTCGAGCAGCGTTTCCAGTTCGCGCGTGCGCACCAGCGTTTGTTCGAGCAGGTTGGCGTTGAGCACGGCAATCGCCGCTTGATTGGCGATGATCATCGCCAGATCGAATTTCTCCGGGTCAAACTCGCGCGGCGCATTGTAGATTTCCAATTCGAGCGCGCCGCTCACCTGACCGCCGACTTTCAGCGGCAGCACGGCGTAAGACGCGAAGTTGTGCGCGCTCAGTTCTTCCTGAATCGCCGGATCGCCGGCGTAAGCACTCACGTCCTCGATGACCAGCGGCGCCGCCGTGCGCACGACCAGATCGAACACGGCGTTGCTGCGCAGGTCGATGATGTTGGCAGGCGGGAAGTCGCCGCGCGGGTACTCGACGACCACGCGCGCGGCACTGGTTTCGCGCTCGAACATATAGGCGCGTGACCGTTCGATGCGCAATAACTGCGCGATCTCGCGCAGGGCAATCTCCATAATGTTCTCGGTGTCGAGCGACTGCGCCAGCGCGACCGAGACGCGGTTGAGCAGGCTCAGACGTTCGGTACGCGCGCGCGTTTCCTCGAACAACTCGGAGTTGGTCAGCGCGACCGCCACCTGGTTAGCGAAGGCGAACACCGCTTGCTCCGCCTGTTGATCGTAGAAGGCGGCTTCACGCTTACCGAGCGTGATGATACCGATCACCTCGCGCTGGCGCATGAGCGGCGTGCCAATCCAGCTTTGGATGCCATTCTCGCCGGAAAGCTCATCCCAGCCCTGGAAATGGTGGATTGAAACGGCCTTACGCGAATCGACAATCTGGCGCATCCGTTCATGCGAGGCAATCGGGATACGCACCTCGTCCGCGCCCGCGCTGAATCCGCGCGCCGCTTCGAGGATCAGGTCATCGTTTTCACGCCGCCACAGGCTCATCACGTCGTAGACGATCACGCGCTGCATCTCGTCCATCGCCAGCGCGATCACCTCGTCGCGTTCCAGCGCCGCCGTGATGCGGCTCGACACCTCGGTCAGCGCGGCGAGTTGATTTGCGCGGGCCGCGATGTCGGCTTCGAGGCGCGCGCGCTCGGTCACGTCGTCGATCAGCAGCACCGCGCCGCGCACGCTGTCTGCTGAACGCAGCGGGTAGAGGAAGAAGTTCTGGATCAACGTCTGATCGAAGTCGATGACCTTCTGGTTGAGCAGTTCTTTTGGCTCGCCGGTCGTCAGCACCGCTTCCAGCGTCTGCTCCAGCAGCGGGCGCAGCGAGGGGCGGTAATCGAACAAGGGCTTGCGCGCGGCGTTCTCCCACCCCAGTCGGCGGCTCATGAACTCGTTGACCGTGATGATGCGCTGCGTGTTGTCCAGCACGATAATGCCCTGCTGGATCGACTCCACCACCGACTCGTTGAACAAGCGCAGGTTGACCGCCTGATTGAACAGGTTGGCGTTCTGGATGGCGACTGCCGACAGATTGGCGATACGCTTGATCAGCGGTCGGAATTCCTCGAAACCGAAGGCTTGCACCAGATCGCTGCCGACGTGCATCGCGCCGAGGCAGATACCACCCGCAATCAGCGGCACGATCAGCGAAGTCCGTTCGCCCGCCGCGTGCCACATCTGCAAATCTTCGTATTCGGCGATCTCATCAGCGTTGTAGAGGAAATCCTGTCCGGTCTCGAAGGTGCGACCAAGCGCCGTCTGATCAAGTCCCGCCCGATGAGCGCGCGTGACGATCAGCGAGTCGTCGGCTTTCACCGCAACCGTGATCAACTCGAAGCCGCCCTGCTGTTCAGTTTCAACCAGCGCGACGGTCATGCGCATGAACGGCAGCAGACGCAGCGCCCCGCGCGCTACCGCCTCGACAATCTCGGCCATATCGAGCGTGCTGGCAATCGCCTCCATGACTTCGTTGAGGCGGGCTTCCTGCTCGGCGTTACGCACGGTCGCCATGTACAGGCGCGTGTTTTCGAGCGTCGTCGCCGCCTGATGCGCGAAGATTTCCAGAATTTCAATCGTGTTGCGATCTGGTCGCTTGCCGTCGAACGGGCGATCCAGGCTCATCAGGCCGAGCAAATCGCCGCCCGCGCCCGTGATCGGCACAACCAGCATGTCGCCGTCGTACCAGTCGTCTTTGGTCGATGGGTGCAGCGTGCGCGTGACTGCCCCGCCCGTGCTGAGTGCTTCCAGCCCTTCGACGTACCACTGCGACAGCTTTTGCAGCGGCAGGAAATACGACTCGCTGATGCGGAACTCGTCGCGCTCGAACAGCTTGCGCAGCGTCGTGATCGGCATCATGTTCTTCTTGCTGCTCTCGAAGCTGTCAATCGGCAAGCCTGCCTGCGCGATGCGGCGCAGCATTTTGTTTTCCTCGTCCACCATCATCAGCATAACCACGTCGTAGCCGATGCTCTGCTGGATGCTGAAGGCAATCGCTTCGAGGATCGTGACCGAATCGACGTTCGACTGAAGCATCTGCCCCAGTTCGAAGATGTTGTTCAACTGCTCGACACGGCGGCGCAGACGGTCGCTGCGTTCCTGATTTTCGATGTAGCGCAGGTTGTTGCCGTAGCTCAACGAGGCTTTGGCCGCCAGCGTCATCAGGAAAGTCGCGGCGCGCTCGTCGAAGTGGAACGGTTGGCTGTGGAACAGGTGGATCACGCCGATTACGCGGTCTTCGTAGAGGATCGCCGCCGCCATCGCCGAACGCGCCGATTCAGGCGTTGGCTTGAGCGATTGCAGGTGATAATCCTCGATCACGACTGCGTTGGCACTCTCTTTAATCGAGCGCACTTCCACGTCGGCCAGAATCAAACTCTTGCGCTCACCGAGGCGGCGCTCGGCGCGGGGTTGATCGGAACTCGGCCACTCGGACGATGGCAGCAGCAGCACGACCGTATTGCCTTCGGCGTCGGTCGCCTGCGTCGCTTCCTGCCGAATCACGTCGAGCACGCGGTCGAAGTCGAGCGTAGCCGCCAGTTCGTTGCTCACCCGCGAAATCGCGTCGAGTTCCTGCAAGCGGCGGCGCAGGTTCTGCCCGGTCGCTTCGTGCAGGCGCACGCGATCAAACGCCGCCGCGAGATGGATGGCAATCGCTTGCAGGTTGCGCACGTCGTCGTCGCTGTAGGGCGGTTCGCTGCGGTTGAACACACCGAGTTCACCAAGCGACTGATCGCCGACGACCAGCGGCACCATCACAATCGAGACGATGCCCATCTCCTGCGCGGCGCGATAGTAATCCGCCTGCGTGCGATGATCCTTGAGCACGTCGTTGCTGAAAAACGAGCGTTTGGCGATGGCAACGCTCTGCTCGTAGCCTTTGCTGTAGGCGTCCATTACGAACGGAACCAGCGTCTCGACGCCATAGCTGTACTTAGGCGAGTTGACGAGGTTGCCCGTTTGCGCGTCCAACACGTTGATGAACGCCGATGGGCTGCTGGTCAGGCGGCAGATTTCGCGCAGCACCGGCAGGAAATCGTCGTCCCCGGTCATAATCGCGCCCGCGAACTCGGCGACGCGCCGCAGCCCTTCCGACTCATCCACGCGCCCCTGAACTTCGCGCAGCAGGCGCGCGTTCTCGATCATGCCGCCGATTTGCGCCGCAAAGATCAGCAGCAGGCGCGCGTCGTTGTCGGTGAAATCCTCACCGCTCAGTTTATTCGAGACCTGCACCACACCCAAGCGCCGCCCGCCAGAGGCCATGATCGCCAGCAGCGTCTTTTGCACGCCCGCCATCTCTGCGATCTCGGCCAGCCCCGCCCCGTAGATCACCTTGTCGGTGGCGACATTATTGCTGTACCAGTAGTCTTCGTTGCTCCAGATGTCGGCAATCGCGCTGCCCGTTTCGAGCGCGACCGTATAATTGCCCGCGACCGTATCGTCCAGCCCGTAGAATGGCTTCTGCGCCACCAGCCGATTTTGCGCTGCATCGAAAAGCAAAACGCCGCAGGCCGAAATGCCCATCACGCGCGCGATTCGCTCGTTGATGGTCGTGTAAAACTCGTCCGAGTGGTTGATCGCGCCGAACGCCTGCGTGATCTCCTGAAGCCCGGCCATTTCGGTATCACGAATCTGCTCGCGTTGGGCGAGGCGCGTATCCTCGACGGCAATCGCGGCCTGCGCCGAGAGCAGACGCAGATTTTGCACGTCCTGCGGGCTGAAGCCGCTGACCGAGCGCTTGTTGCTGACTTGAATCATGCCGATGCGACGGCTGCCGACTTGCAGGGGCATCAGAATCGCGTCTTTCAAACCAGCCGCGTTGACCAGCAGTGACAGGCCGAGTTCGTCCGCCAGCGGCTCGTCCGCCAGATCGCTCGATGTCCAGTATTCCTGCCGCTGCCAGATGTCATGGGCGGCGCTGGCTTCCGGCACGGGAATGGCGAAACTGCGCACCACCTGATCCGGCAGCCCATAGAACGGCGGCTGTGCTACCAGCGCATCGCGCAGTTCGTCGTAGAGCAGCACGCCGCAGACTTCAGCATCGAGCAGGTTAGCGATGCGCTCGTTCAGCGCGGCGAACACCTGCGTTGGGTCATCTTGCAGCGTCGCCTCGTCGATCACCTGCTGCACGGTCGCCAAATCTTCGATCCGATGTGCCTGCTCGGTGTACAACTGCGCGTTGTAAATCGCCGTCGTCACCTGCTTGGATACCGCTTGCAGCAGCGCCAAATCGCCCTGCGTGAAACGTGTCAGGCTGGCAAATTCGAGCGTACCGACGAAGTGATCGCCCGTCAGCAGGGGCGTGCCGATGAAGCTCTTGTACAGGTCAAGGTTCAGCTTCGGGCGCACGGCTGCCGCGTCGTTCACATCGCTGACCAGCACCGATTGGCGATAATGCGCGATCCAGCCCGTGATGCCTTCATCGTAAGCATACGCGCCGCCAGCTTCGGCCAGCGCGAGCACGTAGGCAATGTCGCCCGTCCAGCCACGCGGATAGAGCAGCTTCTGGTTGTCGTCCCACAGGCAGATTTCGCCTGCGTCAGCGGGGATTTCCTTGCGAATGATCGTCAGGAGCGCTTGCAGCACGGGTTCGACGCCCAGCCCCGCGTTGATGATCTCGCCAATCTCGTTGATGATCGACATCGCTCGACCGAGGTCGAGCACGTCCGGGTTGTTTGGCGTTCCGGCCAGTTCGCGGATAACCAGCACCATCCGGCCTGTGCCTTCGCCGGGGACGCGGTGCGAAGTCGCTTCAACCCAGCGCTTGTTCAGTTGAAATGACGCCTGCCCTTCGTTGGTGAACAGGTCGAGGAAACTATCCGGTGGCTGCGCGACTCGTGCGATCACTTCGAGCGTGGGATTCTCCACGCCGACCCAGCGCCGCAACGTTTCGTTCGTGTGCAGCACCTGTCCCTGCTCGGTAGCGACGATCATGCCATCGCTGCTGGCGATCTGCATGGCGATGTGCGTGCCCGTATCGCTCGGAACCGTCCCCAGCTCAGGAATGGGGCCTAAGCGCTGCCGCTGGTACGACCACAGGAACAGCCAGACCAGAATGACTACTGCACCCGCAAAAAGAATGATTGCCAGTCCCATAAGACCTGAACCTGTAACTGAGCGTTACCAGGAGGTGAGAAGATTGGCGCTGCTGCTGTCCTGCCCGCTGATTCCGCGTCGGCGGTCTTCGGCAGCCAGCTCCGTCACTTCGCGTATATCGGAAAACTGATGTGTGCGCGTCGATACCGATCCGGCGGAAAGCGTCATCAATTCGACCTGCCGCTCGCCGTAGACACTGTCCGGCACGAGGATGTAACCGCGCTCGCGGTCGATGAACGAATAGTGCTGCTGAATCTTCTCGTTGAAAGTGTCGATCAGCAGGCTCTTGAGCCGCTCCGGGTCGTCGCTGTGGGTAATAATGATGAAGTTGTCGCGTCCCGGATGTCCGGCGTAGTCGTCGGGCGTGCCTGCCGCGTCGATAATCTCGCCGATCAGCACCGCCATGAAGCGGATCACCTCGTCCCCGGCAACGAAGCCGTACACGTCGGTGAATGAGTCGAACTGATTGATCTTGAGGTCGATGTATGTCCAATCGGTTTCGCTGTGCATCAGCGTGCGCAGGTGATCTTCGATCAGCCGTCCGGTCGGCAGATTCGACTTCGAGTCGATCTGCGTCTGCCGGTTGGCCGCGCTGATCGCGTTCTGCACGCGCAGCTTGAGTTCCTCGATGTCGAATGGCTTGGTGATGTAGTCGTCCGCGCCCAGTTCAAGTCCCTGAATCTTGTCGCTGCGCTCGTCCTTCTGCGTCAGGAAGATGATCGGGATGTGACTGGTGCGGGTGGTCGTGCGCAGTTCGCGGCACACGTCGTAGCCGTTCATGTCCGGCAGCATAATGTCGAGCACGATCAGATTAGGCAACTGTTTGCGCGTCATCGTCAGGGCTTCGCCGCCGCGCGGGGCGACCTGAACCTCGTAGCCCTGCCCGCTGAAATAAATCCGCAGCATATTGGAAATGTCAAAGTCGTCTTCCACGACCAGGATGCGACCCTTGCTCATTGCTTTTCCTTACCGTCGGGTAATGTTTACCCTTTACTATACAGATGAAATGTTCATCCTGCCATCGAGCAGGTTTGTATTTTGAATCAGTATAACGCCGAATATCACTCGCAGAGTGTAAATACTTACAGTGGCTCCGTGATACAATCACTTCAAGTGATGTTACAGATGGAGTGTGTGATGGCGCTGCAAAAAACCCATCTTCAACTGAGTGCTGAGGAGTTTGAGCACTTCGTGATGCAGCCCGAAAACCGCGAGCGTTCCTTTGAACTTATCGGGGGAGAGGTCGTCGAAGTGGTCTCCAACGGAAAATCCTCTGCGCTCGGCGCACGCCTTACTGTCCTCGCCGGTGGATTCATTTATCAGAACAAGCTCGGATTTGTCACGGGCGCAGACGGCGGCTACTGGATCAACGGCGAGCGCTATATACCCGATTTTGCCTTCGTTTCCAGGCAGAAACAGGCCAAGCCGACGACGGAAGCCTATAACCACATCCCGCCGGATTTAGCGGTTGAAGTTCTCTCGCCCTCGAACACGCCCGACGAAATCGCCATCAAAGTGGATAACTATCTGCGCGCGGGTGTAATCGTTTGGGTGATCAATCCCGATGCCGAGCGCGTCACCGTTCACCAACCGTCACAATCTCCCAAAACCTACACGAACAAAGATACGCTCGATGGTGGAACCGTCCTGCCCGGTTTCAAGCTGGCAGTCAGCGACATCTTCGCAGAGTAATCACGACCATACCTTGCGATTCTTGGCCGCCTTCTCCTTGACCAGCGCGATCTGAGCGTCCGTCACCGGCTGCTCGAACGAGCGAAATCCCGACAGCTTGAACCCGTGCCGTGAAGCAATCGCATCAATTTCATGCGTCTGCCCGATGCTGATGTCCTTGCCAATCGTGTAATCTTCGTAGCGCTGCTCCAGCGCGAGCGCCATCGTCTCGGCCATGCACGCATACGCCTTACGCGGCGGGAAGCCGAAATCGAAGTGGAAATCCGGCGCGCCCGGCACTTCGACCATGCCGCCTTCGATCACCAGCACGTCGTCGCGCTCGGCAGCGACCCGCCGCGACACGTCACGCGGACGCGCTACGTCGCAGACGACCGCGCCCGGCTTGAGATGCTTCGGCTCGATCACGGCATGAACCGCGCTCGTGACCGCAAGGATCAAATCCGCCTCGTAGATCGCGTTGATGTCGGTCGTCGCGCTGACTTCCGCGCCCTTCCCGACACACTGATCGCGGAGTTCCTCCAGCGGCTCAATCTGCCGCCCGACCAGAATCAGTTTGGCGCCCTCACCTGCGAGCAGTTGGGCGCAGGTCTTGCCAATCGCTCCGGTTGCGCCAACCACCGCGACGGTTGCTTCGCGCATGGGCAGTTCCATCACCCGTGCCGCCTCGCGGATCGCTGCGACCGCCATCGAGACGGTATAGCTGTCGCCCGTCGTCACCGGAATGTCCAGCCGATCCGCAATCGTCTTGCCCGCATCGCCGACCACTGACGTAAACGCGCCCAAGCCGAGAATTTTCGCGCCGAGTGCTTCTGCCATGTGTCCGCAGGCGACGATTTTGTTATAGACCGTCTCGACGGGCAGCGACATCATCGTCGGTGGCGTGAACGGGCAGGCGATCAGCCAACCGCGCAGTTCATTCCCGGTCGCCGCCGAGCGAATCCCCTCGACTTGGGACAAATACACTGGCGGAAAGAAGCGCGAGAAGAAATTGATCTGCGGCTCGGTCAGGATTTTGCCGAGCAGCGGATATTTCCGCGCTACATCCTTCTTGATCTGGATCGGGTGAATAATGAAAGCGAAGGTATCGTCGCTCATAATATCCCTTTGGTTGTGCTGCTTTGATTAGTGTACCGCACGGTCAGCGCTGTATTCCCATAAGTTGAGTCACCCTTTCGGCGTAAAATCGGTGTATACGCTGGCAAGTGGGTGTGAGTGCTCGGCGTGAGCGTTGTACAACTACACAGTCCTGATGCGCTTTCTATGCCTCAATTTATAAAGTCTTTATACAAGTTTGACACCTTATTGACTGTAACATTTCGACATAAAGCGCTCCAATCCGCCAATTTTCATCACTGACAACGACATTTTGTCCTGTCATCTGTGTACTCGCCGCGCGTGAATTGTGCAGATTACTCATTTCGCGGGAAATATTTCCGATTCTCATCGCCTTTTGTCATATTTTTGTCGGAAATCTTGATAAATTCTTTGCGAGTTTCGTCTAGCCTGTTGATTTTATCTTATTCCCCCTTCCCGTAATCTCTCTACCAGTTGCTACCAATCAGCGATTATTCAGCCTTACACCATTATTTCTGATCCAGCGCCGCGTGAGCCGTTGGGTTGGCGCGAGCATTGGCGGCAGCCAACTATCTTCATACGGATTGATGAGGAGAACATCTATGATCCGCAAGTTGCGCGAACTTCCATCACGAGTCAGTACGGCCTTTAGCAATCCTGTTGTGCGAAAGAATGGCGCGATCTTATTGGCGGGCAAGCTGCTCGGTCTGGCGCTCGTGGTTGTCCTGATGACCACGATCTTCCCGATCACCGCTGCCCACGCTCAGGATGGAACCCCCGACGCAACGGCGCAGATCAACGCCATCAACACGACCTGGACTCTGGTTGCCGCTTTCCTCGTCTTCTGTATGCAGGTCGGCTTCGAGATGCTCGAAGCAGGTTTCGCCCGCTCGCGCGAGTCAGTCAACATTCTCGTCGAAGGTATTGCCGATACCTGTATCTGCGGTATCACCTTCTGGGCCTGGGGCTTCGCCTTCATGTTCTGCCAGGGCACGCCGCTCATCGGCACGACCGGTTTCTTCCTTCAGGGACTTCCCGCCCTCTACGGCACGACGGGCGTTCCGGTGCTGGCTTTCTGGGTCTTCCAGTTCGCCTTCGCCGATACCTGCTCGACCGTGACTTCGGGCGCGATGGTCGGTCGTACAGGCTTCATCGGTGACCTGCTCTACAGCGTCGGCGTGACGGGCTTCATCTATCCGATCCTCGGTCACTGGACATGGGGGCCGGGCGGCTTCCTGGCGACGATGCAGCCTGCTGGCTTCCTCGACTTCGCGGGTTCGACGGTGGTTCATACCATCGGCGGCGCGATCTCCCTCACGGGCGCGATTGTGCTTGGCCCGCGTCTGGGTCGTGTTTTCAAGCGCGACGGTGGTGGCCCCATGCCGCCGCACAACATCATCATTGGCGCGTGCGGCGGTCTCGTCCTGTGGTTCGGCTGGTACGGCTTCAACCCCGGCAGCACGCTCAACGCGATGGATATTGTCGGTATCGGGCGCGTTTCCTTTAATACGACACTGGCGGCCTGCTCCGCAGGCATGACCGCGCTGATCTGGTCATACATCCGTACCAAGAAATGGGATCTCGGCCTTTCGGTCAATGGCTTCCTCGCGGGTCTGGTTGCCATCACCTGCCCCTGCTATTGGGTTGACCCGATTGGCGCGTTCTTCATCGGCATCGGCGGCACGGTCTTTATGGTCATCGCCACCGACCTGCTCGAATACTTCCGCGTGGACGACCCCATCGGCGCAGTTCCGGTTCATATGGCTGCCGGTATCTGGGGCACAATCTCGCTTGGCCTGTTCGCGGCGGGGCACGGTTTCACTGGCCCAACGGGTGAGAGCACAGCGACGCTCGTGACGGGTCTGTTCTACGGCGGCGGCGTGACGCAACTGATCGCGCAGATCATCGGCAGCGGCGTGACCACGATTGCCACGCTGATCATCTCCTTCGCGCTGATGTACGCCGTCAATCTGACGGGCACGCTCCGTCTCGACCCGGAAGGCGAAATCGAAGGGATGGACTTGAACGAACATGGCGTTCTGGCCTACCCCGAATACGTCCTCAACCCGGATGACGGCACGCCCAAGACGCTGGAAGAAATCAAGCACCCGAAGGTCGCTGGGGCGACGGCGGCAGGCGGCGGAGACTGATCCCGCCAGAGGAGTAAATTGCATCTGATCGAATGTGACGGCAGTCGTTCGGGCTGCCGTCACCGTTCCATCACATGCCGGGAAGCGGATAACCAATAGGCCGGGACATTGCCATGAGGCAAAGCAGACGCTGTGCGATCTGTCAAAAATCCACAACCGAGTCGGTATGCGCCGAATGCAAACAACAATGGGATCAAAATTCCGAGTGGGTCAAGACTTTAATTAAAATGGAGCTTCATTGGCGCAGACTCAACTACCGGGAACGGAAGTATGCGCCCCTGCACATTTCGGTTGATGGGCGGCTTCGTCATAAACGGAGGCGCGTCTCCGCGTACTATCTCCTCAAACAGCAGATTCAGCGCAATCGCATCGAGAACCAGTGGCTTTTTGAAGATATTCAACTCTGGGTGATGATGACGGGACTGAGTTCCGGTGAGCGCTTCGTCTATTATCTGATGATGTCCGGCCTGACCGGGTACGTCAGTACAGCGGTGATTAATGAACTGGCGCAACGGCAGATCACCAAGCCCGCCTATCGCCGCCGCCGCCGTAAGCTCTTTCGCAAAATTCGCACCGAATTACATGACGAAGATCACTGACGGCTGAACGAGACTCCCCAGTAACATCATCGGAGAGATCAACGTATTCAGAGATAAAGGTTGATCTCTCTATGGGGAGTTCATTGCATGTCTGCTACATCGGCGGCTCCGACCGCAAAAAAATCAGTTCACCCTCTCGCCGTCCGTGATTTTCGCTTACTCTGGATCGGCGGGAGCATTTCCTTATTGGGCGATCAGTTTTATATGATTGCGCTGCCCTGGCTTGTCCTTCAACTCACGGGAAGCGCTCTGGCGCTGGGAACGGTGCTGGCGCTGGGGAGCATCCCGCGCGCCCTGTTTATGGTGCTGGGAGGTGCAGCGGTTGATCGCACCTCGCCACGCCTGATAATGTTCCTCTCGAACTTTGCCCGTATGGTGTTGGTCGCGCTGCTGGCCGTGATCGTCTTGACCAACTCAATCCAGTTGTGGATGCTCTATGCCATTGCGCTCGCCCTCGGTACAGCAGACGCCTTCTTCTTCCCGGCGGAAAATGCGATTATCCCGGCGCTGCTGCAAAGCGAGCAGCTTGAAATGGGCAATACCCTCATGCAGGGTATGAATATGCTCAGTATGTTCATCGGCCCGGTGATTGCAGGCGTGGTGATCGCGCTGCTGGCCGGTGCCACGACGAATACCACCCCCAGCGCCGAGGGGATCGGCATCGCTTTTGCTTTCGACTCGCTCTCCTTCGTCGCCTCGCTGATCGGGTTATCGCTTATCCGTCAGCGCAAGGCGCAAAGCGCTTCGAAGAAAGAGGATGTAATCACCGCAATCAAGGCGGGTGTCGCGTTCGTTTGGAAAAGCGAAGTCATGCGCATGATCTTCGTTCTGCTGGTTGCGGTCAACTTTTTCGTGACTGGCCCGTTCGGGGTCGGCATCCCGGTGCTGGCGAGTCGCAATTTTCCTGAAGGCGCAGCCGCTTACGGGATTTTGATGTCAGCCTATGGCGGCGGCGCGCTGCTGGGAATCATTCTGGCGGGGGTGCTGCCCAAGCCTCGGCCAACACGCTTTGGTGCCGTACTGCTGATTGTAACGTCACTGCTCGGCGTCGGCATGATGGTGCTGCCGTTTAGCGAATCGACTCTGGTCGCCGCGCTGGTCAGCCTGGCGATGGGCACGACAATGGGTTACGTCAACATCTATATGATGACCTGGCTTCAGCGCCGTGTTCCTGAAGCGCTCATGGGGCGGGTCATGAGCCTCATTATGTTCGCGTCAATGGGTATCGCACCGGTGTCGAGCGCAGTGGCAGGAGTTATTTTGAACGTCAACCTCGAACTGCTGTTTGTCGGCGCAGGGGCATTGATGGCAGTCATCACGCTGATTTCACTGGTCATGCCTCCGGTTCGGCAAATGGGCTTGGAAGTTGAGGAACTGGAAAAGAAGCAGACCATTGCCGAAATTCTGCGTGACACCAGCGAGCTTCCGGCGCTGCGCAGCACTGGCTCGATGCCCGCCATTCGCCTCTAGTTTCGCTGAACTTACCGTGAGTGCTGCATCAGATGCAGCACTCAGGGAATCCAGTTTCGCCTACCACGTATCCCACGTTTCTTCCTCTTCGGCCTTTTCGTCGGGGCGCGGATAATGGCGCTGATGTTCCACCGCTCCGCCCATGTAGAGGTGATCGCTTTCCTCGTAAGTCACGCTGCGGCTGATCACGCGGCGCTGCGGTGATGCGAACAGGATCACGTCCGATTCGATCATGCGACCGGGAAAAATCACCAAGCCCGAACCAAGTCGGCAGTTGTGCCCGACCGCGCCACCCAGCACCACCTGTCCTACATCCTCAAGCTGGCCGTTGATCCCGGCGGCGCGGATCGGTCGCTGTTCCATCAGGTTGAAATCGGTGAAGGTGTTGCCCGCGCCGACGAAACTGTTGCGCCCGATCACGCACATTTGCAGGCAGGTATTCTGCGCGATGATCGTGTTTTCCATCACGGCGGTCAGGTAGAGCGCCGCGCGAAACGGCAGAAACGATCCATTGCCGACGGCGCTCATCATCAGCACACAGCCGTCGTCGATTGTAACGTTATCGCCAATCGTGCAGTTGTCGAGCATCACGCCCGGCCCAATATTGCAGTTGTCGCCAATCGTCGCTGGCCCCGTGATCACGGCGGTCGGGTGAATGTTGGTGTTCTTGCCCACTTTGACGACTTCCGACGTACTGAGCAACTGTTTCTGCTCCAGAACTGCGCGCCAGAGCAGCTTGAGGCTGTAGAAGTTGTGCTGCTTGACGTAGCGGTCAAAGCGGCTGGCGCGCCCAAAATGCCCGAAGATGATCGCCGCGAAATAGACGTGTACCCAGCTTTCAATCGACATCACGGCGCGCGCGGGCGCATAATGGGTCAGGTCGCCCTGCTCCATCGTCATGAAGTCGGGGACACTGTAGAAGCCCATTTCTTCGGCGTCGCTCGGCACGACAATTGGCAGAATGTCGCTGGTATAGTTTGCCGGGAAATACCACAGGTCAGTCAGGTAGATCGCATTGCCGTCTGCGTCCTTCGCTGGCTCGAAACCGGTCGCCAGCGGCAGCGTATAGGTACGATAGGCCAGATCGTTGGCGGGAATCGCGGCGCGGCAGGCGCGTCCGCTCTTGATCGCTCGCTCCATGAAGTAGTCGAGGAACTCGAAGTCGAACCACAGGCTGTCACGGTGAACAATCGCCGGGCCTTGCACGCTGCTCATCTCGCTGGGATGGCTGAAAGTGCTGCCCAGATTAATTGCCGTCTTGAAGTAGCGGAGAAATACGTCCTCGTGATGAATCTTCAGCGGTCGGATGCCAATCGTCAGCAGGCTGGCAGGTTGGTTGAACGGGGGAACGTGCCGGGTATCCTCAATAATATAGCGCTGCATCACGTCTCCTCGGATTCCCTGACCTGCAAAACCGGAACGGTATCTTTTTGCCTTCGCACCCAAACACGGTCTTTCAACTTCAAGGCAGGTTTTTCAACCAGATGCCAGGACACAGCCGCGAAAACGAACGTTATTGGCGCGGACAACACAAAATTGACCATGGGCTGCATCGTCCCGCCGAAAAGATAGACGACAGCCTGCTGCACGAGTGGGGCATAGATATACAGGCCATACGAATAATCACCGTAACGGCCAAAACCGTTAAGCGGGCTGGACTGCGAACTTGCCGCATAGAACAAGGCGTACATGCCAAAGGTAGGAACCCACAGGGTAATCCCCTGTTGGGTGATCAGACTCACAATCAGCGTGCCTGTGGCGACCAGCAGCAGCCAGGGCTTCATCACCATTTTATCGCGGAATAAGTAAAAGACCGTTCCAGAGAAAAAATAGCTTCCCAGCGTGAAGAAGTTGTAGGTGTTATAGGCAGTGAAGATCGCCCAGAGTGGATGCAGCAGCGGGCCTGAAACGACGTAACGGGAAAGATCGACCCTCCCCAGAAGAAAGCTGACGGCGAGAGTCACCACCCAAAGCACGACAACAACCGAGCGCCTCAACGATCTTGCCAGCCACAGAATCAGGATAATGATGTAGTACAGCACTTCCCAGAATAACGTCCATAAAGAAGCATTCAGCAGGGAAGGATAGGCATTGTGCGTGAATACGCCCGGCAGTGCCCGCGATACCACGTCGGCGAGCAGCAGCACCTGAAAATAGGCATAAGTCTGCGCGCTGCGCAGGTAATCGGCCAAACTGAGCGTTGTCACCAGGGGGCCGAGGACGAAAATCGTGAATAGAACCAGAATAATCAACGCCGGATAAATGCGTAGAAAGCGCGCCTTCAGATAGATGATCGCGCTGCGGGATCGCTCCAGGCTAGCCGTCACCAGAAAGCCGCTGATGGCGAAAAAGGCCGCAACCGCAAGCTGACCCGCCGTGAAGTTGCCTGCCGTAAGCGTGTAAACCGGATCGCTGCCTTGTGCAGCCGCGCCTAAAGAAAAGATATACGAATGCGAAAAGATGACCGCAATCGCGGCGGCAAAGCGAACGAAATCCAGGCTATTCTTATTTCGCTGAAGCAGTGCGTTCAAGCGCACAGCAGAGGGCATCGCCGTTTGTCTCATTCACCCATTGTACAGGAAATCGCGCACCGTTTCGTGAAACCGCTCCGATTCGTCCATCATCGGGAAGTGGCCGGACTGTTCGAACCAGGCGACTTTGCTGCTGGGGAGGTACTGCTTCAGCACTTTCGACTGCTTTGGATCGACAATAATGTCTTTTTTGCCGTAAATGCCCAAAACCGGCATTTTCAATTCACCAATACGCGGGCGCAGATCGGTTTGCCGCAGCGTGCCAATGCTCTCGAAGAACGGGCCAGCCGTCAGCTTGGACACGTCGGCGGTCAGCATTTGCCCGACG
Organism: Phototrophicaceae bacterium; assembly: GCA_035545875.1. Classification (GTDB taxonomy): domain Bacteria; phylum Chloroflexota; class Anaerolineae; order Aggregatilineales; family Phototrophicaceae; genus Flexifilum. Next base: position 21,735 of record DASZXN010000430.1, read on the forward strand.
GCGTTGCCATCTTTCGCCATCGCGTGTGCATAGACGCGCAGAAAGGGCATGAACCCGGCCTGAAACACGTTGTACAGCCCCGGCGTCGTCTGTGCCAGCCCGACCCAACCGGGATAGGCCGCCATCTTGAGCAGGGGGCTGAGCGACGAGCCTTGAATCGGCGAGCCGACGACGATCACCTTCACCACTTTTTCGGGGTAGTGGATCGCGGCACTCAGGGAAACCGTTCCGCCCATCGAATGACCGACCAGCGGCGCTTTCTTGATCGCCATCCGATCCATGAACTCATTGACCATCAGCACGAAGTTGCTGACCGAGAAATCCTCGGTGCGCGAGCCGGAATCGCCAAAGCCGAAGAAATCCAGCGCGTACAGGCGAAATTCCTGCCCTAACAATTCGACAGTAGGACGCCAGATCGCCCAGGAGTTCAGCCAGCCATGTAAAAGCAGAACAGGGCGTCCACGCCCATATGCTTCGTAATGGACGATGCCCTGCTCAGTCACCAGAGACGCCACGATTGTTACCCTAATCTCGCGAGCGCTTACGTATCCATTTCTTCGAGGATGGAGTAGAGCAGTTCGAGTAAGACGGTTTTCACGCTGTCCTTGCTGCTCGCCGTGCAGGGCAGCAGTTTCACCCCTTCTTCGATGCGCAGCGCAATCCGCAAATCGTCGGTGTTCCACGCATCCGGCAGGTCTTGCTTGTTGGCGGCGACCACGTAAGGAGTAGGCGCATAGGCGCGGAAGGTTTCGAGGATGCTTTTCGCCTCGCGGAAAGTTTCCGGCTTGGTGCTGTCCACCATGACGACGAAGCCGAGCATACCTTCAGCGAGAATTTCCCACATGAAGTCGAAACGGCGCTGACCGGGTGTGCCGAACAGGTACAGCACGAGATCGTCATCGACTGTGATGCGTCCGAAGTCCATCGCGACGGTCGTGGACTCCTTGACCTCGCGTTCGGCGGCGGAGGAGATCGGACGCTCGCTCGACACCACCTCGATCTCGCTGATGGATCGGATGAACTCAGTTTTGCCGGAACTGAACGGCCCGGTGATCACCATCTTGACAGTTTGCATGACGTATCCGCTCTCCGTAAAGTAAGGACTTCAGGCTGCCAGACTAGATGTTGCGAATCCTGTCGATCAGCTTCGTCACCACTGTCCTTTGAACCTGAGGTGTGCGGGTCGTAGGACGCTTGAGTCCACCTGTCACCGCGCCATCCATGCTCGGCGGCTTGACGATTTCGACCAGCCCGGCTTGCTCCAACCCATAAACGATCCGTCGAATTTCCATCTCCGACATATTGTTGGCTTTGGCAATCTGACGGATGGTATTCTTGGGATTGATAAATGATACCACGCGCCACTCTTCTACGCTCAAGTGAATACCCTTGAACTTTTCGCGCGGGTTTTCCGGGAATTTGAGCGCCATGTCGAGGTTCGGCAGATGCGAAGTCAACTGCTCGATCTCTTTGATGCGGCGCGCGCCCTCGATAATCACATTTTCGAGGTCAATTGGCACGAGGATGCGGTCGTTGCTTGGCAGTTCGTTATCGACGAACCGAAACGGCCCTTCATCCCAGCCGAGCAGGTTGTACACCACGTCGAGCGTGTGCTGCTGAATGCTGCTGACGACATCGCGCTGCGTCACGTAATTGGCATTGATCAGCAGCAGCGCCAGCGCTTTGTCGCTGGTGTTCTTGGCGCGCTCACGAATGATCCGTGCCTGTTCATCGGTCAGTTTGCCCGCTTTATTGAGCACCGAAACGAGGTTGCCGTCCTGCCCGCCCAGCATCGCCGAGATCAGCTTGCCCATCTTGAAGGCGACGCGCGCGCGTTCCTTCCCCGGAGCCATCTTTTCAGCGCCAAGCGCGTCTTTTTCACCCGTGCGAACACTTTCATAAATGCTCAGTGTGCCGGTTTTCCCTGCCAGATTGATGAGGTTGAGCAACTGGGTTGTGCTAAAGTCTCGCAAATTGCCTTGCAGCGGCATTGAAGCCCCCTACCTCTATCGAGTCTTACATAGACAAAATAGCATGGAAGTTTGTAATCTGGCACAAAGAAGAACCTAAAAAATATAAACTATGTTACAGACTCTTTGCAACGATTCTAATACGAACTAGAGGGCAATACAATTGAGCCGGGTATAATAAAGCTTTGAATAAGAAGATCGTCCCGATTCACGGGAGGCCGCCTGATGTCGCATCGCACACTTGAAATGGGAATCAGCGCCGTCCAGCGCGGCAGTCTGCCCGAAGGCGCGCGCCTGATTCGGATCGCCATCAAGGGGGGCGAGTTGTCGCCGCAGATGCGCGCGATTGCCTATTTGTGGCTGGCGGAAACACAGACCGATCCGGGGCAGAAGCGCGCCAGCTACAGCGAAGCGCTCGCCGCCGATCCTGCCAACGTCGAAGCGCGCCAGCGGCTCGCTTCCATGCTGACTTCGCAGCTTCCCTCCGCCCCACAAACGCCAGCGCCGTCACCAACAACGACGACCTCATCGCAGCAGATGGCTGCCGTCCAAACACCGACCTCAAGCGGTGTCAACGTTGCCGATCACGTCGGTCACGTCATCGGCGGGCCAAATGGCCCCGGCACAGCCTTTTTCGTCGCGCAGGAAGGCATCATGGCGACGACGCGCCACGTCGTCGGCGGCTTGCAGCAGGTCACCGTTGAACTGCATATCGGACGACAGCTCCCCGGCCTGGTCATTCGCGGCTACACCGACCTCGACCTCGCGCTCATTCACGTCGATCACAACCCCAGCGCGCTCCTGCCGATCACGCCGATGCCGCGTGTCGCCGAGAACACGCCGCTGACGATTGTCACCTACGAAGGCGAAATGATCCGCAGCGCCGAGCGTCCGACTCAGCGTGCCATGCCCGCCTACTGGATTCCCACGACCGCCACGCGCCTGCTCGACGCGGGCGGCAACCCAATCTTCGACGACAAGAACTATCTGGTTGGCATGATGACGCGCGACACCAGCCGTACTTCCGGGCATATGTTCGGCCTGCACATCGCCACCATCAAGCGTATGGTCGATCAATATCTGCGTGAGGCGCGCACCGAGGCGCGGGTCTACTGTCCCGAATGCGGCAACACCAGCCGCGCCGCTGGAGCGGGCTTCTTCTACTGCGAGCAGTGCGGCAGCACGATTCCGCAGGCGCAGAATATCGCCCGCTACCCGATCCCGCAGGCCGACGCTTACTATCAGACCGGGCGATCCCGCTGCGTCGTCTGTGGCTCGACTGCCGGAATTTACAACAATGTCTGCCTGCGCTGCGGCAGTCCGCAAAGCGCACGCCAGCAATAGACGATTATCAAATTTGTAGGGGCACGGCGCGCCGTGCCCCTACGATACCGATTTAAGGGGGATTTGCGATGTTCAACGCAGGGGGACGCAAGCCTGTCCAGCGGCTCGATCAATATGCGCAGACCGTCGAGCAGATTTTGCTCGGCGTCGGCGTCGATCCGAAGCAGGCGCGCATGAATATTCAGGATGGTTTCGGCTGGAGCTTTCGGCGCGGTTCCGCGACCATTGAGGTCTACGTGTCGCAGCAGGACGCGACCGGCTATTTGCAGGTGCTCTCGCCAATCATCCATCTGCCGATGACCAACCTGCTCCCATTGTACCGCCGTCTGCTCGAACTGAATTTGCAGCTAACCAACGCGGCGCTTGGCGTGCATCTCGATGTCGTCTACGTGTTCAGCGAGCGTCCGCTCGAAGCGCTCGATGCGGTCGAGGCCAACAACATCATCACGCTCGTCGCGGGTTACGCCGACGAACTGGATGACAAGCTCGTCACCGAGTTCGGCGGTCGGCTCTATTCACGAATTTAAGCGCGGCGGTCGCGGCTTGCCGGGAATGAGACGGTTGATATTCAGCACAATCGACTGTGCGTCACGCATTGGCACAGGCGCGCCATCATCCGGCGTTGAAAATGTCGTGTGATTAGCTGTCACCTGAAGCACAAACTGATCAAGATTGCGTGGGGACGCTCCCCAGATATACGTGCCGTCGATTTGAAATTTCGATCCACAGCACGGGCATTCAAACCTTGCAAAATATTCACTCCAAACAATCTGGCATGTCTCAAATGGGCATAGATTTGAGTATGCGACCAAATCGCCGTTGATATTGGCTAACCATGTCATGGCATCTCTGACAAAAACGGGCGGATCGCTCGGCTTTGGCACATTTGAGAAATCGAGCAGAAACAAACCGCTCTTAGTACCAGAGCCAATCTTTTGCTGCTGTAAAAACCAGGCTATTCCGCCGCAGCTTGCCGCACCTGCCAAGCCAACGCTGGCGATCAGCGCGTAGCTCAAAAACTCACGCCGCGACGGAAGCGGCGCGCTTATCGGAGATCGAGAGGCTTTTGCGGAGGCGGTCATCGCTACGCATTTCTGTAGGGGCACGGCGCGCCGTGCCCCTACGCATAACGTCTATGTCGAGGCCGTCGCAGGTTGGACTGGTTGCGCTGGTGTCGTCGGTTTCGCTGGACGACGCACACGCCGCCACAGCTTCAGCCCATCGCGGATCAACTGCGGCAGATACGCGCCAATCGCAATCAGGATCGCAATCGGGATCGCATACTCCTGAATCGTCTCGTCAGGCCGCACGTAGATCAGCGGCGGCATGTAGTTGACCGCCGTCACGTACAGCGGGATGAAGGTCATGATCGCCGCCCAAATCGCGCCGAGCCAGCCGGGAATATCGAAGACCACGCCGAGCGCGAAGGCTGCCGCCGCCCCAACCCCGCCGAGGATGATCGCGTTGAAGTCCTCCGGCGCGGGCTGGTAGTATAGGAAGAACCAGTCGAACACCACCCACACCAGAATCCCAGTCGCCAGGCCGAGGATGATGTTCAGCAGCAGCCGCGCCCACCAGGGCCAGAAGCCGCGCAGACGCTCCGGCACTTCCGCCGCAAACAGGATCACCAGCCCGTAGACCACGCCGAAGGTGATCCCGGTCGTCAGCGACTTGCCCCAGCGTTCCGCGAAGAAAATGCTCGCGTCGCTGATTTCCGAGTAGGCGTACCACCACACCGAAATCCCCGCGAAGATCGCTGCCGCGACGTAGCGCCAAACCGCCTGAATCGGGTCATCGGTCAGGCGCCGCCACGTGTTATTCAGCCACGTATAGATGCGCACCTGCGGGCTGACGCTCTTGGGCAGCGAGGGCGCTTCGTCGCGCACCAGCGCCAGCGCGTGCAGCGCGCCGTGATCGCCCGTGCGCTGATGCTCCGCCAAAACCCGCACCGCCGCCTCCGAGCGAATCCGGCCAATCGCGCGCGCCGCCGCCTCCGCGATTTCGGGCTTCTCGGTGTCGAGCGCGAGATTCGCCAGCAGCGAGTCGATTTCCGGCGAGAACACGCTCTCGCGCCAGTCATTCGGTGCGGATAGCTGCAAGCGAATCCGCGCCGTCGATAGCATAGTGCCATCGCCGCTGACCACTGAGACGGTCGGCTTCGATTTGCCGCGTATTTCCAGCACGCGGATCGCCGCGAACTGTGCCGCGCTGTTCGTTTCAACCTGAAGCTGCTGCCCGACCAGGCGCGGGATTTGCGGCGGTTCGGCGTCCGGCAGCGTTTCCAGTCGTTGCAGCGCGCGCACCCGTGCTGACGGGTTCTCGCTCAACAGCGCGTGCAGCGCCACCATGCGCCGCGACTCGTCGTTCAGGCGGCTCCACCAAACGTCGATGTCGTGATCAAATTCGAGCGCGCCGCGCAGCATCATCGTCTTGCCCGACTCATCGATGTCGAGGTTATGCTGCTCGGCGTTGACATAATAATCGTTGATCAGCATGAAATGGGTGATGCCGAGCAGGAAGCGTCCGCGCCCATGTAACCAGGCGCGATAGGCGCGGGTATAAATATCGACGGCTTCACGCTTCGCCATCGCTTCCGGGCTGACATCTAACTGGGTGACCAGATCATCCAGATCGATCCTGGTCACATCGCCTTCGTTGGGCTTCTGACGCTCCTGTGGCCCGGTGATCAGCCCATCGAGCGGGCCGGACATGATGTCTTTGAGGATGCTGTCGTCGGTCGGCGCGGTGCGCGTCACCAGATTGTCCAGCGCTCCCGTCAGCAGATCATCGGCTGGCTCGGTGCGCGTGACCAAATCTTCCGGTCGGACGGGCGCGCGGCTGGCTGCTGCGGGGGCGCTGCGCGTAGACGCTTTCGTGCTCATGCCGAGCGCGTCCTCAATCGCCGTGACAATCGAGCCGAGCGTCGCCGGGCGCTTGTTGACATCGACTTCCGTGCCGCTGCGCAAAATCGTCGTGATCGCAGGCGGCAGGTTCGGCTGCACTTCCTCGACGCCCGGCAGCGGCTCGTTCATCTGGATTTGCTTGAGCGCCAGCGGGATAGTCGCGTCGAAGGGAAGCTGCCCGGTCATCATGTGAAACAGCATGATCGAGAAGCTGTATACGTCGGCGCGCTGGTCGAGCTGCTCGGCGGTCAACTGCTCAGGCGCCATATACAGCAGCGTGCCTGAGCCGGGATTCGCCGCGCGGCCTTCCGGCCCCATGACCGTCGCCAGTCCGAAATCGGCCAGATACGGCAGTTGATAACTGTCGAGCAGGATATTCGACGGCTTCAGATCGAGATGCACGACCTTGTTCTCGTGCGCGTAATCGAGCGCCTGCGCGACCGCCCGCGCCAGCCGCATCGCGTCTTCCGGTTCGAGCGGCCCCGCTTCGAGCATATCCTCCAGCGAGCCGCCGGAGACGTAGCGCATGAC
>DASZXN010000431.1:0-8119 GCA_035545875.1 Phototrophicaceae bacterium
TAAGCGATCCAGCGCCCATCAGGACTCCAGATGGGATGATCTTCCTGACGATCCGGCGTCTTGGTCAAATCGACAAGCGATTGATCGTCCAGTGAAAAGACGTAAATGTCCTGATTGCCGTCGCGCAGCGAAACGAACGCGATTTTGCGGCCATCGGGCGACCATGTAGGGGCATAATCCGGTGCGTCCGAGTTCCCCGGCAGGCGAATCGGCTGCTGTGAACCATCGACGCGCATGATGTAAATATCGAGGTTATTGCCCTGATAGCTCTCGTACGCCAACCATTGACCATCGCTGCTCCACGTCGGCGCGCCCTGATACGAGAGATCGTAGGTCATGCGGGTCGTCGTGCCGGTCGTCGTATCGTAGATGTAGAGTTCCCAGTTGCCGTCCTGCCGCGAAGCGTAAGCGAGCTTCTGTCCATTCGGCGACCAGGCGGGATCGCGGTCGTCGGCGGGACTGGCGATCAGGCGGATTGGCGTGCGGCTGCCGACAGGCACCGCCCAGATGTCATCCTGCCCGTTTTCGCGCACCACATAGGCAATCGTGCCGCGTGCTTCCAAAATCTGAGGCAGCGGAGTCGCAGTCGGCACAGGCGTATTCTGGAAGATGACCGCTTGCGTGGGCGCGAGCGGCGAAGCGAATAACTGCGCCGCGTCAATCGGCGGCACGTTCGAGGCGTCGGTCGTCGCCCGTGATGGGCTGGTCGCCCACAGCACCACGCCGACCAGCACGGCCAACAGCAGCACCGTGACAGCACTAAGCGCGCGGTTCTGCGAGCGCAGCGGGTCTTCGATCACGCCCGCTTCCATCTCGGCGCGCGCCGCCCGCCGCGCCATACTGCCAGCGCGCGCGCCGCCAACGGCGATAGTCCTGCCGAACAGGAAGCCGAAAATCAGGCCAAACAGCATCAGAATTGGACGAATGATCAGCCAGAGCAGGCCACCGATCACGCCCAGTACGGCAGCAACACGCCGCCAAACCATGCTCAGGCCGTCAAGCGTGGTATCGACCAGCGCGACGCTGCTTTTCAGAATGACGACGCCTAATTTATCGGTGAAACGATATGCGCGAACCAGCATTCTCGATCCGTCAGCCTTGATATCGCTTTGGTTGTTACGAATTGTAGCCGCAAACCGCAACACGAGCAATTACGGTCACAAAAGAAGGAAGATTTCAGTTATAACGAAATGTAAATTCTCGACAATGCTGATGCTCCCGGCTCATTTGCTTTAGGGAAATTGTGTTAAAATCCCCTTATAGTTTTGCTCCTCATTCATAAATTAGGGTCGCTGAGAGGAATTCCAATGTTACGGCTTAAGGCTGCACTGGTTATGCTGCTGCTGCTGCTCTCGGTTGCTGCGTCGGTTTATGCGCAGGATGGTCAAACCATTCACATCGTTCAGCCGGGCGAGAACCTGTTCCGCATCTCGCAGCAGTACGGCGTCAGCGTCGATGACATCGCTAAAGCGAACGACATCACCAACACCTGGCGCATTGATGTCGGGCAATCATTGGTCATTCCGAACTTGAGTTCCGATACCAGCACCCCTGCGCCGCAGCTAGAACCCACTGTACTCGCGCCCGCCGCGCCGACCCCGACTACCGCGCCGCTTCAGTATCACGACGTAGCCCTGGGCGAAAGTCTGGGCATGATTGCTCAGGATTATGGCCTAACGCTCGATCAACTGGCGCAGATGAACGACATTACCAACCCTGACCTGATCTACGCAGGGCAGCGCCTGATCGTCTCTGGCGGGACGATCAATACGACGGACAGCGGCGACCAAATCCAGCCAACCGCCGTGCCAACCGACAAGCCGCTGCCGGAAAACGTCGTCACGCACATTGTTCAGCCGGGCGAGACGCTGCAATCCATCGGTCAGCTTTATGGCATTAGCTGGCTGCAAATCGCGCAGGCCAACAACATTTATGACGCCGATGGTGTTCAGGCCGGGCAAGAACTCTCGATCCCCGGCGGCTCGGTCATCCCCGGCGCAGCTTACAGCTTCATCTCCGCGCCCGCCGCCCCGCCCGCGCGGATTGGTAAAGGTAAAGAGATCATCGTTGACCTCAGCGACCAGCGCACCTACGCCTATCAGGATGGCAAACTAATCCGCAACGTGCTATCCGCGACCGGCTTGCCTGACTCGCCTACCGTGACCGGCAGCTTTAAAGTTCAGCGCAAATACATCGCCCAGACCATGACTGGCCCTGGCTATTACCTGCCTGATGTTCCCTACGTGATGTATTTCTATGCGGGCTACGCGCTGCACGGAACGTACTGGCACAACAATTTCGGCCATCAGATGAGTCACGGCTGCGTCAATCTGCCGACGCCGGAAGCCGCCTGGTTTTATAGCTGGACGGAAATCGGCACGCCCGTCTACGTGCAGCAGTAAACAAAAATCCCCAGAATCCTCAAAGATTTGCATAAAAAGAGCCGAATTTCCTCGGCTCTTTTCTTGCCTCACGAAGCCGCGAGGCTCCCATCCAAACCCAGTTCTTTGGCGCAGCCCTGCATCGCTTTCAAAACCAGCGGCACGTGAACTTCCCACAAATCCACGCCGAGCGCTGCCGCGCCCTGTTCGACATCTTCGCGATTAACGCCGCGCGCGAAGGCTTTGTCCTTCCATTTCTTCTTGATCGACGAGACTTCGACATCGGCGACGTTCTTGGAGGGGCGCACCAGCGCCGCCGCTGTGATCAAACCTGTGAGTTCATCAACAGCGAACAGCGTTTTATCGCGCAGCGTGACGCGCGTATCCGCAGCCAGCGGCCCATGACTGAGGATCGTCTGAACATCCGCTTCGCTCAAGCCACGCTCGCGCAGAATTGGCGCGCCGTCCATCGGATGCGTCTCCAGCGTGGGGTGAATCTCCCAGTCGAAATCGTGCAGCAACCCGATCAATCCCCACGAATCCGGGTCTTCGCCAAAATGCTCGGCGTAGGCGCGCATAGCGCATTCAACCGAAAGCATATGCTTGCGCAGACTGTCGGACTGGACGAATTCCGTCACAATCCCCCAGGCTTGATCTCGATCCATCGTGCTCATTCTCCTCCAGTAAGTTTTAGCCGCCGAAAACGTTGATGCTGATCACAATCGGCTGGCCGATGCGGATATTCCCCGGCGTGCGCAGTTCCCAGGTGCCTGCGAGCGGCGTTTTTCCGCCCGTCGCAGGCGTCCGTCCCTTGAAGGTCAGGATGGTTTCCTCGCCCACGTCCACGCGGTCGCGGATGATGATGCGCGGGCCAACGTTGAAATTCTCGCCGCTGATGAAGGTCAGCGAGGAATTGCGCTCCCAGGCGCAGGTACCCGTGTTGCGCAGCGTGATTTCGCGGGTGTAATCGGTGTTGACGGCGACATAGCTGGCGTCGGCTGGGTCTTGCTTGACAATCGTGTAATTGAAATCGCAGGCGTTGGTTGTCGCCGTCTGGAAATCGGAGATCAGGGTCGCTTGAATCAGTGTCAGGGTGATGTCAAGCGTCGGCGTCGGCGTGATCGATGGCGTGTAGGTGATCGAGGGCGTATACGTGAAGCTCGGCACTGGCGTCAGCGACGGCGCGAGGGTAGCTGTGCTGGTCGGCGTGTCCGAAGCGGTCGCGGAAGGCGTCAGCGTCGCCGTATTCGTCGGAGTATACGTTGAAGTTGGCGTCAGCGTCGCCGTATTCGACGGCGTTGCTGTCGTGGTGTCCGAGGGCATGGGCGTGGACGTGTCCGTCGCCGTCGCGGAGGGCGTGAACGTCAGCGTTGGCGTACTCGTCAGGGTCGATGTTCCGGTATTGGTTTCCGTTGGCGCAGCCGTTGCAGTCGGCGTAGCCGTCGCGCTGGCGAGGAAAGCCAGCAGCGGCGAACCGCCGCCGAAGGCTTGTGCCACCCCGATGATCCCTGCGCCGATCACGACGCCGAACAGAATCCACAGCCAGAGCGGAATGCGGCGACGCGGCGGCACAGCGCCACCGCTCACCGGAGGCAGCACGTCACGACGCGCGAGCGGGGTTTCCAGAATTGCCGGAGTCGGCTGAACGGACGCAGTTTGCGCGAGCGGCAAGCCCTTCTCAACCCGTTCGAGGTCGGCAATCAGATCGTTGGCAGTCTGGTAGCGATCCTCCGGGTCTTTCGCCAGCAAACGCTGGATAATGGCGTCTACGTCCGGCGGAACGTCAGGATTCAGATCGCGCGCTGATGGTACCGGCTCGTTCAAATGCTTGAGGATGATCGCCAGCGGCGTCTCAGCATCATACGGCAGCTTGCCCGTAACCAGTTGATACAGGATTACGCCGAGCGAATAGAGATCGGAGCGTTCGTCGCCCGCCTCGCCGAGTCCCTGCTCAGGAGCCATGTATGCAGGCGTGCCAACCATCCCGCCGCTCGCAGTGAACTGCGCGCCCGTGACGATCTTAGCAATGCCGAAATCGGTCAGAATGACGCGGTTGTCACGGTCGAGCATCAGGTTGGCGGGCTTCACATCCCGGTGGATCATCTTCTGGCTGTGCGCGTAAGCCAATGCGCTTGCGGACTCACGAATGATGCGCAGCGCCTCGTTGAGCGGCATCTGCTCGCCGTTATCAGACAGCTTGGTGAGCACGTCCTTGAGTGTCGCGCCTTCGATCAACTCCATGACCATGTAGTAGGTCTCGTTGTCGGCGTCGTTCTCGAAGTCGTAGACCTGAACGATATTGGCGTGCTTCAGCCGCGCGATATTGCGCGCTTCCTTCTCGAAGCGCTCTTTGAATTCGGGATCGTCCGCGAGAAAAGCATGGAGTATCTTGATCGCCACATAGCGATCAAGGCTGAGATGGTAGGCACGGTAGACTTCTGCCATGCCTCCACGTCCCAGCCGCTCAAAGAGTTGATACTTCCCTAGCTTTCGGGTAGCCACAAAGCGCCTTTAATGGGGTGTCGTTGACTCTGCTGCGTAGTATAGCGCACAACGCTATTACCTGCCGAGCGATCAGCCGCCGCCGCCGACTCCCTGAATACCACCTTCGGTCATCTTGCGTGCGTCGAGCGCTTTGCTGGCGTCCTCTTTGCTCATGTAGCCGTTTTCGACCACGATGTCGATGATCGGACGGTTCTCGGCCAGCGATTTTTTGGCGACTGCCGCGCCGTTCTGGTAGCCGATGATCGGATTGAGTGCGGTCACGAGGATCGGGTTCTTCGCCAGCCAGCCTTCAGCGCGCTCGCGGTTGGCAATCAGGCCGACAACGCATTTGTCGGTGAAAGCGTTGACCGCCCCGATCATGACGTGTTCCATCTCGAACAAATTATGCGCAATGATCGGCATCATGACGTTGAGTTCAAGCTGTCCAGCCTGCGCCGCCAGCATAATCGTCAGGTCATTGCCGCAGACGTGGAACATCGCCATATCGAGCATCTCGGCCATAACCGGATTAACCTTCCCCGGCATAATCGAGGAACCGGGCTGCACCGGTGGACAAGTAATTTCAGCTAAACCCGTCGTCGGGCCGCTCGACAGCAGGCGAATGTCGTTGGCAATACGGATCAAGTCCTGCGCCGTCGCCCGCAGCGCGCCGGAGAAGAAGACATTATCCCCATGCGACTGCATCGACTCGAACAGGTTGTCTGATTCGTAAAGCTTCAGGCCGCTCAGTTCGCTCAGTTTCTTGATCATGCGCTTGTGATATTCAGGATGGGCGTTCAGTCCAGAGCCGACCGCTGTGCCGCCGATCCCAAGACGGCGCACACCTTCCGCCGCCTGATTGATCTTCTCGACATCGCGCTCGACCGCTTTGGCATACGCGCCGAACTCCTGCCCCAAACGCACCGGAACGGCATCCTGCAAATGGGTGCGCCCGCTCTTGACGATCTCATCCCATTCCTGCGCTTTTTCGGCCAGCGCCTTGCTCAGACGCTTGAGCGATCCGGTCAGTTCGTCCAAGCGCCAGAGCGCGCCGAGGCGAATGGCCGTCGGGATCGTGTCGTTGGTACTCTGCGCCATGTTGACGTGATCGTTCGGGTTGACAGGCTTCTTCGGGTCTTCGAGCGCGAAGCCGAGGATTTCGTTGGCGCGGTTGGCGATCACCTCGTTGATATTCATGTTGTGGCTCGTGCCCGCGCCCGCCTGGAACGGATCGACCACGAACTGCTCACTCAATTTTCCGGCCAGCACTTCGTCAGCAGCCTGAATGATGGCGTTCGCCATTTTCTCATCAAGCAGGCCGAGGTCGCGATGCACTTCGGCTGCCGCGCGTTTGATCAGTGCCATCGACCAGACGAAGGCCGGATACGGCTTCATGCCGCTGATCGGGAAATTCTGGACAGCGCGCTGCGTCTGCGCGCCATAATAGGCGTTGGCGGGAACCTGTACCGGGCCTAATGAGTCTTTTTCAATGCGGAAATCCGCCATGATGGAAATGCTCCTTAACCAACAAAAAAGGCGCTACAAATTGTAACGCCTTTCCCTGCGAACTTCGATTGTGAACCGCCGCGCGATCATTCGCCTGCCGAGCCTTTTTTACGCTTTTAACTCAGCACGCACTCAAGCGGCTTTTGATTTACTAGGCCGCGTAGCGCTTGGCAACCTCATCCCAGTTGACCACGTTCCACCATGCCGCGATGTAATCGGGGCGGCGGTTCTGATATTTGAGATAGTAGGCATGTTCCCACACGTCGAGGCCGAGGATCGCTTTCTTGCCTTCCATGATCGGCGAGTCCTGATTGGCAGTCGAGTAGATGCTCAACGAGCCATCCGGCGCGGCGATCAGCCATGCCCAGCCCGATCCGAAACGTCCAGCAGCGGCAGCAGCAAACTGCGTCTTGAAGTTGTCGAACGAGCCGAACGCCTTGTTGATGGCGTCGGCCAGCGCGCCGGTTGGTGCGCCGCCCTTGCCCGGCCCCATAATCTGCCAGAACATGGTGTGATTTGAGTGACCGCCCGCGTTATTGCGAACCGCCGTGCGGATGCCTTCGGGCAGGCTGTCAATCGACTTGAGCAGGTCTTCGACCGATTTGCTTTGCAGGTCAGGATGGCCTTCGAGCGCCTTGTTCAGGTTATTGACGTAGGCAGCGTGGTGCTTGTCGTGATGGATTTCCATCGTCTGCGCGTCGATGCTCGGTTCGAGCGCACTCTTGTCATAAGGCAGAGGTGGAACTTCAAATGCCATGACCGCTTTCTCCTTTATCGTCATTTATAGCAGCGAGACTTATTGTAACACGCGCCGATAGGTTTGCCACAGTCCACTCTGGAAAAACCATCCTTTTGTACAGGCTTTCATCAACTGTTAAGATTGAAGCTGTCATCCTGAGGAGAGGCGATGTCGCTGACGAAAACCCAGACGCCCACGCGCGTTTACGCGATCCTGTTCGTCGGCGTTGCTGCCGCGTCACTGGCGGCGATTTTCATTCGCATCGCGCAGGGGGACGGGATGCCCTCGGACTTCATCGCTGCCGGACGGCTGGCACTTTCGGCAATTATCCTGACGCCGATTGCCCTGCGCGGACATCGCGCCGAAATCGCTAAACTCACGCGTACCGATGTGCTGCTGGCATCCGCGTCCGGCCTGATTCTGGCGATCCATTTCGCCACGTGGGTCGCGTCGCTGGCTTACACCAGCGTTTTGATCAGCGTGGTTCTGGTAGGAACCAGCCCGCTCTGGTCAGCGTTGTTTGAGGTTGTTTTTCTGCGCGCGCAGTTACGCCGATTGGTCGCCGTTGGGCTGGCGCTGGCCTTCGCTGGCGGCCTGATCATTGGCATGGCGGGCAGCGGCAGCAGTACGAGCGTGGATTCCGCGCCTACCCTCGGCGCAATGCTTTCGCTGGCGGGCGCGGTCGCGTTCGCCATCTACCTCGTGATCGGACGCAAGCTGCGCAGCGAATTATCCCTGATTCCCTATATCTGGCTGGTCTACAGCTTCGCGGCGATCTTCCTGCTGCTGCTGGTGCTGATCAACGGCACGCCGATCACAGGTTACACGCCGAAAGCCTATTTCATGCTCGTACTGCTGGCGCTCGTGCCACAGTTGATCGGGCATTCGTCGTTCAACTACTCGGTGAAATACCTGTCCGCGACCTTTGTCGGCATCGCCACGCAGATGGAGCCGATTGGCAGCAGTTTAGCCGCTTACTTCATCTTCACCGAAGTGCCGCTGCCGCTGC
>DASZXN010000432.1:0-3401 GCA_035545875.1 Phototrophicaceae bacterium
GATTGATTCTACGCTGGGTATCGAGTTCCTATGCTTGCAGATTTTCAACTATTACGCAATGAATCGCTTGCGAAATATACCGCTGCGCGGTTGGGCGGCCCGGCGGATTTCCTGTACGTCGCCCGCGACTCGAATGAGCACTTGAGCGAGGTCGTCCGCGCGGCCTGGCGCGAAGGTATTCCGGTGCGGGTGCTTGGCGGCGGCGCGAACGTGCTGATCAGCGATGCCGGCTTTCGCGGGCTGGTCGTGATCAATCGGGTGAGCAAAGCAGCCTTTCACGAAGCGACTGGCACAGTCGCCAACACGGTGACAGTTACGGCAGGCACGTCGCTGACGATTCTGGCGCGCAAGTGCGCTTCGAAAGGGCTGGCAGGCTTCGAGTGGGCGGTCAGTGTGCCGGGGACGGTTGGTGGGGCAGTCGTCAACAACGCAGGCGCGCACGGCGGCGACATGGCTTCGTGCCTGCGCAGCGCCGTGCTGGTCGATGCCGAGCATGGCACGCAGATGCTCACGAACGCCGACCTCGCTTACGCTTATCGCTCATCCAGCCTGAAGGGGAGGCCGGATCGCCGTTTTCTGGTGATGATGGCGACGCTCAACCTGACTTCTGACCACCCGGCGGCGATCAACGCGCGTATGGAGGAGTTCATCACGCACCGCAAGCGCACCCAGCCGCCCGGCGCGAGCCTCGGCAGCATCTTCAAGAATCCGCCCGGTGATTACGCGGGGCGGCTGATCGAGGTGTGCGGGCTGAAAGGCGCGCAGATTGGCGCGGCGCAGGTTTCGCCCATTCACGCCAACTTTTTCATCAACACGGGCGACGCGACGGCGACCGATTATTTCCGGCTGATCGAGCGGGTGCGCGAAGCTGTTCACGAGCAGACGGGCGTGCTGCTGGAAACGGAGGTTGAGTGTATTGGCGAGGGGTTCATGAGTTAGTGGTTCATAAATATTAATAAACAATAAAATATAAAGATAAAATTGGGATTTTAGCCCGCCTCTTTTAACGCTGCATTGATCATCCGTCGCTGGCTGATTTGAGTACAATCGTGTTATGATGAGCGGATGGTGTTCTGTTCAGGCTGAACATGACTTCTAAGCTTCGCGAAACTCAACGCTCAACGCGCGCACCAGCGATCTGGCGCGGGCGAACAGCGCCGGAGGTCGAGCGCGCACCCGTGCAGCAGGCGGTACGCGGACGAATTTCGATTCCCTGGCGGCTGGTGAGCGGCCTGCTGGTGCTGATGCTGCTCGGCGTGCTGGCGCTGTTCTTCTCGTCGGATGCGTTCTACGTTCACAGCATCGCCGTCGGCGGCCTGCACTATATGTCGAGCGACGAGATTTTCTCGCTGACCAACATCACCAACGAGCATATTTTCTGGGTCGATCCCGATCAGGTGCGCGCCGACATTCTGCGCTCACCAACGGTCGCGGACGCGCAGGTGCGCGTCGGTTGGCCGCCGAACATGGTGCAGATCATCATCACTGAGCGGCAGCCCGCGCTCGTCTGGGAGCAGGCTGGCACGGCAAGCTGGATCGATTTGCAGGGCGAAGTGATGAAGCAGCGCGAGAATCGCTCTGATCTGCTCACGGTGCAGGTCGATAGCTCGGTGACCGGGAAAGTTGGCGCGAGCATTGATCCCAAAATTGTTACAGGGGCGATTCAGTTACAGTCGCTGCTGCCCAACGTCAAGGTTTTGCGCTACCATCCAGACTATGGGTTGGGGTACAATGATCAGCGGGGATGGGAAGCCTGGCTGGGGACAGGCACAGACATGGCCGACAAGGTGCTGATCTACAACGCGCTGGTCGCCAGCCTGAAAACACGCAGTATCGTGCCCAACGTCATCAACGTCGATACGCCCAGCGCTCCCTATTATTCCGTTCTCTCAGGACGTTAAATTCGAGCTATGAACGATCTCGTAGTTGGCATTGACGTAGGCACGACGAAGGTTTGCACCATCGTCGGCGAGGTGCGCCCGGACGAGATTTTCGTCGTCGGCGTCGGCATTGAGCCGAGCCGGGGCATGAAAAAAGGCTCCGTGACCGACATCGCGCAGTTGAGCGCCGTGATTTCGGCGTCGGTGCATAAAGCGGAAAAAAGCAGCGGCTACGACATCAGCCGGGCGTTTGTGAGTGTGGCGGGCAGCCATACGGCCTCGATTAACAGCCGGGGCGCGATTGGCCTCGTCCAGAATCGCGGCGTGCGCCCGGACGATCTCGACAAGGCGATTGAAGCGGCGCGGGCAATTGCCATCCCACACAACCGCGAAGTCCTGCACGTCATCCCGCGCAGCTATTCGATTGACGGCAGCGATCACGTTCGCAGTCCAATCGGAATGCACGGCTTCCGGCTGGAATGTGAAGTCCACATCATCACGGTGGCGACGACCAGTATTGCCAATCTGGAGCAGGCGGTTCAGTCGGCGGGCGTGTTCGCGGATCGCTTCATTCTCAATCCGCTGGCATCTGGCGACATCGTGCTGACCGAGCAGGAGCGCGAGAGCGGCGCGGTGCTGATCGATATTGGCGGCGGCACGACTGATTTGGCGATCTTCATCGAAGGCACGGTCTGGCATTCGGCGGTGATTTCGGTGGGCGGTGACTTAATCACTAATGACATCACCCACTGGATGCACGTACCCTTTGACGTAGCCGAAGCGATCAAGCTGCAATACGGGCACGCGCAGCAGCACGAAGTCAGCTCGCTGGAAACCTTTTTGGTGCAGCCGTTTGGCGAGGGGATGCCCATCGAGGTCAAGCACAGCGATCTGGCGATGGTGATCGAGGCGCGCGTCACCGAGCTGTTCGAAATGGTACAGGCGGAAATCAAGCGATCCGGTTATGATGGTTTATTGCGCGCGGGGGTCGTGCTAACGGGCGGTTGCGCGCAGCTTCCGGGTATTCGCGAAGTGGCGGCAGAAATTCTTGGCTGCCCGGTACGCATCGCCAAACCGGAGAAAATGACAGGCATGGCGGATACGCTGCGCAGCCCGGCCTTCAGCACCAGCGTGGGGTTACTTCGTCTCGGCCTCCAGATGGAATCCGCCGTCCAGCCCCAGCGCGTTGGCAATGGTTCCGAGTCGGGGGTGAGGTTCGGCGGGTTGCTGAGTGGATTTTTCCGTAGGCTATTACCCGACGACGAAAGGTAAATGGTTGCGCACATAAAGGTTGCGCATACAATAGAGTAATTAATCTGGCGCTCATGTTAGGTGGGGACTTTTTGAGGAAGGGCTGATTATATGGATATGCTTACACCCGGCGAGAACTTCGCGCAGATCAAGGTGGTTGGTGTCGGTGGCGGCGGAAATAATGCGGTGAACCGGATGATTGCCGAGGGGTTGGGCGGCGTCGAATTTATCGCCATCAACACCGATAATCAGGCACTCATGCTGTCGAAG
>DASZXN010000433.1:0-17268 GCA_035545875.1 Phototrophicaceae bacterium
CGGCTGGTGATCTGCGTGAGTTCGACGTTGGGGTGGAAATGGAGCAGGCGCAGCAGATCGCCGCCCGTGTAGCCGCTGCCGCCAACTATTCCGACCGAAGTCATGCTTGCACCCGCGCTTGTGACATGGCGTACCTGACGACTTCGCCCGCAATATCGACGCCCGTCGGCGCGCTGCTGTTCTTGAACTCCATCGTGTGGTTGATCTCGTTGACGAGCAGACCGCCCTCCGGCGTCTCGAACACGTCAATCGCCAGCACGCCGCCGCCGACCGCCTGCGCCGCTTTGACACACAGATCGTTCAGTTCGGGCGTGACTGGGCAGTTCGAGGCTTTGCCGCCGCGTGCCGTGTTGGTGATCCAGTGTTCGGACGTGCGGTAGATCGCGCAAATCGTGCGGTCGCCGACCACAAACGCGCGAATGTCGCGCTGCGGCTTGTTGACGTACTCCTGCACGTAGTAGACCTTGAGGTTGTAGTCTCCAAGCGTCTCGCGGTGCTCGATGATCGACTCGGCGCTGTTGGCGTCGGTCACGCGGGCGAGCATCCGTCCCCACGATCCGGTCACGGGCTTGAGGACTGCCGGATAACCGACCTTCTGGATTGCGTCCATCGTGCTTTCGGGGGTGAAAGCGAGGCGCGTCCCCGGCTGCGGAACGCTGTGCCGCGCCAGCGCAAGGCTGGTCAGCAGTTTGTCGGCGCAAACCGAGGCAGTTGCATAATTGTTGATGGTGATCACGCCCCAGCCGTTGAGGATCGCCATCGCGTACAGCCCGCGCGAGGTGCTGATACAGCGCTCCAGCACGACATCATAGTCCAGCCAGGGAACGCCGGACGGAGCCAACTGTTCCGCCCCGGCGTTGATGTCAAAGTCCAAATCCCGGTCGAGGATCACGTCCGGCTCGATGCCCTGAGCCTGAAAGCCGGAGACGAGCAGCTTTTCTTCCGGGCGCAGCAGCGTAATCAGGATGGCGACGCGCATCGACTATTCGCCCCAATCTTCTTCAACGTCCGGCGCGAGCGCCAGCTCGACCGGATTCAGGCTAATCACTTCGAGTTCCGCGCCGCACTCCGGGCAGGTGATCAGTTCGTTTTCCATCACGCCCTTCGGCAGGGTCAGGTCGGCTTCACATTCGGGACAGGTAATCATTGGTATCGCTCTCCTTATAGCTTTCTGGTTAAACCAGTTAAAAGTTAAAGGTTAAAAGAGGTTCGCTCTGTGGCTTCTGACTTTTAACTTTCGACTTTTAACTTTCAACTTCACTGATACAAACAAAAACCGCCGTCCAGTTTGTTGTCTGGACGGCGGCGCATCAACACGGTTTGGGCGCAGCACCACTATCCAGACGCGAGGTCAGGCTTCTTGGGCTGCTTCTTGGGTTCAAAGAGCGTTTCGACGTACATCGTGCCATTCCTCAGCTTGATCACCATCCGCAACAAAAAACCGCCCTTCCGGGCGGTTCGTTTCTTCATGGAGCGCGTTCAGAAAGCGAAAAATCCCGGACTACTGTTCGGTACTCTGCTTCTTCGACTTCTTGAACATGCGCGAATTCATGATCTGCTCGTTTGGTCAGAAATTACAAGGTAAACGATAAACCGTTTTATCCGCCATCGCAATTGGATAGGCTGACCAATCATCTTTAGGCAGGTTGCATGAGAGAATCAAGCCCATGTTGCATCGTAGGGGCAGGGCTTAGCCCTGCCCGTACACCACATGTCGGATCGCTAGTACCCGCGCAGATATTGCGGCGGGACGGGCGCATCCTGCTTGAGCGCCTTCGCCGCGTGAATCGGCCAATACGGATCGCGCAGCATCTCACGGGCGAAGAACACCAAATCGGCGCGGTCATTACGGATAATCTCGTCAGCGTGCGCCGGCGAACTGATCAGGCCGACCGCTGCCGTTGCGACTTCCGCCTCGCGCCGAACCATCTCCGCGAAGGGAACCATATAGCCAGGATAACCGCCGTTGTTGGGAACCTGCTGCCGGGTCGAGTTGCCGCCGCCGCTGCAATCGATCAGGTCAACGCCTTCCGCTTTGAGCCGCTTCGCCAGCTCAACCGTACCCTCGAGATCCCAGCCGCCTTCAACCCAATCGCTGCACGACAGGCGAATGGTCAGCGGCAAACGCTCCGGCACGACCGCACGAACGAGGCGCGCCGTCTCAATGACAAAGCACAGCCGATTCTCGAAGCTGCCGCCATACTGATCAGTGCGCTGGTTCGAAAGCGGCGAGAGGAATTCGTGCATCAGATAGCCATGCGCGCCGTGAATCTCGATCCACTCGAAACCTGCGTCAAGCGCGCGCACCGCCGCATCGCGGAACGCCATCTGCACCGCATGGATGTCGTCGAGCGACATGGCGCTCGGCTGGCGATAGGTGTCGCTGAAGGGAATCGCGCTGGGCGCGATCACCGGCCAACCGCCCTCCTCGTCAGGAACGCCGCCGTGCTTGCCTGCCCAGGGGCGATAGGTGCTGGCCTTGCGTCCGGCGTGCGCCAGTTGAATCCCTGGCACCGCGCCGTTCTCCTTGATGAACTTGGCGGTCGGCGCGAGCGCTTCGGCGTGTGCGTCTGACCAGATGCCTAAATCCTGCGGCGAGATGCGTCCCCGCGCCTCGACCGCCGTCGCCTCGGCAATCACGACCGCCGCGCCGCCCACCGCCCGCGATCCGAGGTGGACGAGATGCCAGTTGGTCGCCAGGCCGTTCTCGCAGCTATATTGGCACATCGGCGCAACGCCGACGCGGTTGCGCAGAGTAACGCCCTTGAGCGTGAACGGTTCAAACAGGTGAGCCAAATCGACCTCCTAATCGTCATATCGTCGTAGGGGCACGACATGTCGTGCCCCTACATATCCGGGCTAAGAAGATAGACGCGGCGTCAGCGCGATTTTCGCAGGGCGGGAATAACTTTTTCACCCAGCAGTTTGATGCCGTTGGCCGATGGTAAACCATGCGGCGTGCCGAACTCGATGCGGGTCGCGCCCGCCGTGAACGAGGCTTCGCAGTGAGCAATGATGTCGCTCGCGTCACCCGCGAAAGCGAAACGGTCGAGCAGATCATCCGAAATCAGCCGCGCGGCGTCGGCTTCTTCGCCGCGATCCAGATACTCCTTGAGGCGCGCGGTCAGTTCGGGATCAATCGTGACGGTCGGGTCGAGCGAGGCGACAACCTGCACGTAGAGCGCGACAGCGCGGCGGGCAGTTTCACGAGCGCGGTCGCGGTCGTCGTCAATCACCGTGACTGCGCCCAGGCAGATGCCAACTTTATCGTTGTGGATGTAGCGGCGAATCACGGGGATGAAATCCGGGTTCGCCGAGCCGCCGACTTTGACCTCATCGGCGATTTCGCCCGCGAGTTTGCCGAGCGCCCTGCCCCACGTGCCGATCAACAGCGGGATCGGCTGATTGGGCAGCTTATAGGGCGCGCGCACGTGCGGCGCGAGATGATAGATTTCGCCTTCGTAGCCGCCCGTTTTTCCATCCAGCAGGTAGCGAATCACGTCAGCAGCCTCGCGGATCGCTTGAAGCGGCTTGCTCGACTCGGTAATGCCATAGTCCTTCAGCCACGCGCCGCGCGCCAGCCCCACGTAAACACCACCGCGCGCAATCTGCGCGAGCAAGGCGGTCTGCGAGGCAATGTCAATCGGATGGACGCGAGCAGGCGAAATCGCGGCGGGGCCGAGACGCGCACGATGCAAATAGGGAGCAATCAGCAGGAGCGCGGCGTGACTGGGTTGAAATGGCGCATCGCAGTAGACGCTGACGACATCGAAATCGTACTGGTCGATCAACTGCGCCAGCGCGACGTATTCCGCCGGAGTTTTGTCGGTTTGCAAGCCAATACTGATTTGTCTCATGTCAGTTCGTCGCTGTCGAGGGTGCGTTTGCTGATGCGCTCAATTTTCATGACCAGCCGTTCTTCGGGATCAGGGCAGGTGATGAGCGAGTCACGCGCCAGCCAGTCGTTATCTGCTAATTCGCGCTGCTTGGCGGCGAGAAACGGGATCACCGAGTTGAGCGCGTAGATGCAGAAGTGCTTGCCCGCCGGAATTTTCAGCTTGCTGCTCTCGACCAGATCGAAGCTGTCGCCAATCTGCATCCCGCAGACTGAGCGCCCCTCAATCGAGACGACGGTGACGCGCAAATCGTAGAGTTCAAAATCCATGTTAATTTCCCCGATCCCGAAAATGCGGAATCACGTCACGGCCAATCGCGCTGATCGCCGCCAGCGGATCAGCACCGAGCGGCGGGCCGAAGCTCAAATGGCGCACGCCGAGATCGACCAGATGCTCCATGCGCACGATCAAGTCATCGGTCGATCCGGTGATACCGATGCGCAGCATCTCAGGCGTGACCAAGCGCCGCGCCTTCTCCACGTCGCGCTCGACCATGATCGCCTGCTCAATCGGCGCAAATGCTTCCTTCGTGACGCCCAATTCATCCCAAATCAGCGGACTGAGCGCATGTCCATAATAGGCAATCTTGTCGCGCAGCGCGTCCACGTCGGCTTCGCCGCCAATTGCGCACCAGATGCAGGCGGCGATGTCGATCTCAGCGAGCGACCGCCCTGCTCGCTCTGCGCCCGCTTGAATGTAGGGCAGCACCGTCGAGTAATGCTCCGGCGGAAAGAGCAGCGGCAGCCCGCCGTCCGCGACTTCGCCGATCAGCCGGAGCATATGGGGACTCATCGCGCCGACATAGATCGGGATGTGGCGGCGCGGCGGCTCGAAGCGCAGATAGGCTTCCTCGTCCCACTGGAGAAACTCACCGGAAAACTCAGCGCGCTCGCCGGCCAGTAAACGGCGAATGGCAAGAATGCTCTCGCGCACCGCCGTGAGCGGCTTGGTGGGATGAATGTCGATCCACTTGAGAAACTCGCTCGCGCCCGCGCCGATGCCGAGATTGAAGCGCCCGTTCGAGGCTTCATCGAGCGTGGCTGCCAGCATTGCGATTTCCGCCGGGTTGATCGTGTACGGGTTGACAATGCCCGTGCCGATCTCGATCCGCTCGGTGGCGGCAGCAATGGCCGTCAGGATTACCGGGGCGCTGCGCAGAAACAGATCGTGACTAACCCAGAACTGATCGAAGCCAGCCGCTTCAGCAACGCGAGCCAGCGTCACATACTGCGAAACAGGGAGATCGTTGTTGAAGCGCAGGCTGAATTTCACGGTTGGTGATTACCTATGAAAAATGGGCGCACAGCCGTGCGCCCCTACAAAATGTGGGTGTCATGTAGGGGCGAGGCATGCCTCGCCCCTACAAAATTTGGGTCGTGACACAGACAATCAATAGCTAATCGATGCCAATGTCGTCTACGGTTACGGCGTCGATCTGCTGGAGCACGTCGTCAGTCAGCAGCGGGACAACCTCAATCGCCTTCATGTTTTCGACGACCTGTTCCGGCTTGGACGCACCTGTAATCACCGTGCTGACGTTGGGATTCTTGAGGCACCAGGCCAGCGCCATGCGCGGCAGCGTGGTGCCAATGTCCTCGGCAATCCTGTTGAGCTTTTTGATCGCCGCGATGCGCGCCTTACCCTTCTCGCCGTCCAACTGCGCTTTGAGCCACTCGTAACCGGGCAGGTTGGCGCGTGAATCGGCAGGAATGCCGTTGAGGTACTTGGTCGTCAGGAAGCCTGCCGCCAGCGGCGAGAAAATCGTCGTGCCCAGCCCGACCACATCATAGAGGCGCGCGTACTCCTGCTCGACGCGGGTACGGTGCATGATGTTGTACTGCGGCTGCTCCATCGTCGGCGGGATCAAGCCGTACTGTCGCGCGACACTGTACGCTTCCATAATCTGCTGCGCCGACCATTCCGACGTACCCCAGTAGAGGATGTCGCCGCGCTGGATCAGTTCGGTCATGATGCGCACCGTTTCCTCAATCGGCACTTCAGGATCGGGCCGGTGGCAGAAGTACAGGTCGAGGTAATCGACTTGCAGCCGATCCATCGCATCATAGCAGGCTTCGTAGATGTGCTTGCGGCTCAACCCCCACTGATTCGGCTTCGGTTCACCCTTCTGCGAGCCGAACATGACCTTGCTCGACACCACGAAGCTGTCGCGCGACCAGCCCGCGCGCTGAAGCGCCTCACCCATGACGATTTCCGCGTCACCCGCAGCATAGGCTTCGGCGTTATCGAAGAAGTTACAGCCTGCGTCGTAGGCGGCGGTCATGCAAGCGAGCGCGTGATCGACATCCAACTGCGTGCCGAACGTCACCCATGCGCCAAACGAAAGCTCGCTGACTTTGAGGCCAGATTTTCCGAGACGGCGGTAATTCATGCGGTTCTCCTGTTTTGAAATGTTTGCCTATTCGACAACGATCAAATCCTGCCAGCCATTGGTGAGCTTCTCACCACCGCCGGGACGCGCCACCACCACGTCCTCGATGCGTGCGCCGAAGTCCTGCTCCCGCGTGATGCTCGGCTCGACGGTGAACAACATGCCTTCCTGAAAGACCGTCGTGCTGCCTTTGGTCAGGAAGGGCGGCTCGTGAACATCGACGCCAATCGCGTGACCGAGCCGGTGGCGGAAGAATGCTCCGTAGCCGTTGTCCTCGACCACCTTGCGCGCGGCAGCGTCGGCCTGTTCGCAGGTGGCCTCGCCCGCCTTGAGCATAGCGATCCCGGCGGCCTGTGAGTCCATGATTGTCTTATGAATGCGCTTGAATTCAGCGGTCGGCTCGCCAAAAGAGACGGTACGCCCGTAGTCGTAGCAGTAGCCCTCGAAAACCGCGCCAAAATCGAAGAGCAGCGCCATCGGCGCGTTCATCACGCGCGTCCACGAACGCTCGCGGCCACCGGGCATGAACGTGTAGTTGGGGCCGCTGTTGTACATCGACGTGGTGAACGACGGGCCAATCGAGCCGAGCTTCTTCATCTGGTAATCGACCTCGGCAATCGCGTCGAGTTCGAGCATACCGATTTTGAGGTGCTTGAGGACTTCGGCAAAGGCTTTTTCGGTCAGCGCGCCCGCGCGCCGCATAATGTCGATCTCGTCCTCGGACTTGACCGTGCGCAACTTGCGCAGCCGTTGGGTCGCGGAGACGAACTGCGCGTCGGGCAGAAGCTCTTGCAGATGGATGATCGTCTCGCCGGGAGTCCAATCGCTGACGGCGATGCGCGGCTTGGCGGGCAGATGGAAACCCTGCAAAATCTGCGCGACCAGCTTGGACGGATCGTCCCAGTCGCCGAGGATGCGCAGCTCGACGCCCTTGACGCGATCCGCCATGCCGCTCAGTTCCGCAGACATGCGTGAGAGCGTGGCGACAGGCTGATAGTTCGGCGCGAACCAACCGCCTTCGAGCCACGCGCCGGGGTGAATGGTCGCACCGAAGTTGGGCACGTCGCGCGGGACGCCGGTCAGATATTGCAGATCGGACGAGATCGGCAGGAAGGCGGCGTCAGCATCCATAATCTGCTGAAACTGTTGAATGCGCTCGGAGTAAGAAGTCATCGCATACACCTGTGGATTGGCTGAAAAGTTGGCGCGACTATACCATGCCCCGTTCGAGAGCGGAATAGTGCCACAAACGGTCAGAGAAAACTCAACGTAAAGGCGCAGGCGAAACTTCGTTTCGCTTTGAAGAAAGACGCGAAGGTGAGACGAAAAGCTCGGCTTATTTGTCAATTTGCGCCAAAGCTTTTCGATTATTTTAAGCGATTATCCCTTCATGACAGGTATTGTAGGGGCACGACATGTCGTGCCCCTACCGTCAAGGGATAATCCCCTTATTTTAAGCTTAAATAATCGGGCTACTCGTCCCTTAAGGTGGGTTTTTGCTTGTCAGACGGGTTACAGATACAATCGCTCACTCGTAATGTTCATCAATATCGAGTCTTTGCTGAAGGAGTAAAAAAGGATGCGCATCGCTCGTTACTTAGCATTCGTTGCCATACTTGTTCTGCTGACAGTGGGCATTGCTCAGGCGCAGGACAGCGGTGACAAGGTGCTGGTCGTCGGCCACGCCGAAAGCACCGACTCGCTTGACCCGGCGCGTGGTTACACGCAGACGACCGGTATCGTCAATCAGGATACTTACGACACGCTCGTGACCTTCCCGAAGGACAGCGCCGCCAGCATCGAACCGCGTCTGGCGACCAGTTGGACAATCTCCGACGATCAACTGACCTACACCTTCACGCTGCGCGACGCCAAGTTCTCCAACGGCGATCCGGTCACGGCGGACGATGTGGCCTTCTCGTTCCTGCGCCTCAAGAACGTTCAGGGCAACCCCGCGCCGCTCTACACGACCGCCAATATCGCCAGCGTGGTCGCCACTGACCCCAAGACCGTAACGATCACCGTCAGCCAGCCGACTCCCGCGCTGCTCGCGTACTTGGCGACCAATTTCTTCGAGGTCGAAGACGCGGCGGTCGTCAAGGCCAACGGCGGCACGGATGCCGACGACGCCAAGACCACCGATCAGGCACAGGCTTACCTCGACAGCCATTCGGCGGGCAGCGGCCCCTACATGCTCGATCACTGGACGAAGCAGGTCGAGACTGTGCTGGTGCGCAACCCGAACTACTGGGGCACCGCGCCCTATTTCGACAAGATCATCATCCAGAACATCCCGGAAGCCGCGACTCAGGAAACCTCGCTTAAGTCAGGCGACGTTGACATCGCGCTTGATCTGACCTCCGACCAGATCAAAGACCTGGAAGGCGACTCGGACATCACCGTGACCAGCTCGCCCGGCAACATCGTCCACTTCCTGCTGATGAACGAAGACCCGAACGTGGGTGGCCCGGTCTCGAACCCGAAGGTTCAGCTTGCCATTCGCTACGCGCTCGACTACAAGGGCTATCAGCAGTTGTGGGGCGGCATCACCCCTGGCTCGATTATGGCCGTCGGCATCGCTGATGCCTATGGCGTGGACAAAGCGTTCCAGACCGATACGGCGAAGGCCAAAGACCTGCTGACGCAGGCGGGTTATCCGAACGGTTTCGACATCACGCTCGACTACCCGACCTTCACCTTCCAGGGTGTCGATATGAGCGCCAACGCGCAGAAGATTCAGGCCGACCTCAAGGCCGTTGGCATCAACGTGACGCTTGATGGTAAGGAACTTCAGGTCGCGCTCGACGACTATCGCAACGGCAAGGAAGGCTTCGGCTACTGGTTCTGGGGGCCAGACGTGGAAGACCCGTTCGACACCATTTCGTTCCTGCCCGGCGGCGCTGTCGGTCTGCGCGCCAACTGGACGGACAAGAACGCCGACCAGACGATCCTCGCCCTGCGCGATCAGGCCAAGACCGAATCCGACCCGGCCAAGCGCGCCGACATCTTCGACAAGATTCAGGCGTACTATCAGCAGAGCGGCCCCTGGGCACCGTTCCTCCAGCCGAACGTTCAGACGGCTTACCAGAGCAACATCACGGGCTACTACTATAATCCGCAGTGGCTGATCGACCTCGCGCTGTTGAGCCGCACGTCGTAATTCGTTCGCATCAATTTCCGCATGGCATCGTAGGGGCACGGCGCGCCGTGCCCCTACACGTTCACTAGGCTTCCAAATGCCTTTGTATCGCTACATGCTGCGCCGCGTGCTGTTCGTGATCCCGCTGCTGCTGGGGATCACGTTGGTCGCGTTCATCATCGCCAACGCCGTCCCTGCTGACCCAATCAACGCGAACCTGCCCTCGAACCAGTTGAACAATCCGCAGGCAGTCGAAGCCTTCCGCGAGAAATGGGGGCTGAACAAATCGCCAGTCGAGCAGTATCTGATCTACCTGAACAATCTGCTGCATGGCGATTTCGGCACGTCGATCAAGACGCACAACCCGGTGGCACAGGATATTGCGCAGTTTCTCCCGGCGACGATTGAACTAGCGACGGTCGGCACGGTTTTTGGCATCGTGATCGGTGTACTGATTGGTCTCGTCTCTGCCGTCTGGCGCAACCGCCCGATTGATTTCGTCGTCCGCACCATCGTACTGATCGGCGTGAGCGTGCCTGTGTTCGTGCTGGCGCTGATCGGCCTCTCGGTGCTGCATGGTCAATGGAATATCGTGCCGGGGATCGGTCGGCTCAACGTGCGCCTGTCGCCGCCGCCGAACGTCACCGGACTGTTCACGGTCGATGCCCTGATCGCGGGTCAGTGGAACACCTTCCGCGATGCTTTCTCGCACCTAATCCTCCCCAGTCTCGTGCTGGGGCTGTACATCGCCGGGTTGATCAGCCGCGTCACCCGCTCGTCGATGCTCGACGTGCTCGGCGCGGATTATATGCGCACGGCGCGCGCCAAAGGTCTGCGTGAGCGGATCGTCGTCCTCCGGCATGGCCTCTCGAATGCGCTGCTGCCGATTGTCACCGTGATTGGCTTATCGTATGGCAGCCTGCTCTCCGGCGCGGTGCTGACCGAGTCGATCTTCGCCTGGCCGGGCATTGGTCGCTACATGTTTCGCGCCTCCACCTCGCAGGATTTCCCAGCGATCATGGGGGTGAGCATCTTAATCGCCTTTATCTACGTCGTGGTGAATTTAATCGTTGACATCCTCTACTATTTCATTGACCCGCGCATCCGGGCAGCCTAGAGCGCGGCGCATCCTCTATCTGGCGCGTAAAAACCCGGCGATGGTGCTGGGTCTCGTCGTCGTGATCGTCTGGATTCTCGCGGCGATCTTCGCGCCCGTGCTTGCGCCCTATCAGCCGCTCGATCAGAACGTCTCGGCACGCCTGAGCAAGCCGAGTCCCGATCATTTCTGGGGTACGGACGAGCTTGGCCGCGACATTTACAGTCGCGTACTCTACGGCGGGCAGATCACGATTCCGGCGGGCATTTCGGTCATTCTCATCGGCAGCGTGATCGGCACGCTCGTTGGCGCGGTCGCAGGCTATCTCGGCGGCGTCTGGGACGAGATCATCATGCGCCTGACCGAGCTGTTCATGGCTTTCCCGACGATCATTCTGGCGATGGCGATTACGGCGGCGCTCGGCCCGCAGATTCGCAACGCGATTCTCGCGCTGGTGATTGTCTGGTGGCCGGGATATGCGCGTCTCGTGCGCGGGCTGGTGCTTCAGGTCAAGACGAAGGAATACGTCGAAGCGGCGCAGACGCTTGGCGCATCGCGCGTTTACATGCTCTTTCGCACAATTCTCCCCAACTGCCTCGCGCCAACGGTGATCCTGACGACGCTCGACATTGGCAACGCGATCCTGACCTTCGCCGGGTTGAGCTTCCTCGGTCTGGGGCCAGAGCCGACCTCGCCGGAGTGGGGACGCATGGTCGCCGTCGGCATCGACTACTTCGATCAATGGTGGACGTGGCTGTTCCCCGGCCTTGCCATCGCGATCCTCGTGATCGCCTTCAATTTCATCGGCGACGGCCTGCGCGATCTGTTCGATCCGCGCTTGCGCTAATCTGCCAGATCGCTCTAGAATGGGTCAATATGGCTCATTTCAGGCGACAAAGGCGGGGTTGTGCGTCTTGGCGGACTGTGGCAGCAGCGCGAGTTTCTCAAATTCTGGACAGGCGAAACGATCTCGCTGTTCGGCTCGCAGATCACATCACTCGCCCTTCCGCTGACAGCCGCACTAATCCTCAAAGCCACGCCTGCGCAAATGGGCTTGCTCACGACTGCCTCGACCCTCCCTGCCCTGTTGAGTCTGTTCGTCGGCGCGTGGGGTGGATCGCCTGCCGCGCCGCCGCATCCTGATCGTTACTGATCTGGGACAAGCGCTCGTCCTCGGCACTATTCCGCTGGCGGCGATCCTCGGCATATTGACGCTGGCGCATCTTTACGTCGTCGCCTTCCTGAGCGGCGTGTGCGCGCTCTGGTTCGAGGTGGCTTATCACGCCCTTTTGCCCGCGCTGGTTGCGCGTGACCGTCTGCCCGAAGCCAACAGCAAGCTGGAAACCAGCCGTTCACTCGCGGAGATTATCGGTCCCGGCCTCGCGGGAACATTCATACAGGTGTTGACCGCGCCGATTTCAATTGCTGCTGATTCACTCTCGTTTCTGGTTTCAGCCTTTTTCCTGCGCCGCCTCAGTCTGGATGAAGCACCGCCTCCGATCAGCGATCAACCGCATCTTTGGCGCGAAATCCGTGAGGGGCTGGAGTTGGTCGTGCGCAATCCGTTGATTCGTCCGCTGGCGCTCTCAGCGCTGACGCTCAATTTCTTCGGCGGCATTCACGATGCGCTGTTCGTACTGTACATCACACGGCAGTTGGGCTTGTCGCCGATCTTCTATGGCCTGTACTACGCCGTCGGCAGCGTTAGCGGACTGGCTGCCGCCTTCCTGAGTAATCGGCTGGCAAAGCGCTACGGCCTCGGTCGCTTGCTGCTGGTCGGCGCACTGCTGATCGGCGTCGGCTGGCTTGCCTTTCCGCTCGCGGCGCTCTTCCCGGCACTGGCGCTCGCCCTGATGACGCTCAAGGCGCTGATCGGCGGGTTCGGCAACACGACCTACAACATCGCGGACATGAGCTTCGCGCAGGCTGCCATCCCGGGTCGGCTGCTCGGACGCTACGACGCGACCGAGATTTTCCTCACGCTAGGTCTTCTGCCGCTCGGAGCACTGATCGGCGGATTGCTCGGTTCGGTAATTGGGTTAATACCCACATTGATCATCGGCATGATCGGTTCGCTGACCGCGTTTCTGTGGATTCTGTTCTCGCCCTTGCGTCGTCTGCGCCAACCCGAACCGATTACTTAAAAAGGCGTGCCTTTGGTGCGCAAGCACAAAGCATTCTGAGCAAATCTTCTTTGAACCTATTTTACCTTTGCGCCTTTGCGCCTTTGCGCCTTTGCGTTGAATCTTTTGTATTTTCTGATTCCCCCTTTTCTACCCTGCCATTCGCGCTATAATTGTCCGCCCTGAACCCTCATCAATCACACACGTCCACCCATGACGCATTAGAAAGCTGTCCGGTTTAGTGGAAGAGAATGCTCAATGATCATCGGCATGGACTTCGGCACGACCAATTCGGGCATCGCCACTTATGACGGTCAGCGCTTGCAAATTATCCCCATCGACGGCAACACGATTGCGCGCACCGCCCTCTACATCACCAACGACCGCCAGTTCTACATTGGGCGTGAAGCGATTGATACCTACTTCGCCCAGAACCTCAATCGCCCCGTCAACATCAGCCGCGTCCACGTCGGCGAGATCGCCGTGACCGCCGCCGAACTGCCGACCTTCTACCGCGATGTGTACATCGACAAAGACCTGCTCTCGCCGGGGCGATTATTCGTCTCGTTCAAGACGGCGCTCTCCTCGCTCGACTACCTCGGCACGATGGTCGAGTCGCATTTCTACTTCCTCGAAGATATTGTTGCGCTGTACCTGTATATGGCAAAGCAGCGCGCCGAAGCGCAGTTGCAGCAGGAAGTCAAGCAAATCGCGCTCGGTCGCCCGGTGCGCTTCGCCTTCGATCCCAGCGCCGATGCGCTCGCTCGTGAGCGCCTGCTCAAAGCCGCCTTTCGCGCCGGATACGAGGAAGTCTATCTGCAATACGAGCCAATTGCCGCCGCCTACCACTACGAATCGACCATCGACCGCGCGCAAATCGTGCTGGTATTCGACTTCGGCGGTGGCACGCTCGACATCAGCGTGCTGCGCGTCGGCGATCCGAAAACGCGCGCGGTCATAGCAACAGGCGGCGTGCCGATTGCAGGCGACGTGTTCGACTCGAAGCTGGCGCGCGCGCGCTTACCCAAGCATTTTGGTGAAGGGACGTTCTATCGCACAGGCGGACAGAAACTCCCGGTGCCGAGCAGCTTTTACGAAGCCTTCGCCAACTGGCAGGAGATGTTACAGCTTCAACGTCCCGACCTGTTCACCCAGATCGAGCGGATCGAGCAGACGGCGCAGCGCCCGCAGATGATTCGCGCGCTGCGCAACCTCGTCTCAAGCAGCTACGGCCTCAAAATGTTCGACATCGTGGAAGGCGCGAAACGCCAGTTGTCCGCCAGCGAGCGCGCGTCTATCCGGCTCGAAGGTCAGGGCTTCGACGTGGCGGAACCGGTCACGCGCTTCGAGTTCGAGGGCATCATTGGCCCGGAAACGCGGCTGATCGAGGATTATCTCGACAATTTGCTGCGTGAGGCCGAGATCAAGCCCGACGACATTGACGTGGTGATCCGCACGGGCGGCTCGTCGCAGATTCCGGCTTTCGTCAACATGCTCGAAACGCGCTTCGGACGCGAGAAAGTCCGCGCGGTGGACACCTTCAGCAGCGTGACCTCCGGGCTGGGCATCATCGCCCATCGCATCGAAGCGGGCGAGATTGACGCGAAGGTCTATCGCAGCAGCGATTTCGAGGAAAGCGAGTCGCCGGAAGTGGGCGACGTGGCGGTCGATTTCGAGGTGCTGAAGAAGTACGTCACGCTGACCGAATCACGCGCCGACAACCCCGGCGCGAGCGGAGTCGTCGCGCTCGCCAGCGACGGCAAGGTTCATGCTTCGCTGAAACCGCCTGATCAGGCCGGGATCGCCGCGCCGCTGATGATCAGCGCCGCTGCCGACGAGCAAATTCTGATCATGACCTCGGAATATCACCTGTTTCTCAAGTCGGTGCAGCAGTTGGCGACGCTGGAAACACTCGGCCTGACGCTGGCCGAAACCGAGAGCTTTCACGCCGACGCGTTCGGCTCGGAGTACGTCAGCGGCATCGCGCGCTGGACACTGATCAAGCCGAACGCGCCCGCCGCCCTGATCAGCACGACCGGTTACTTCAAGGCTTTCAAAGGCGAGTTTCTGATCAGCAGCACCGAAACGCCGATGGGCTATCACCCCCAGCGCATCAAGGGCGATCCGTTCAGCGTGATCGGCGTTGGGTCGCAAGTCATTGCCTTCAACACGACCGGGCGGGTCGTGCGCCTGCCAATGGCGCTGCTGCAAGAAGCGCAGGAAGGCCGCCTGATGAAGCTCGACAAGGACGACCGGTTGATCGCCGTTTTCGCAGTTGAGCGCAGCGCCCAATTCCTGCTCATCGGCGCGGACGGCACGATCATGCACCTGCGCGCTGCCAACATCCCGCAGACGGATGAACTGCAAGACGCGGGCACCAAGATGTTCCCGAAGCGCGATTTGCAAAGCGTCGCCCTGTGGACGCCCGATGCTTCCCTATGGATTGCTACCAATCAGCGCGTGCGTTCCTACGAGACGACGGGCATTCCCTCCGGCAAGCTCAAACTTAACCCGAAAGAAACGCTGATCAGCCTGATCACGCACGTCAGCTAGCGCCGCCCCATTCGTCCCTGAGCAAGCCGTAATAGCATTCGTCGTGATAATGCCCACGAAAGAAATGCCGCTCGCGCAGCGTGCCTTCGAGCGTAAAGCCGAGCTTGCGCAGGAGCCGATTGGACGCCGCATTTTCCAGGGACGCATCTGCTTCAATTCGATGCAGATCGAGCTGCTCGAAGCCAAAGGCGATCACCGCTGAGGCGGCTTCCGTCATCATCCCTTGACGCACATAGGCCGGGTGTAGTTCATAGCCGATTTCTGTGCAGCCTGATGCGAAATCAAAATGCCAGAACAAGCAGTCGCCGATCAGCCGATCCTCGTCTTTGAGCGTGACTGCCCAGACCAGCGAGTCGTGTTTTTGATAATTCACCAGCCGATTCTCGATCCACGTCAGGCTGTCGTTCACCGATTGGTGCGGCTCCGAACTGTAATGCCGGGTCACCTCAAAATCGGATTTGATGGCGAACAACGCTTCCGCATCGGAGGGGCGCAGTTCGCGCAGGCGCAGGCGCGCGGTGGTCAGTTCAGGGAAGTGCATAAACGCGGCGTCAACCGTCATAGTTCCTCCGTCGTGAAACTAACATAACGCCAGTTATACATAACCATTTTGAGCGAGGATTTTCACCGTAGGGGCACGACATGTCGTGCCCCTACAAGGGAAAAACCTGTTTCGCCTGAGGCTTACCCATAATTCACGTTAACATAGGGACGATTTGGCAGGTCGCCCTTACACATTCTATCGTGATCCATTTTGACTTTCAGGCACATCCATGCTATCTTGACATGAGACGGATGGGGGAAGTCCGGTGGAAATCCGGCGCTGTCCCGCAGCGGATGTGTACTTGGCTAAAGCCAAGCACCTGGCATTTGTTGGCGCAAATGACTGTTTGCGCTCTTGCAAATGAACTTAGCCCGAATGCCCGCCGTCGATCAAAGTTCGGTTTCACCTTCGTGGAAAGAGGGGAACGGGCGTGGCAATTACGCTTGATTCCCGCCGCCCGGCGGGTTTTTTGTTGGATGATCCGCCGATTCTGCAAACGCACAATCTGGCGGTTGGCTACCCACCGCGCGTCATCGCTGACAAGATCGACGTGAACCTGCGCGCGGGCGAACTGGTCTGCCTGATCGGGCCGAATGGCGCGGGCAAATCGACGCTGATGCGCACGCTCGCCGGAATTCAGGCTCCCATTCATGGGAGCGTTACGCTGCTGGGCGACGATGTGCACCGCCTCCCTGCCCGCGAACGGGCACAGCGCTTGAGCGTCGTGCTGACCGAGCGCGTCAACCCCGGCCTGCTCACTGCCTATACGCTGGTCTCGCTGGGTCGTCATCCCTATACCGACTGGTCAGGTCGGCTGACGGCGCACGATGAAGCGGTCATTCGCCAGGCGATTGCCGACGTGGGCGCGCGGGCGCTGGTGGATCGGCACATCGGCGAACTGAGCGACGGCGAGCGTCAGAAGATCATGATCGCGCGGGCGCTGGCGCAGGAACCCGCTTTACTGATCCTCGACGAACCGACCGCTTTCCTCGACCTGCCGCGCCGCGTCGAGATCATGCAGTTGCTGCGCCGCCTTGCTCACGAGAGCCGCCGCGCGATCCTGCTCTCGACCCACGATCTCGATCTGGCGCTGCGCACAGCGGATCGCATCTGGCTGCTGGCGAGCGGCCAGCCGTTGCAGGTCGGCGCGCCGGAGGATTTGGTCTTGAGCGGCGCGTTTGCAGCCGCCTTCCAATCCGAAGGCGTGACGTTCGACGCACAAACCGGGGCATTCCGCCTCAGCAGTGCACCACAGGGACAGATCAGCGTGATTGGCACGGGGCTGGATGCGCTCTGGACGCGCCGCGCTCTCGAACGCGCCGGATTCGCGGTCGGAGACAATGGGGTCGCGCTGGTCGAAGTCGTCCCTCCCCATTGGCGATTGATTCGCGGCAGCGAAGTCGAGCAGTACGACTCGCTGTACGATCTGGTGGAAGCGCTCAAATGAATCCACCAGTGGCGAAGCCAACCATGTCCGCCTACCGACGACACATCTTCCTGTGCGTCGGGCGCTTCTGTGATCCCGACG
>DASZXN010000434.1:0-13260 GCA_035545875.1 Phototrophicaceae bacterium
GCCATCACTCGCTCTGGATACAGGCAGGCGCTCTGATGCCCCGGCGCGACTTCGCGCAGCGCGATGGGGGTTTCGGCGCAGTCGGGTGTAGCGACCGGGCAGCGCTCGGCAAACGGACAGCCCTTCGGCAGCTTGAGCAGATTGGGCGGCTGGCCTTGCAGCGGGATCAGACGTTCGGCTTTGCTTTCCATGCGTGGGATCGAGTTGAGCAGGCCGACGGTATACGGATGCTTGGGATTGCGGAAAATGTCCTCGGTTTTGCCCAACTCCATCACCTGCCCCGCGTACATCACCGCGACCCAATCGGTCGTCTCCGCGACCACGCCCATGTCGTGCGAGACGAGAATGATCGACATGCCGAATTCTTCCTGCAATTGCAGCATCAGCGCGAGGATTTGATCCTGAATCGTCACGTCGAGCGCGGTGGTCGGCTCGTCCGCCAACAGGAGTTTCGGCTTGCAGGCCATCGCCATCGCAATCACGATGCGCTGGCGCATCCCGCCGGACAAGCGATGCGGATACTCGTTGAAGCGCTGCTCCGGGCTGGGGATGCCGACCTGCTTGAGTAGCTGAATACCAATGTCACGCGCTTCCTGCTTCTTCGTCCCTTTATGGACGCGCAAGCCTTCGGTGATCTGGTCACCCACCGTCAGCACCGGGTTGAGTCCGGTCATCGGGTCTTGAAAGATCATGCCGATCTCGACGCCGCGAATCGCCTGCATCTCGCGCTCGGAGAGCGCCAGCAGATTGCGCCCCTCGAACGTGATTTCACCGCCGACGACGTGCGCGGGTGGCGACGGGATCAGGCGCAGGATCGAGCGGCACAAGACCGATTTACCGCTGCCGGATTCGCCGACGATGCCGAGCGTCCTGCCGCTATCGACCCAGAGGGTTACGTTTTTGCTCGGAGCAATCGTACCTGCTCCGGTACGCAGTTCGACCGTCAGGTGATCGACGCTCAGGAGCGGTTGTGCTGATATTGGGGACGGATTAACCATTCCGCTGTCCTAGAATTTTGCCGAGGCCATCGCCGATCAAGCTGACGCCCACACCCGTGATGATCACCGCGATGCCGGGGAGCGTCGAAATCCACCACGCTTGCAGCAGATAGTCGCGCCCATCGTTGATGATCGCGCCCCATTCCGGCGCAGGCGGCTGCACGCCGATGCCGAAGTAACTCAACGCCGAGGCGAGCAGGATGTTCAGCACGAAATCGGACATCGAAAAGACAATCGAGGATTGAATCAGGTTGGGCAGCGCGTGTCGGAAGATAATCCGCAGCTTGCCATAGCCGAGCGCTCGCGCCGCCAGCATATATTCCTGCTCGCGGATCACCAGCATCTCGGCGCGAGCGAGGCGCGCGTAGATCGTCCAGCCCGCCAGAAACACGGCGATATACATATTCTGAATACCGGGGCCGAGGATCGCCAGAATGACGATGATCAGCACCAGAAATGGGAAGGCAATCGCAATATCGACGATGCGCATCAACACCGTATCGAACCAACCGCCGACGTACCCGGCAATCGCGCCGAGAATGATCCCGTAGGCGAAGGGAACGTAGGTGGCGATGAAGCCGATTTCGAGGTCGATCCGCGCGCCGTAGATCACGCGCGACAGCACGTCACGACCGAGATTGTCCGTTCCAAACGGGTGCGCCCAACCGGGCGGCACCAGCGCGCTGGAGAAATCGCCAATGATCGGGTTGTAGGGCGTCAGCACGGGCGCGAAAATGCCGACCAGCGCGACGAGTATCAGGATAATCACGCCGATTTTCATGCCCGTCGGCCAGCCCGCGACGGTCGCGCGCCAACTGCTCCAACGCGAGCGCGGCTTGAGAATCATGGGCAGATTTTCGGTCGCAGCGCTCATTGATAGCTCACTCGCGGGTCAATCACCGCATAACTCAAATCGGCCAGCAAATTGACGAAAATCACCAGAATCCCGAAGACCAGCGTCAAGCCCTGAATGGTCGGGTAATCGCGCGACAAGACCGACTGCACCAGCAAGCGACCGATGCCGGGGATCGAAAAGACGTTCTCGACAATCACGCTGCCGCCGATCAGCCAACCCACGTTGACCGCCAGCACCGTGATCACCGGGATCAGGGCGTTGCGCAGGACGTGACGGATCATGATGCGGTTAGGGCTGAGTCCTTTGGCGCGCGCCGCTTCGATGAACTCGGCGCGCAGCACGTCGAGCAGCGAGGCGCGCAGCGATTGAATCAGGATCGGCGACATCGACAGGCCGATCACCAGCGCGGGCATGAACAGATAGCGCAAATGGCCGACGAAATCGTCGCCCCAGCCGGAGATCGGGAACAGCTTGAGCGACAGGCCAAATACCAGAATCAGCAGCAGGCCGAGCCAGAAAGCAGGCATCGAGATCGTCACCATCCCGGTGACGCGAATCACGTGATCGACCACGCGATCTGCCCGCCGCGCCGCCAGCATCGCCAGCGGCAGCGAGAGGATGATCGAGATCAGTACGGCGTAGACCAGCAGAAACAGCGATGGTACAAGCCGCTGACCGATCAGGTCGGTCACAGGCGTCCGCTGCGTGATCGATGTGCCCAGATCACCATGAACAGCGCTGCCGAGAAACAGAAAGTAGCGCTGGGGCAGCGGCAGATCGAGACCAAACTCGGCGTGAATCCGGGCGATCTCGTCAGGCGAGGCTTTGCCGCCGAGCATCGTCACCACCGGGTCGCCAGGCAGCAGTTGGATGAACAGGAAGGCGTCCAGCGTGATCCCGATGATCACCGGGATCATTTGCAGCAGTCGCCGGATGATGTAGCCGAGCAGACGCATGAGAACCTGTCGGAATAACGCTATGACGAGAGAACAAGCGTTGTGCTTGCGTGTCCCGCCCGACGTTCAAAACGTCGGGCTAGGAATTCAAGCCCTCTAAAGAGGGCTGCTCT
The DNA here is from genome assembly GCA_035545875.1 of Phototrophicaceae bacterium. Taxonomy (GTDB): domain Bacteria; phylum Chloroflexota; class Anaerolineae; order Aggregatilineales; family Phototrophicaceae; genus Flexifilum. The sequence continues at coordinate 2,924 of DASZXN010000434.1, forward strand.
ATACGGCGATAGCTTTTGAGGCCCCTTCAGGGGACTTGGGTTTGCTAGCCGGGGGTTTTGAACCCCCGGCGGTAAAACCTGTGAAACCATTAGGGCAGGTCTAAGACCTGCCCCTACGAAATCGATCCGCATCCATTAATGCGCATCCATCCACACGTTGCGCAGCCACCACCAGCCCGTAGCGACCGTCTTCCAGTTATGGACGTAGTTGTAGTAGGAGTTCAGGACCGGCGTGAAGTTGAGCGGGATGCTGTAGCCGTCCCAGTAGACCTGCTGCTGAACCTTCGCGTACAGGTCAGCGCGCGTCGCGTCATCATTGGTCTGACGCGCCTGAGCCAGCCAGTTGGATACGTCGTCGTTCTTGTACCAGCTAAAGAACGAGAAGAAGCCAGAGGTGTGATAGTCGGCTTCGAGCGAGGCCAGTTCGTCCACGTCGTTGATGTCGCTGGTGATGTAGCCGGGCGACAATTGATAGTTGCCCTTCGTCAGCGTATCGAACGTTGAACTCGGATCGGCTTCCTGAAGCTGGACGTTGATGCCCACCTGACCCCAGAACTGCTGCAAAATCGTCGCCAACTGCTTGGTTGGCGCGTCGCCTGCCGGGATCAGCTCGGTGAGCGTCTGACCGCTGTAGCCGGAACTGGCGATCAACTGCTTGGCCTTGTCGGGGTCATAGGGGATTGGCTGAACGTCTTTGCTCCAGAAGTTTTCCTTCGGCATGAAGCTGTTGGGAATCTCGCCGTAGCCGAAGAAAATCAGCTTGAGAATCTGGCTGCGATCCACCGCGTAGTTCAGCGCCAGATCGAAATCCTTGTTCGACAGCACCGGGTCTTGATGATTGACGTAGACGTAATCGAGGCGGTAAATCGGCGCTACTTCGAGGGTCACGTTGCTCATCGCCTGCACGCTGGCGGCCTGATTCGCGGGCACGGAAGCCATCACGTCGAAATCGCCGTTCTGGAAGCCGAGCACGCGCGAGTTGCTGTCCGAAACGAACGACATCGTAACCTTATCGAGGTACGGCAGCGGCTTGCAGTCCGCGCCGAGTTCCCAGTAGTAGGGATTCGGGACGAGGACGACCTTATCGCCCTTCGTATATTCCTGAACCATGAACGGCCCGCTGCCAACCGGCTTGGTGCCGAAGTCGTCGCCCTCAGCCGTGTAGACATCCTGCGGCACAATCGCCGCCTGGAACAGCGCCGCCACCGAGAGGAAGGGCGTATACGGACGCTTCAGCTTGATTACAACGGTGTGATCGTCGGTTTTGGTGATCGTGTCAACGGGTTCGAAGATGAAGGCATAGCTGCCCTTCTGCGCGCGTCCCCACGAAAAGACCACATCGTCGGCGGTGACAGGTTCGCCGTTGCTGAACTTGGCGTCGCGCAGGTGGAAGGTGTAAGTCAGTTGATCGCTCGAAATGTCCCACGACGAAGCCAGATCAGGCTCAAGGCCCGTACCGCTGGCATCGACGCGCGTGAGCGTGTCAAAAACCTGCGTGATCGCGTAGATCGAGCCGTTGTCGCCCGGCACAGTTGGGTCGAACGTCAGCGGTTCTTCGGGGCGAGCGAGACGCAGTTCGCCGCCGCGTGTGACGGTATCACCGGACGGCGTACAGTTGGCGGCGGATTGATCCGTCGCGGCGGGGGTCGCGGCCTGGGCGAGCGTCTGCCAGCTAATCGCCAGCAGCGCCAGCAGCATGAGGAAAAACCCGGTTAATCGGATACGCTTCGGTGACACGGCGAACTCCTTAAATCTTATTAAGATCAAAAAACCTGAGTGGGGGTGACGATACTGCACATTACATTGCGAAACCATCGTTGGAATTGAGCAAAAAATAACAAGAAATCCTAGCGGAGTCAATCCATTGACAGACCATTCGCTCCGTTCCTATAATCGCGAGCCACGTGGATGAAAATGCTGTTAGCTTTTAGCGATCAGCTTTTAACGAAAGACAAAGACAGGCTAACTGGCAGATTGCTCTTGGGGAATCCAGCCCCAAACCTCATTATTCTTGGCGATCTTGGCGTCTTGGCGGTTCAACGGTATTGTCAATTTCGTTTTTCGCTAACTGCTAAAAGCTAATCGCTAATCGCTTAGACGAAAGGCCAACCCCAGCATGTGCGATTCGTTTGTTGCCCTCCCGCCCGCGACCGCTAACGGCAGCGTCATCCTGAGCAAGAGCGCCGATTGTCAGGTCAACGAGGCGCACGCGCTGGTGCGCTACCCGGCGCGCAAACACGTCCCCGGCGCGGCCTTCAAAGCGACCCATCTGGTCGTCCCGCAGGCCGAGCAGACTTACGAGGTGGTTCTGAGCAAATCGTTCTGGACGTGGGGCGCGGAGATTGGCTTCAACGAATACGGCGTAGCGATGGGCAACGAAGCCGTCTTTACCACGCTCCAGAACGATGAAAAGTCCGAGGGGCTGATCGTGATCGACATGCTCCGGCTTGGGCTGGAGCGCGGCAAAACGGCGCGCGAAGCCATCGACGCGATCACGTCAGCGCTCGAAGCGCTTGGTCAGGGCGGCAACTGCGAACTGGCGGGCAACTCGCACTTCGACGGCTCCTTCCTGATCGCTGACCCGCACGAAGCCTGGATTCTTGAAACGGCAGGGCGGCAGTGGGCGGCGCGGCAGATCACGGAAGGCGTCGGCTCGATCTCGAACGTGCTGATGATCGATAAAGACTGGGATCGCTCGTCACTCAAGCCGGGTGAGGGCTGGGCAAGCGTCTACAGCGACCCGGCAGTCGCGCCGCTGGTCGGCGCGTATGAGCGGCAGGCATGTTCGCTCGATGGCCTCGCCGCGCAGCGCGGGCAGATCACCGTCAAAACGGCCTTCAACGTGCTCCGTCAGCACGGCGACAGCTACGATCCGGCGACCAATGCGGTGCATCGCAACATCTGCGTTCACGCCGGAGCGGGCGCGTATCTGACGTGGCAGGCAACCGGCGCGATGGTCGCGGAGATGAGCACCAGTGGTTCGATGGGCTGGTTCACGGCGACTTCCGGCACCTGCGTCTCGATCTTCAAGCCCGTGTTCACAGGCGTCGATCTGCCCGATATGGGGCCATACCCGACCGAGCAGTTCGATCCGCGCTCTTTGTGGTGGAAACACGAACTGCTGCACCGCCGCGCCATGAGCGACTTCGCTCACTTCGTCCCCGAAATCCGCGCCGATTTCGACATGCTCGAAGACGACTTTCTGGCGCAAGCGCCTGCGGTGCTCACAAGCTCGGCTCAAGAGAAAAAAGAGTTCATGGATGACTGTTTCGCCCGCGCCGAACAAGCGACCGACCGCTGGATCGCCAGGCTCTCTACCCACGACCAGCTCGACTTCGACAACGCCGAGTATCGCGGCATGTGGATCAAGTACAACGCGATGGCTGGCCTCGAAGGAATTACCGCTTAGTTTGTCTAAAAATGATTAGGAATAGTGTATGCAAGCGCTCGTTTTTCACGGAACTCGGCAGATTAGCCTTGAGGATTACCCCGTGCCCGCGCCGCAGCCCGGAGAAGTGCTGGTCAAGGTCGCGGCCTGCGGCATCTGCGGCTCGGATTTGCACGGCTATTTAGGACACAGCAAGCGGCGCTCCAACCACATCCCGTTGATTATGGGGCATGAATTCACGGGTCGGATTGTGGCGCTCGGAGAGGGGATCGGCGGCTGGACTGCCGGAGATCGGGTGGTGGTACAGCCGCAGATGAGCTGCGGTCACTGCCGCGCCTGCCGCGCGGGAAAAACCAACATCTGCCCGAATATGGCGATTCTCGGCATCGAGCGGCACGGCGCGTTTGCGGAGTATGTCAGCGTGCCAGCGGATCGGCTATTCCGCATCCCCGATGCGCTGGACGACTCGACCGCCTCGCTAACTGAAACACTGGCGGTCGAGGTGCATCTGTTTCGGCAGTATGGAACGCTCTACCCGCGCACAGTCGCGGTGTTGGGCGCGGGCGCTCAGGGCTTGCTGGCGATTCAACTGGCGCGCAATGCCGGAGCAGAGCAGATTATCGCCTCCGATTTGTTCGCTGATCGGCTGGAACTGGCGCAGGCAGCCGGTGCGACCGTGACGGTGCGCGCCGACCAGCAAAATCCGGTTGAGAAGGTGCTGCAACTCACAGAGGGTTGGGGCGCTGATCTCGTCGTCGATGCGGTCGGGATGCCGATCACGCGGCAGCAGGGCGTCGGGATGCTCGCGCCGGATGGGACGCTGGCATTGGTCGGGCTGGGCGAAGGCGAAACGACGCTCAACTTCCTGCCCGTCGTCAACAAGGAACTGCACATTCACGGGAGCTACTGCTACAGCGACGACGATTTCGCGCTGGCGCTGGAACTGCTCGCCAGTGGTAGAGTCAAGCCGCATGGCATGGTGCGCGATGTGCCGCTGTATGAGGGCGGTGAATATTTCCGGCGGCTGGTGGATGCGCCAGCCGGGTTGTCGAAGGTCGTGCTGATTCCGCCGAGCTAAAAAGAGCGATTTGAACGGCCAAGACGCCGTGCGAACAAGTTCGCCTACGCCAAGATTAGAAAAGAGGGCACGATATGTCGTGCCCCTACAAAAGATTTCACCGCGTTATTCGAGCGGTAGGCAAAATCTATTTCAGTAAAAGGGACGTTTTATGCTCGAATTTCCGATTATAGACAGCCACCTGCACCTCTGGGATACCAATCACCTGCGCTATTCGTGGCTCGACGGTGATCCGATCCTCGGTGAGCCGCATCTGCTGGAACAGTACAACACAGCGACGCAGGGCGAGCGCGTCGAGCAGATGGTCTTTGTGCAGGCGGAAATCGATCACGAGTTGTTCCTACAGGAAGCCGCGTGGGTCGAGGAAAACGCTCGGCGCGACCCGCGCATCGCCGGGATCGTCGCCTGGGCACCGCTCGAAAACGGCGATGCTGCCCGACCCGCGCTCGAAAAGTTAGCAGCGAACCCGCGCGTCAAAGGGATTCGCCGCTTGATTCAGGATGAGCCGGACATCGACTTCTGCCTGCGCCCCGATTTCGTCAAAGGGGTACAGGCGCTGCCGGATTATGGGCTGCACTTTGAAATCTGCATCTATCACCGCCACCTCGCCAACGCGATCAAGCTGGTGGAGCAATGCCCGGAAGTGCTGTTCATGCTCGACCACATCGGCAAGCCGAACATCAAGGATCACGTGCTTGATCCCTGGCGCGAGCAGCTTCAGGCTATTGCCAAATTCGATAACGTCTGGTGCAAGATGTCGGGTCTCGCCAATGAAGCCGACTGGCAGCGCTGGACGAAGGAGGATTTGAAGCCGTACAGCGACCACGTAATCGAGTGCTTCGGCTTTGATCGGCTGGTCTTTGGTGGCGATTGGCCGGTCGTGCTGCGCGCGGCGCGCTGGCAGCAGTGGGTCGATACGCTGGACTGGCTGACGCAGGATGCTTCAAAAGACGAGCGCCAGAAGCTGTTCCACGACAATGCCAGCGCCTTTTATCGGTTGAGTTAGACCGTGTAATGAACTTTTCTCGCTTGGCAAGCGCCCTCACCCTAAATCCCTCTCCCTCAGGGCGAGGGACTTAAAAAATCAGTGGCTTTCTTCCCTTCTCCCGCCGCTTCGCTTATGGAGAAGGGGTAGGGGATGAGGGCTATAGTAAGCGGTGCTAGCCGCGCTACAATCGAAGTCTGAATTTAAATCCGGGGGAGAACCTGATGAAACTGCTGACTTATTTGGAGAAAGGCAATTACAAGCTCGGCGCGGTGACGGCGACGGGTGTGATCCCGCTGGCGCTGCCACCGCACGACTTCTATGCACGCGGCCTCGATGCGCTGCCCGAACTTCAGGCGCAGGCGCAAAAAGAGAGCGTGCGCATGGCCGAATCCGATCTGAAGCTGGCTCCGGTCGTGCCGCACCCGGTCAAAATCATCTGCGTCGGGCTGAACTATCGCAAGCACGCCGCCGAGGGCAACATGGCTGTGCCCGAATTTCCGCTGCTGTTCAGCAAGTTCGACAACGCGATTGCCGCTCCCGGCGAGGATGTGCCGATTGCGCCGGAATGGGGTCAGGTCGATTACGAGTCGGAACTGGTGGTCGTGATTGGCAAGACGGCGCGGCGTGTCTCCGAAGCAGATGCGCTCAGTTACGTGCTTGGCTACTGCAACGGCAACGACATCAGCGAACGAGCGCTGCAAACGCGCACCAGCCAATGGCTGATCGGCAAGTCGCTCGACAAGTTCATGCCGATTGGCCCCTACCTCGTTACCGCCGACGACCTGCCCGATCCGCAAAACCTGACGATCAAGGGCTGGTTCAACGGCGAACTACGCCAGGACAGCAGCACCAGTTACATGATCTTCCCGGTGGCAAAGATCATTGCCTATGCCAGCCAGTTGATGACGCTCTACCCCGGCGACATCATCTCGACGGGAACGCCGGAGGGCGTGATCCTCGGCTTTCCCAAAGAGAAGCAGCAGTGGATCAAGCCGGGTGACAGCTACACCGTCGAGGTGCAGGGACTCGGCAAGCTAACCAACAAGTTCGTCGCCGAATGAAGCGCGTCACGATCCCCGGAACCGCGCTGAACGTCGCGCCAATTTGCCTCGGTACGGGCAACATGGGCACGGCGATCTCGGTCGAAGAGTCGAGTGCGCTGCTCGATCAGTTGATCGCGCTGGGCGGCAACTTCATCGACACAGCGCACGTCTACGGCGACTGGATTCCGGGGACAAAAGGTCTCTCGGAAAAGGCGATTGGCGCGTGGTTGCAGTCGAGCGGGCTGCGCGCTCAGGTCGTGATCGGCACAAAGGGCGGGCATCCCGCCCTTTCCAGCATGAACGTATCGCGGCTCTCGCGGGCGGAGATCGTGCAGGATATTCACGAGAGCCTCGACTATCTGCGCACCGACGTGATCGACCTGTACTGGCTGCACCGCGACGATACGGCGATCCCGGTGGGCGAGATTATCGACATTCTGAACGAGCAGGTTGCCGCCGGAACGATCCGCGACTTCGGCGCATCGAACTGGACGATCCCGCGTATTCAGGCAGCGCTCGACTATGCGGCGGGCAAGGGCGTGCCAAGCTTCGTCGCCAATCAGCCGAGGTGGAGCCTCGCCCTACCTGATATGGCGCAGCATCCTGATAAGACGATTGTGGCAATGGATGAAACGGGCATCGAGTTTCACCGCCGCACCGGAATGGCCGTGATCCCCTACTCGTCGCAGGCGCACGGCTTCTTCAGCAAGCTCGATTCGGTCGGTCGATCTGGTATTCGCGCGGGCGATCTGGCACTCTACGACAGCCCGATCAACGGGAAGCGTTTCGCGGCAGCGCGCGATCTGGCGCGGCGTTACGGCGTCTCGATCAACGAAATCGCGCTGGCCTATCTGCTGGCGCAGCCCTTCCCGACGATCCCGATTGTCGGCAGCAAGCGCGGCGATCAACTGGCGGATTCGTTCAAAGCGTCTGATCTGGCGCTCACGCCGGACGATCTCGCCTATCTGGAGGCTAACGATGGCGCTTAAAATCGGCGACCGCGCCAGCCGCACCAAAACGATCACGGATGAGGACGTGCGCCTGTTCGCGCAGGCGAGCGGCGACACCAATCCCGTGCATCTGGACGACGCTTACGCCGCCGGGACACGCTTCGGACGGCGCATCGCGCACGGGATGCTGACGGGCAGCCTGATCTCGGCGATTCTCGGCAACGATCTGCCGGGCTACGGCACGATCTATCTCGGTCAGGAGTTTAAGTTCAAAGCGCCCGTCTACATTGGCGACACGATCACGGCAACGGTCGAACTGATCGCCTACCGTGAGGATAAGCGCATCGCCACCTTTAAAACGACCTGCGCTAATCAGGCTGGAACACTGGTGCTGGAAGGGCAAGCGGTCGTGCTCGCCCCGCCCGATTCCGCGTAATCTGCTCACAATCAGCCGATAAATGAATTTATCCGGGATCGATAATCGCGTATGGTGAATGGTCATGGCGCTGGTATCGTCTCGATACCCCGGAAGCCGTCGCGCAGCCAGCCGGCGGCTAACGTGACTGCCCCGCGCGCCGCTGCCGAGGTCGCCAGCGTGTCGAGCGTCAGGAAGCCGTGAATGGTCGCCTGAAAGCGCACGGCGGTCACGCGCACGCCCGCCGCGATCAGCTTGCGGGCATAAGCCTCGCCCTCGTCGCGCAGCACGTCGGCCTCGCTCGTGATGATCAGCGCGGGCGGCAGCCCGGTCAACTGCTCGATGCTGGCGCGCAGCGGCGCGGCGGTGATCTCGGCGCGCTCGTAGACGTTGATCGTATATTGATCCCACGCCCAGCGCATCAGATCACGGCGCAGCCCGTAGCCCTCCGCGAACTGGCGATACGAATCGGTCTCGAAAGCGGCGTCGGTCACGGGATAGAAAAGCGCCTGCCGCTGGATCGGCGGGCCGCCGCGCTCCTTCGCCATCAACCCGACTGCTGCCGCCATATTGCCGCCAACGCCATCGCCGATCACGGCGATGCGCTCAGGATCGAGGCCGTGCTGCGCGCCCTGCTCGGCCACCCAATCAACGACGGCGTAACATTCCTCGATGGCGGTCGGGTATTTGGCTTCCGGTGATAAGCTGTAAACCGGGAAAACGACTGCCGCCTCGACGCCGAGCGCCAGCTCGCGCACGAGTCGATCATGCGTTTGCACGCCGCCGGACACCCAACCGCCGCCATGCAGATAGACCAGCACGGGCAGGGCCGCCGGAGCGGACGGCGGTCGGATGATGCGGACGGCGACCTGTCCGCTGGGGCTGCCCTGGATAACGCGATCCTCCACCTCGACTAACAGCGCCGAAACGCCCCCTGGCTGGAGTTGATTGAAGGCGGCGCGGCCTCCTTTCGGCGAGAAGTCGAACAGCTTGGGAGCCGCTTCGACAAAAGCCTGCGCTTCCGGTTCAAGCTGGACAGAAGGCGTCATCAGGTTCACTTTCCTCGTGTTAAACGACTTGCAATACGATCTTGCCGGGGGTCGCGCCGCCCTTTTTGCGTTCATAGGCTTCGCTCGCTTGCGCCAGCGGCAGCACCTGTGAGACCAGCGGGCGCAATTGACCTGCATCGATCAACTGGGCGATGCGCGTCAGTTCGTCGCGGTTGGGCGAGACGACGAAAAAGACAGCGCGCACGCCATACCGCGCCGCCTGCTCCTGCGCGAGCGGTTTCGCCAGCGAGATGATCGTCCCGCCCGGCTTCAGTACGCCCCACGAGCGCTCCAGCGAATCGCCGACGCCGACCGCATCGAGCACCACGTCGGCATCGTGAACCACGTCCTCGAAGCGCGTCGTCGTGAAGTCGATCACCTCGTCACAGCCGAGGCTGGTCAGCAGATCGCGGTTCCAGGGCGCATCGACGCCGATCACGCGGGCTTGCGCCCAGCGCGCCAACTGGACGGCAAAGCTGCCGACGCCGCCCGCCGCTCCATGAATCAGCACCGTTTGCCCGGCCTTGAGCCGCGCGTGATCGAAGAACGCCTGCCACGCGGTCAGCGCCGCGAGCGGGACAGCGGCGGCATGGATGTAATCGAGCGAGGCGGGCTTGAGCGCGAGTTCGCTCGGCAGCGTGACGGTGTATTCAGCCTCGCTGCCATCCTGATCGAAATCGTTGAAGCCGTAGACGGCCTGCCCGACCTGCACCGCGCTCACACCCGCGCCGACCTGCGCGACGATCCCGGCCAGTTCGTGCCCCGGAATGGGATACTGGCGATCTACCCCGGCTTTGGTTTTCCAGGTCGCACCCCAACCGAGTTCAGCGGGCGTGACGCTGCTGGCATAGACCTTGACCAGCACTTCGCCCGCGCTGATCTGTGGTTGCGGCGCATCTTCGTAGACCAGTTGATACGCGCCATCCTGTTTGTGAATTCGCACGGCTTTCATCATGTTCATCCTTTCGGCAAGGCTGAAGCCAGACGCACGTCCGGCTTCAGCAGCATCTCGAAGTGAAGTTACTTGGAAGCGCCGACCGCGCTCGCCGCCTTGACGATGAAGTCGGTCACAGCGTCGGGCTGCGAAACCATCGCTACGTGGCTGGCCTTGATCGTCTCGGTCGTCGCGCCCATCCGTTGAGCGAACAACTGCTGCGCCGGAGCCGGGATCATCTGGTCGTCGGAGGTGATCAGGTACCAGGTTGGGAAGAATTTCCAGGCCGGGTCGCCATAGACCTGATCGCTCAGGAAGTCGTTCGCCGCAATCGGCTTCTGCGTCACCGCCATAATTTTGGCCTGCACCGGGTCAACGTCCGGCGCGAAATATTGCAGGAAACCCGCCGGATCGAGCCAGAAGTAGCCCGCCGCGTCGGGACGAAGCGCGGCGGCGCTCGGCTGCTGCGGTGACCCGGTGATGATGCCCTTC
>DASZXN010000435.1:0-2073 GCA_035545875.1 Phototrophicaceae bacterium
GCCTGCGTAGAACTCGGATCAATTTCGACGGCGCGCGAGAATGCACTCACCGCGCCATCCTGATCCTTGTTCGCCGCCAGCGTATTTCCCAGAAGAAGCTGGGCGCCCGAAGATTGAGGCAAGCGCGTCACCAATCTCCGGAACGTCGCCGATGCCTGGTCTTTGGAACCGCGTGCAAACTGAATCTGCCCCTGGAGCGCGATTGCCTCGTCGTTGTCCGGCGCGATCTTCAGCGCGGAAGCGATTGCCATGTCGGCTTCCCTGAACTGCTTGCGCGACAGATAGAACGCCGCAAGTACCGTCCTCGGAGTCGCGTCTTTCGGTGCTGCAGCGGATGCCTTGCCGAGAAGTTTGGGCACGTCATCCCACTTGCCTTCCTGGATGGAAAGCTGCGCCAGTTTCACGTAGGCAAGCGAATTCTTCGGATCCTGCTGGATAATGGCGTTCAGTTCCTTCCTTGCATTTGCAACATCTCCCTGAGCCGCCAGCGCTTGAGCCTTGTAATAGCGGGCCGGAATGAACTTTGGATCGACCTTCAGCGCAGAATCGAAATACGACGACGCCTTGCCCAGATCGCCCTGGTACATCGCGACCTGGCCGCGATAGAGGATCGGCATAGGGTTATTCGGCGAGGACTTGACCAGACGGTCCGAAACTTTGGCCGCATCGTCGAAACGCCCCGATTGCAGCAAAGCCGCAATCAGCGGGCCCGCAGTCTCGGCGCTCTCAGGATGCTGCTCGCTCAATTCGGAAAGCTGCGAGATCGCTTTGTCGGACCGCCCCGATTTCAACTCGGTGAGGGCGAGCTGGGTTTTGAGAATGTCGTTCGACAGACCGGCCTGTGAGGCCTTTTCGAAATATTGCGTGGCTTCGCTATACTGACGCATTCGCGCGTACGCCTGACCCAGCAACGCCATCGCGCGAGGATCTTTCGAATTCTTCAGCGGATCGAGTACGTCGAGCGCCTGCTGAGGCGATTTCATCTGCAGACGCAGCGCACCCAGCCTCAAGCGCGCTTCGGCATCCTGCGGATACTGCGCGACAACCGCCGAAAGCGTCGAATGCGCGACTTCCTTGTTGCCTGCGTCGAGTGCGATTTGAGCTACCGCGATGCCGATGGCAGGTTGTGACCGTATGAACTCCGGCGGCAGAGTTTGGATGAGTTTCCACGCACCCTTGATGTTCTTGGCGCGCGCCAAGATGATGCCCTGATAATAAACCGCGATGGGCAGGCCGGGCTGCTTTGCGAGAATGGCCTTTACGTCGGCCTGAGCTTTATCATCCCGCTTCAGCTTCAGATATACGCCGATGCGCGCGACTTTTGGCGCAGCGGTATCGGGATAATATTTGACCAGCTGATCGGCATAACTGAGCGCATTCTGATCCTGATTCTGCGACTGCAGAAGCGAGATCTTCATCATCAGTGCGCCCGCATCGGTCGGCGCCAGCTTCAGCGCGTCGTCCGTCACCTTATTCGCAGTCGCAAGGTCGCCCTGCTGCTGCGCAAGCGAGGCCCGGGTCAGAAGGCTTGGCGCATCGCGTCGAATGGACAGCGAACGATTCATGGCTTCGTTGGCCTTGTCCGTCTGACCGAGCTTCTGGAATGCGATAGCACGCGCGCGAAGAACGTCAGCGGCGCGGGTTGATCTGTCGCTTGTCCCGGGATCCGGAAATTGTTCCAGCAAATCGTTTTCCTTGCCGCGATTCAGCATGGCCTGGAACAGGCTGGGCAACACTATTTGGTCGTCCGCGCCATCGGCACGAGCCTGGCGCAATTCGCGCTCAGCAGAAATTGCATCGCCAGTGCGAAGCAACAGATATCCGAGTTCCGCTCGAACCTGGCCGTTCTTGGGCGCGATGGTGACGGCGTTCTTCAGGTAAATGATGGCAGTCTTAACGTCGCCCTTGCGAAGCGATGCCTGCGCCTGCTCCACCATATTGCGCAAGCCAGGCGCCTCCGATCCGCCGATCTTCAAATTCGGCTGACCCGGTACGGTGCGCGTGTTGTCCACCGCAGCGTAAGAGGTCCCCGCAAAGCCCACGCTTGCGGCACTTGCAGCGGCGCCCATTACC
>DASZXN010000436.1:0-1829 GCA_035545875.1 Phototrophicaceae bacterium
TCGAGGTCTAAATTTTCGATTTTCGATTTTTTGTGAATTTTGGGAGGTGACAGCCGAAAAAGAATGGTATAGTTAAGCAGATGTAAAGCAACGTAATAGATCATAGAACTTTAGGAGGCTTTAAGGAATGAAACGTTTCATCGCTTTGTTGATAGTGGCGGCAGCATTGATGATGCTGGTTCCGTCACTGGCGGCGCAATCCGCTACCGCTACAGCGGAAGCTGGCAACACGGATGTCTATGGGCGTCCGCTGCCAGATGATGCCGCGCCCTATAACATGCAGACTTTCCAGGAACTCTGCGATTCAACCGCTAAGGAAACTTCATTGTCGGCGGTCGAAACGGTCTATGACCGCATTTGCGAAGCCGACCTGTTCGGCGACGCGCTGGTGAACCTGGATCAGAATTTGCACCTGATCCCGGCGGCGGCGGATAGCTGGGATGTTAGCGCCGACGGGTTGACCTGGCATTTCCACATTCATCCCGGTCTGGTCTGGAGCGACGGCACGCCCGTCACGGCCAATGACTGGGTGGCGAGCTTCCAGTATATGGTCAATCCGAAGCACGCCTATGATTTCGTCTGGCTGTGGAACGGCACGATTGCCGGGTGGGATCAGGCTGAGGCCGGTGAAATTCCGCCCGATCAGATTGGCGTCACTGCCGATCCCTCTGACCCGCTGATTCTCGACGTGAAGACGCAAGGGCCGCTGGGCTACCTGCCGAGCACGATGATTTACTGGCCTCCGCTGCAAGCTGCTGCGCTGGCGAAGGCTGGCAGCGCGAACTATCAACTCGACCCGAAGACGAGCGTTTCGTCGGGGCCGTTCATGCTCAAGTCGTTCACGGCGGGCAGCAAGGTTGACCTCGTTGCGAACCCGACCTACACCGGCTCCCGTAAGCCCGTTTTGAGCGAGATCATCGGCGTCTACGGCGATGCGCTGAACGGCAGCTTCCTCGCGTTCCAGCACCACGATGTGGATCATGTCAACTACGCCAACCTGTCCTCGGCGGATCTCCAGACGATTGTTGCCGATCCGGTGATGTCCAAGCACTATCTGCCGAATATGGGCGACTTCCGCACCGACTACCTGTTGATGGACACCTACAGCCCACCCTTCAACAACCATGACGTGCGTCTGGCCTTTGCGAAGGCGCTCGACCGCGAATCCATCGTCAAGAACGTGATCAACGCGGGTGGCGTCCAGCTTGCGATTCCGGCGTATTCGTTCCTCGCCCCCGGCTTCCCAGGGTCGGATACGACAGGCTCGCTGAACAGCATTCAGGGATACGACTGCCCGGCGGCGCAGAAGCTGCTGGCGGGTGCGGGTTATCCTGATGGCAAGGGCTTCCCGTCGCTGACCCTTGACCTGCGCGGTGAATCCGCTGACATCGCTGCGCGGTTTAACGCCGCTGCCGCCTCGATCAGCGACTGCCTGCATGTCACCATTGCCGTCAACAACATGGAATACTCTGCCTACATGACGGCGCTGCTCGCACGCCCGACCCAAATCCAGTTCGGCGCGATCTCCTACGGCATGGACTACCTTGACGACAACAACATGCTCGGTTCGCTGTGGAATTCGTCCGGTCGTCACTCGTGGCGCAATGCCGACTTCGACGCTCTTGCGCCGAAGGCCGCTGCTGAAACCGATCCTGACAAGCGCCTCGCCATGTATCAGCAGATGCAGCAAATCCTGGTCTCGGATGTCGGCGGTATTTTCCTTGACTACCGTGTTCAGGGTGACCTGTATCAGCCGTATGTCGCTGGCGGTGACTGCTTCAAGCCGGATGCTCAGGGCGTTTCGGCCTTCCACTGGGGCAACAACTGGT
>DASZXN010000437.1:0-1596 GCA_035545875.1 Phototrophicaceae bacterium
TGGGCAGTTCTTTGACGATCAACGCCAGCAGGAGCGGCACGATGGTGCCGTAGAGCAGCGACAATCCCGGCGTCTCCAGCACTAGGCCTAGCAGCGTGACGCCAAGGATCATTCCCGGGATCGCCCAGGGCAGCCATACCAGCATGCCGGCGAGCCGTCTTCCCCATATGTCAGCGCGCACCAGCACCCAGGCGATCAGCGAGAAGATCAATACACCCACCCCGCCGACCGTCAGACCGAGGGTCACAGAAGTTGTCGCCGAGCGCAGGAAACGTGGATCTGCGAGCACGGTGGTCCAATGCTCGGCGGTCCAGGGCTCGGGTAGAAAGAAGAAGCCGAACAGCTTGCTGAACGAACCCAGGATCAGCACCACGAGCGGCGCGAAGATGGTCACGACGACATAACCGATGAGCACCACTGAGATCGTCTTGGTCCACCAGGTTCGCGGGCGCGACCGCAAGGACACGCCGCGGCTGGTGATCGTGGCGCGATTGCCCGAACGTTCGAGATAACCTTGATAGACGACCGCCAGGCCCAGAAGGATCGCGAGGAAAATCGTGGCCAATGCCATCGCCTGTGGGAACAGCGGCGGCTCCAAGCTGACGAAATCGTAGATGCGCGTCGAATAGACGTTGATGTTGACCGGAGTGCCCAGCACGCGCTCGACCTCGAAGGCCTCCAGGCTACGGATCAGCGCCAGGATGAAAGCCGTGGCGATCGCTGGCATCAGCAACGGTATGGTGATCCTCCGCAGCGTCGTCCAAGTACTGGCGCCTGACATGTCAGCCGCCTCCTCGAACGAGGCATCAAGCTGACGGAATGTGGGGCCGAGCAGGATCACCAAAACCGGCACAGTCGTCAGCGCCAGGTGCACCCAGAGAATGCCGGGGATCGAGTAGATCGAAAACAACGGCCCCTTGATGAAGGGAAGCTTCTGCAGAGCGAGATTGAACAGGCCGTAGTGCTCGTCCAGCAGCAGGATCCATCCCATCATCATCGGGAAGGACGGCAGCAGGAAGCCGAACCAGAAAGCGAGCTCGATGAAACGATGGCCGGGGATCTCGACGCGTACCAGCAGCCAGGCGATCAGGAAGGCGAGCACCGTAGCAATCGGCACGCGCACCGCCAGGATGAAGGTGTAGTAGATCGACATCCAGGTGCGCTGGCTCACGAACACGTCGCGCCAGGCATCGAGGCCGAACTTGTAGGCCGCCCCCATCGGCGCCACATCGAAGCTGGACACGACGACGTAGAGGACGGGAACGACCGTTACCAGCGCGATGCCCGTGACGAACAGCGCGCCTGCGATGCGCGCGCGACTCACTTGCCGCCGAATGCCTGATTGACCTCGTCGACGATCTTGGCGCGTACGTTGAGGGCGAAATCCTCCGAGTACTGATCCTGATACTGTACGCCCGCCTTCGGGATCGTGTAGTCCGGCATCGAGGGATCGTCGGGCACGTCAGTGCGCAGGCTGGAGTTCTTCAGCGCTGCGCAAAAGGCGGTCTGCCCAGGCGCACTCGCATACCAATTGAGGAATACGGTCGCGGCGTTCGGATGCGGCGCGCCCTTAGGAACCAGCACGACGGAGAAGCC
>DASZXN010000438.1:0-7478 GCA_035545875.1 Phototrophicaceae bacterium
GATGATCGATCTGCCGCCCGTGCAGGTGGTCGATATGCGCAGCGAACTCAAGGACGGCAACACCAGCATCTTCAGCCGACCGCTTCAGCACGCCCTTGCCGACGTGATCGAGCGGCACGAGCAGGCCATTCTGTTCATCAACCGGCGCGGACAATCAACCTACGTCTTCTGCCGCGACTGCGGCTACGTCGCCCGCTGCCCGCGCTGTGATACCCCGCTGACCCATCACCGTCAGGGATCAGCCCTGCGCTGCCATCACTGCGGCTTCACGCAACCGGAGCCGACCGTTTGCCCGAACTGCGGCTCGAAGCGCATCAAGTTCTTCGGCGCAGGGACACAGCAGGTCGAGCAAACGCTCAACGAGATGTTCCCGAAGGCGCGCGTCGTTCGCTGGGACAGCGATACCGCCGATTCGCCCGAAGCGCACGAGGCGATCTTGCAGCGCTTCATCGAGCGCAAAGCTGACGTGATGGTCGGCACGCAGATGGTCGCCAAAGGGCTGGATTTGCCACTGGTCACGCTGGTTGGCGTGGTCAGCGCCGACATCGGCATCGCCCTGCCCGATTTTCGCGCCGGCGAGCGGACGTTTCAACTGCTGACACAGGTCGCGGGGCGTGCCGGACGCGGCTTGCTTGGTGGGCGCGTGATTCTGCAAACCTACCAGCCCGATCACTACGCGATTGCCGCCGCCGCGCATCACGACTACGCGACCTTCTACACCCGCGAGATCGCCTACCGCCGCGACATTGGCTATCCGCCCTTCCGCCGTTTGGTGCGCATTCTCTTTCGCTTCCCCAACGAGATGGAAGCCCAGCGACAGGCCGAGCGCGCCGCATCGCTGCTGCGCCGCCGCCTCGAAACGCTCGAAATGAGCGGAACCGAACTGATCGGCCCCGCGCCCTGCTTCTTCACCCGCGAGAACAACGTCTTTCGCTGGCAGCTCCTCCTGCGCGGCGCTGATCCCGCTCGCGCGCTCGACGGCATCGACATCCCCAAAGGCTGGTACGTCGATGTCGATCCGGTTGAGGTGCTGTAAGCGCCGCCCGTTTTCACATGGTTTTCAAATGAACCGCACTTTGCGAGAGAGGCTTCTATGCTATAATTCGGCATCTTTCTCGACCATCAAGCCTGAACAGGATGCCATGCAGACGGTGACCAAACCGACTCTCCAAGCCGAGCAGCAAAAACGCCTGACCGTGAGCGTGCTGATCCCCTGCTACAACGAGGTCAACACGATTGAGCCAGTGCTGGAGCGGGTGCAAGCCGTTGGGCTGGCCGACGAAATTCTGATCGTGGATGACGGCTCCGTCGATGGCACGCGCGAACGTCTGCGCGAGATCGAGGCACAGAACTACGCGAACGTGCGCATCGTTTACCACGATCACAATCAGGGTAAAGGGGCAGCGCTGGTAACCGCCTTCAAACACGCTTCCTGCGACATCTTCCTGATTCAGGACGCCGACCTCGAATACGATCCGCGCGACTACTCGATTCTGCTCAAGCCGCTCGAAGAAGGCATCGCCAAAGTCGTCTACGGATCGCGCTTTCTCGGCGGGCCGCGCAAGGCGATGAACTTCTGGAACATGGTCGCCAATAAATCGCTGACGCTGGCGACCAATGTCCTCTACAACGCCATCCTCAGCGATATGGAAACCTGCTACAAGGTCTTTCGCGCCGAAGTCGTCAGCGACATGGTGATTCATGCGCGCGGCTTCGAGTTCGAGCCGGAGTTCACGGCGAAAGTGCTCAAGCAGGGCAACCGAATTTACGAAGTGCCGATTTCCTACAACGGGCGCGAATGGACAGAGGGCAAGAAGATCAATTGGAAAGACGCCCCCAAAGCGCTCTGGGCGCTGTTCAAGTATCGCTTCGTGGATTGATCAGAACGCTGCGTTTCCACTTAGTAGTAGCTTGTGCAGTCGGTTGATATATTTTTCCATCGGGAGAAAAGCCCTCGCCAACCCGGTGTATGGATGTAATAAGGCGGTCGGTAAGCGACCAGCGAATAGACAATTTGCTGTACGGGGAATTTAGGGTCAATCACACTCTGTTCGTTCGGCACATTGACGTGAATCCACATCCGAGGCGCATAGAGGTAACCCTGCCAAGATGTCATCCCCAACCTACACAGAGAAGTTGCGTCCGGTCGATCCAAAATGTCGATGACATCCCCCAGCCGTAACGGGCTGTTCTCATAATTCAGAATCAGCACTGTCTGCGAATTCGGAACATCGTTATAGCAGCTATCCCAATTCTGGCCTGGGCTGTGCCATTCATTTTGCCACTGCCAGCACACGTGGTCAGCCGTAGGCTGGTAATTAAAGAGGCGCAGCGTCCTATCCGTGCCAAGAATAGCTGCTGCTTCGGGGATAGTCGTGATGCCAAGCTGAATGTCATGCCAGCATGGTTTGGGTGTACAGTCGAATTGCTGAAGCGTTGCTGACTTCGGCGGTGAGGTTGCCCCGCCAATCAAATGAACGCTGACGACCAACAGGCAAATCACAACGGCAATTCCAATACTCAGGCGGGCCAAATAGCGGAGCATACAGCATCCTTAACTCTCGCCCGATTGTACGAGCGATTCAGTTCAGGATGCTCCACGTTCGCCCAACGTTTCGCCTGCGCAGAAGCGCTTCAGGTAAACAAAAAGCCCCGCGAATACTCGCAGGGCTTTTAATTTGTAAAACCTGGGCGGATTACGTGAGGCGGGTGTAGAACTCGACGATGAGCTGCTCATCGACGGGAACCGGGATTTCCTCACGCTCCGGCAGCGCGGCAAGGCGCGCCGAAAACGCATTCTTATCGACCTGAAGATAGTTCAGGTTGTAGGCCACACCTTCCATCGCGTCGAGGACGTGCTGATTCTTGCGCATCGACTCTTTCACAGACACCGTTTGCCCCGGCGTCACCGCGTACGACGGCAAATCGACGCGCTTGCCATCGACCAGTACGTGCCCGTGCTTGACGAACTGGCGCGCTGCCCAGATGGTCGGCGCGAAGCCCGCGCGATAGACGAGGTTATCGAGGCGGCGTTCCAGCATACGCAGCAGATTGGTGCCGGTGTTGCCCGGCTGCTGGCGCGCGCGCAGGAAGTAGCGGCGCATCTGCGTCTCGCGGATATTGAAGATGAACGACAGCTTTTGCTTTTCGCTCAACTGCAAGCCGTAGTCGCTGCGCCGACCGGAGCGGTACTGTTTTTCCTTACCATGATCGCCGGGCGGATAAGGCCGCTTTTCCAGAATCTTCTGATATTTTGTGCGCGGGATCAGCACCTCACCGAAGCGGCGCTGCACTTTCGCTTTGGGGCCGTGATAAGAAGCCATAAAAATCCTTCGTGATCAAACGCGCCAAATCGACGCGGGGTTTCTTCCGAAAGTATTTTGTATTGTAGCGGAGTTCAAACAGATTTCTAGGGTGTCTTTCCAGCTAGAAATTTTTCTTCATTTCCACGCCGAGCGCATACACCGTCCGCCGATCCCAGCCCGCCGCCGCCGCGACCGCTTTCGCCGCCTGCTTGAGTGGCTCGCCCGCGTTCAGCCGCTCGCGCAGCGTTGATTGTACCCGAACTTCATCCCATAGCTCTGCGATTTCTTCTGTCGCGCCTTCTACGACTATCAGGATGTCGTAGGGAACATCCTGTCCGCGATCATATTCGAGCGCGTCACGCAGCGTTCCACGAAAAATGCCTTCGGTTGCCTGCGTCAGCCGCGCCGCGACACAAAGCCGCCGATCACCCAAAGCAGCAAATAGCGTCATCAGGGCTTCAGTTACGTCGTTGACCGTGAAAATCATCGTCGCGCGCTCGTGAGCATATTTGTTTAAATCGTCCGGCAGCGCGCCGACGTAGACGAACGCCTCTGTTGACAAGCCCGACAGCACCAGCGCCGTGATCTCCGCGCTCGCGCCGGGCAGCGCCTCGACCCGGATGCCACGTGCCAGCGCTTCGATCACAAGCTCGTGCGCCGCCCCACCGATCCCCGGCGTGCCTGAAGCGGCGATCAGCGCGACATCACCGGAAGCGAGCGCGGCGAGTGCCGCGTCATAAGCGATCAGCGGCGTGCTAATTTGGTAATGATCGAGCAGCGTTTGAGCTGGGGTCGGATTATCGGCGGCAACCGCGCGGGCTTCGCGCAGGATACGCAGCGCGCGTAAGGTGATGTCGTCAGGGTCGCCGAGCGGCGTCGGCACGAGGTAGAGGATAGGCATGGTGGAAAAAAGTAAGGGCACGGTGCGACCTTCGGTCGCCTATCGTGCCCCTACAGGAAAATCAGATTGCTTTCGTCGGATTAGCCGAGCGCGTCGTAGCCGGGGCCTTTGGCGTAGAAATCGTAGTTCGGCTGAATGTCCGAGGTCAGATCGACCACTTCGCCGCCCGCTGCTGCCTCGCGTTCCTTCGTATCGAAGGGAAGGCGCTCCTGCCCTGCCGCCATCGTGTAGGCTTTCGGCACCTCTTCCTCGATGAAGATGGCCTCATACGGGCATTCCGGGATGCACGCACCGCAGTCGATGCAGGTATCCGGGTCAATGAAGTACCAGGGCCACTCATTTTCCGGCTGGCCGGGAACAATGCACTCGACCGGGCAAACTTCCACGCAAGCGCCATCGCGCAGACACAGGCTGGTGATAATGTGAGTCATCGAATACTCCTTTTACGGTATATGCTGCAAAATTTACCGCAGTTCAGGCGCTTCGTCTGGAACTTTTGTTGGATTTTTAACGCGAGTTTTGGACAAAATTACGCGAGTTTATAACAAACTTAACAACGGTTAAATTTTCCCGATAGGCTCGCCGGGAAGCATATTGGTCTGCGCGAGATATTCCAGCCCCGCCCGATCCACCACGTAGACGTAGCGGCCTTTCTTGCGCAGCAGCCCCGCGTTCATCAGACCGCGCAGCGCCCGACCGACGACTTCGCGGGTCGTGCCGAGGATCGAGGCCATTTCTTCCTGCGTGAGCTGCGAGGGCGTCTCCGAGATTTGATCGGCATAGGTCGTTTCGTAGAGGAACAGCTTCGCCAACCGCGACGGGATGCTGCGGAAAGTCATATCTTCCAGCCGCTCGATGTACTCGCGGTTGAGGTGCGCCAGCGCCTGCACCGTATTGCTCAGGAGAATGCGCTCGCTCGTCATCAGGTTGAGCAGGCTTTGATGGCTGATCACCAGCACGTCGGCGTTGGTGACGGCGACGGCGTTGAAAGGGTTCACGCCGCCATCGACTGAGGCGACTTCGTTGAAGGTCGAGGGCGGGCGCAGCAAACTGAGCGTATGCAACCGTCCTTCGGCGTTGACGCGGTAGATGCGTACCAGCCCATCGATGACGATGTGAAATCCTGCACAGTCCTCACCCTCATTGAAGATCACGGCCCCGGCCTGATAGCGGCGGCGATGCGCGGCGGCTTCGACGCGACTCAGACTCATGTCATCCATGTGGGCGAAGAACGGGATGCTCTGCCAGTCAATTGTGGCTTTGCTGCACTTGTCGTCGATCATGAGGTTGGCGGGTTTCACGGACACCCTACTGATTTGAACACACGAAAGCCGAGGGATCAACAAGAAATCCTCGGCTTTTTCACCAAATTTTCTTTATTCACAGAAGGTATTTTTAGCGAGCGCCGCCAGAGGTTCAAAGCTGCTTAGATGCAACCATGTCGATTTCTCCGTAGGGGTACGACATGTCGTGCCCCTACAAAATAATCCCTGCACCAGAGTAGTTCAAAGCCGCCAGCGACCAAACCCAAGCTGTCTAAAGTCGGCTGGAAACAGCCCAATCTTTTCCTCAGCACTCAGCACTCGGTATTCAAGCACTTTATTTGGGCAGGACTTCCGCCAGAATCGCCAGCAACACAATCAGGCCAACTGCCAGAATCGCCATGCTGCGCAAATCAGAGATCACGTAACTGTATTCTTCGCGTAGTTGACCTTCCGTGATTGTGATCGTCGGGTTTTCGAGCATGTTCGCGACCAAGTCCGGGCGCATACCGCGCGGCGTGGACGAGCGCGACGAGTCTCGGCGGCGCGTGCTGCTGGGCGCGCGAGTCGGGCTGGTGCTGCCGGTGCGACGATCACGCGCCGAGCGAGCGCCGTAGGTCTTGACGCCCGCGTTGGTCGCGCGCGGCCCAATCGGGCGCGGGCTGGCCGGTGCCGAATCCGACTGATCGAGCCGGAATTGTTCTTCAGGACGAGCCGGTTCTTCGGCAATAATCGGTTCGGAAGTTGCTTTTTTCTTCGCCACAAAAAGCTCCTAACTCAAGCGGTTGGCAAAAATCACGATCCGCTGATTATCAACCTGATAAGGATAACACGAGATCAGGGTCGCTGTCGCCCCCTGGCGGTTGTCGAGGACGCTCACGTCGGTCGGCGCGACCAGTTTCTGCTGCGTGATGGTGTAGGTGTACACGTTGGTCTTGGTCTGAATCTGGAACGTATCCCCCGGCTGAAGCTGATCGAGATGCCGGAACAGTTGACCATAGATGTCGTTGTGGGCGGCGAACGAGACGTTGCCCACGTCGTCGCCGGGGTTGACGCCGTTCGGAACCTGCCCGACACCTTCCTTGAGCGCGTCCCAGTCCACGCCCTGAACGATGGTCGCGTTCAGGCTGAGCTTGGGCACGATCAGCGCGAGCGCCGTTTCGCTCGTCTGCGCCGGACGGCTCAGGACAGGCTCAACCCATTCGCTCTGGACACGTGGCTGCAAGAAGGCCGGAACTTCGTTCATGTTGAACTGGGGGTTTGCGCCGTAGGTATGACCATCCGGGAGGATGTAGCTCTCCACGCGGATCGCGGGCGTCGGCGCAATCGTCGGGATAGTGGCGCGGCGCTGCGCGTCGGCTTCCTGCTGCGCCTGCGCCGTGACCTGATCCATCTTGCCAATCGCCTGAAGCAGATTCACGCCAACTACGCCGATCAGGATGACGGCAACCACTTCGATCACCAGCAGCAGGCGATCCATCACCCGGCGGCGCTTGCGTGTATTGACGACTTTCTGCGCGGGCGAGATCGACGGCTCGGCGCTCTCCTCGAAACGCGGGGCGCGTTCTTTTTCCTTCGGCTGGACGCTCTCGTGAACGACGGGCTGAGTCAGCGAGGCCAATGCCGCCGCCACCGGATCGTAACCGGGGGCGACCGCTTCGGCTGCCGGAGCAACTTGACTGGACGCGGGTTCGGGTTCCGGTTCGGCCTGCGGATCGACTTCGATCACGCGACCGGAGCGCTGCATCCGCCCCACGCGCTGCATCCGTTCCTCGCGCTTCTTGATAGCGAGGATGCGTTCCAGTTCCTCGACGCTCAGTTCATCGACTGGACGCTTGTCACGCACGGGCGTTATCCTTCGCCACCACAGCGAACACTTCGCGCTCGAAGAACCAGCGGAACGGCGGGGTGCGGAACAGCAGCGTGCGCAGATTATCGATGACGAAGTTCTCGCCGCCATTCTGTGGCGGGCTTTCCAGCCAGACTTTGCCCTTGAACCCCGCAGTACGC
>DASZXN010000439.1:0-3409 GCA_035545875.1 Phototrophicaceae bacterium
GCTGTTCAGATTGATCTAAAACAGGAACGGGTTTAGCGACAGCCATCGAACTTATAACCTTCTGAGTAGATTATAAGTTCGATTATACTGGACATTCGTCAGACCACGAAATCGAACGGGGCGCGCCTCTTTACCCGCCCAGCGCCAGCCGAATCGTGATTGGCGTGACGTAGGCTTCCAGCACCGCTGCGATGAGCAGCCCCGGCACGATAATCCCTAACCCGATGCGGATCGTGTCCGCCAGCGCTACCGTCCACGCCTGCCCGACCATCTGCCCGCGTGGTGGCCGCGTGATCACTGCGCCGAGGTGCAGCGCCGCCGCCGTCGCCAGCACGATCACCGGGATTTCGACAATCCCGTGCGTGAAGACCGCCGGGATCAGGAAGCCGGGGTTATAGCCCGCCAGAATAATCTGGCAGGTGACGTAACCCAGAATCACGTAGACCGCCGGTGTCAGGATCAGCGCGCCTGCGCCGAAGGTAAACATCGCCAGAATCGTCGCGCCGAGCAGGATGCGCGCGTTCTGCCAAGCAATCGCCAGCGCGGGGCTGGAGCCGAGAAAGAAACCCGTGTAGGTGTTGATTTCCCCGGCGATATTCTTGAGCGGGAGGTTTTGCGGCAGGTGAAGCTGCCACTGCGGAAGCAGGCCAACCGCGTAGCCGCCGACGAAGGCGATCACGAATACCAGAATTGTCACCGGGAAGGCCAGCCCGACGCGGCGGAAACTCAGGCGCATCCCCTGACGATACCACTCGACCAGATTGCGCGCGGGCGTGCCTTTGTCGTCGATGGCGCGCACACCCCGCCAGATGCGCCCCGCCGTGCCCTTGATGTCGAGCTTGTCGAGCGTGCGACCGAGCAGTTCTTCGCGGTTGAACAGGCTGTTGCCGACGCGCAGCAGCAGCAGCACGACCACCAGCATCCCGCCGATGATCGCCCAGAGCGCGCCAATCCCGTTCGGTGACTCAGCGTCCGGCGCGAGGAACATAATCGCGCTTTCGCCCTGAATGATCAGCGTCATCGGGATGATGATGAAGCTGGCGAGCAGGTTGGCGGCGCGCGTGCTGGTGGTCTGGCTGCTGACGACGACCGCGCCCGTAACCATGACCAGCGCCTGCACTGTCGTCAGCAGAATGATCTGCGCAACCAGCGCGAAGGGTGGCCGCCAGGCGAGATCGCCAAAAATCAGGCTGACCAGATAGACGGTCATGCCGCCGTAGCTCGACACCAGCGGCGGGATCATCGCCGCCAGCGTTTTACCGATGTAGAGTTCGGTGTTCGTCAGCGGCGTACTGAGCAGCGGCTCAAGGCTGCGCCGCTCCTTCTCGCCGACAAACGTCTCCAGCGCGATCACCAGCGAAATCGAGATCGGGAAGAAGCCGACGATCATCAGTAGAAACGGGACGGTGCGCGTGCCGATCACCGCCGCGCCGTAGCCTTCGACGAAGGCAGCGAAGCGCCCCGCGACGAACTGCGCCAGAAACGGGAACAGGAACGTCAGGATGACAATCGGCGAGATGATGCGCCAGTCGCGGAAGCTGTCGCGCACTTCGCGCCGCGTGATGATCAGCGCGTTGCTCAGGGTCGTCCGTACACCGCCACCCCTAGTTTGAGCGTAAGGCAGCGCTTTAACGGAGGTGCTCATCGGTGTCGCCTTTCTGTTGTTCATCCTCTTTGACCACTTGCAGATAGATTTCTTCCAGCGTTTGCGTCAGCGGCGCGAGCGTAACGACCTCGACGCCGAGGTTGATCATGCGCTGAATCAGCGCCGGATTGGTCGCGTTCGGGTCAGCCACGCGGAAGCGCAGCCAGTTGTCGCCGCTCTCCTCGACCGCCACCATGTCGCCGATCTCTTTCGCCAGCCCGTTGAGCCGACCATGCACGCGCAGTTCCATGCGCGGGTCGCCGACGAAATGCCGCGCCAGTTCGTCAAAATCGCCGTTGGCGATGATGCGCCCGCGCCGGATGATGGCGATGCGGTTGGCGAGCGCCTGCGCTTCGGCGAGGTTGTGCGTCGTGATCAGAAAAGTGCGCCCTTCGTGCTGAAGCTCGACAATCGCGTCGCGCACCAGCTTGGCGCTTTGCGGATCCATCGCGGACGTTGGCTCATCGAGCAGCAGCACCGGCGGATCGTGCAGCATCGCCCGCACCAGCGCGAGCTTCTGCTTCATGCCCTTCGAGTATTCACCCAACTGCTTGTCGAGCGCGAACGTCAGCCCGAAGCGCTCCATCAGATCATAGGTGCGCTTGCGCCGCACTTCCAGCGACATGTGATAGACACGTCCGAAGAAATCGAGGTATTCGACCGCTTTCATGCGCTCGTAGAGGCCGTGCTGCTCGGTCAGCACGCCGACCTGCGCGCGCACCTCGGCAGGCTGCTCAACCACGTCGTACCCGGCGATCTTCGCCCAGCCCGACGACGGCGACAGGATCGAGGTCAGCATTCGCACAGTTGTCGTTTTGCCCGCGCCGTTCGGCCCCAAGACCGCCAGCACCGTCCCGGTCGGCACGGTCATCGAGATATGATCGACCGCCAGAAAGTTATCATAAAATTTCGTGAGTTCGTGCGCTTCAATCATCAGTGTTCTCTCTTATTGACACTCCAAGATTATCCCATGAGTATGCGCCCATAAGAGTAAACGAAGTCTGAATATGGTTTCATGGATGACGCTCTGTTGCGCCCGAAAGCACAAACGGATATATTCTGACATGGTAATAAAATTCACTAATGATCTGCTCCTTTCACTGTCAAAAATAAAAACAGCTTCCTGGAGGTTTGCTGATGTCCACCCGTTATCTCACGATTGAAGCCCGCCAGCGCCCCTTCCTTCCTTCCCTTGCTGCTCTGAGCGATTTCACCGTCACGGATGGCGAGGAAGTCGATGCGAAGGTCGTCCTCAGCAGCCCGAATATCAGCCTCTATTGTCTGGACGATGCCAGCCAGCAGGCGATCTTCACGGAACTGCCGCCCGCCGTCGATTTGACCGTCGCGCCGTTCGTCTACCAGATGCAGTTCGATCAGGCCAAGCGGCTGATTGCCATGCCCTACGCGACGTTCCGCGAACTGGCGCAGACCCTCCCCAAAGTGCCGCAGCTTATCCTGATCTTTAGCGTCCCGCGCAGCGGCACGACGCTCATGAGCAACATTCTCAATCAGGTCGATTCCGTCGTCAGCCTGTCGGAGCCGGATGCCGCCAGCCAGTTTTTCCAGATGCGCCCTGACGACGGCTCACGCGATGCCGAACTGATCGACCTGATCGACTGCACCGTGCGGATGCTCTTCAAGCCGAACGGCTCGATCACGCCGACGACCTACTGCATCAAGTTTCGCGCCGAAGCCACGCCGTCGATGGATTTGTTTCAGGCAGCGTTCCCGCAGGCGAAAAATCTCTTTCTTTACCGAGAAGCC
>DASZXN010000440.1:0-24703 GCA_035545875.1 Phototrophicaceae bacterium
AGATGATCGTCCTGCACAAGCTGTTCTTCGCGCGCAACTACCTCTATCTGATCGCTCCGGTCGCGCTGCTCGGCGGCATCGGCTTGAGCCGCGTCGTCGGACGCTACACCCTGCCGCTGATCGCGGGCGTGCTGATTCTGAGCATCATTCCTCTACAGCAGCTTGACCGTGATTACGTCGAGAAGGACGTTTACGCCCGCGTCGAGCAAAACGTGGGTAACACCGACGAGATTCTCGCCGGGCCGTGCTTCAACGCGCCGATCCAGTATGAACTGCTGCACAGCGGTCAGGGGGACAAACTGTTCTCAACGCCGCCCAAGCAGCGTGTCTTTGTCCTCTACCGCGAGGGCACTTACGAGGATGTACTCAGGCTCTACAACATGCAGGATAAAGTGGCGGACTGCAAAAGAGTCACCGACGGCTCGTGGGATCCGTTCGACGTGTACGTCTGCCAGCCGATTATCGCTGGATAGAAGGTAAAAGATGGCGCTGCTTGAGGGGCTAGATTACCTCGACTGGGCTTCGATCCACCATTCGCATGACATGGCGGATGAATTCCCCTTCTACCTGCGTGAGCTTGCCCAAAACGATCCCAAAACGTGGCAGGATGCGTGGAGTTATATTCACGAGTACAGCACCCATCAGGAAAGCACCTATCAGGTCACGCCCTACGTTGCTCCCTTCCTCGTCGAGCTTCTGCAAGCGCTTCCCTCAAGAACCGTCAAGCTCCTGTGGACGCTGGCCTGCCTCTCCGCGAATGCCGCAGAGAACAGCAGCGTGTCTGCCGAGTGGCGTGCCAACTTCAGCACCGACGAGGAGGCTGACGCCAACTGGCCTGAAAACCGCGCCTATCACCAGTATGTCGAGGACACCCGCGCTTATCTAGCGATGAATCTGGAAATATTCATCCCTTATCTCGATCACGAGGACGCCAATGTGCGCCGCTCTGCCGCAATTCTTTTGGTTCCATTTTACGACGTATTCCGCGTGCGAACGGCGCTCAATGAGCGCTATCACATCGAAAAGGACAGCCGCGTTCTGCGCGCGATTGAAAAAGGCTTCTAAGGGAATAAAAAGGCGAGCCAGTAGCTCGCCTCTTTTTCTTTCTTTGCGCAAAGCGAAACGAAGTTTCGCCTGCGTCTTTGCGTTGACTCTTTTAGCTTTGCTTTTTCTTTGAGGGGAAGCGGCTCAAAATCACGGCGGGAGTTGGCGCTGTGCCTTCCTTCGCCCGCAGCGACCGCACGCCGACCTTCGCGCCTTCGCTGTTCGCCGCGTCCTTGAGGTATGCCTGACCGAGCATGAAGCCTTCCGCGTCGATGCTGCACGAAGTCACAATCCCCACCTCCGTGCCGCTCGCATCGAGCAGCAAATCGCCGGGATGCGGCGGACGCGCGCCCTTCGCTTCCAGCCGGAAGCGCGCGACTTCGGCCTCGCGGGATTTCTCATGCTCGATGAACGGCAGCTTACCAACGAAGAACGGCTTCCACAGCTTGACGTAATTGCCGAAGCCCGCGTCCGCCGGGTTGAGCTTACGCTCACCGCCCAGTTCGTGACCATAGAGCGGCAGTCCCGCTTCGGTGCGCAGACTGTCACGCGCGGCGAGTCCGGCAGGCGTCGCACCGAGATCGATCAGCTTCTGGAACAGCGCCGCCGCCTGATCGGGATGCACGAACAGTTCGTAAGCGACACGCTCGCCCGTGTAGCCCGTCCGCGAGACGATCAGGTCGAAGCCGCCGAGCGTCACCAGCGCGACGTTCGCCCACGCCAGCCCCTCGATCTTCTTTTTATCCGCCTCACTTGCGCCGAGCGCCAGCAGAATACTCTTGCTCGATGGGCCTTGCAGCGCCACATCGACGCGCCGATCTGCGCCTGACGAATTGGCACGCAGATCGCGCAGGGTGAAGCGACTGCCGCCCTCGAATTTGCGCTCCGGGTGCGCCGCATCGATCATGACTTCGCCGTCCTTGACCGCGTTTAGCCACGCCCAGTTTTTGTCGTTGTTCGAGGCGTTGACCACCACCAGATAGCGATCTTCGCTCAGGCGATAGATCATCAGGTCGTCAAACGGGATGCCGTGAACGTCGAGCAGATAGGTGTAGTGCGAGTCACCGACCGCCAGCGTGCTGACCTCGTTCGTCGTCACCAGATCGAGGAAGGCTGCTGCGCCTTCGCCCTGCACATCGAACACGCCCATGTGCGTCACATCGAACACGCCCGCCGACTTGCGCACCGCCCCATGCTCGTCGCTGACCGAGCTGTACCACAGCGGCATGTCGTAGCCCGCGAACTCCGCCATCTTCGCGCCCAACTGCTTATGGAGCGCGTGCAGCGGCGTTTCCATCAGCGTCTCTGGCGGAAGTTCAAACCACGCGAACTCCGGCAGCGCTTCAGCCGCGATTCCAGCGAAATTCTTGCCGTTCGAGCCGACGAAATACGGCTTGTTGGCGACCGCGTTCGCATCGCTGAACGTAGGTGTTTTGCTACTCAGCCAAGCAAAATCCACATCAACAGGGCCGGGAACTTTGGCATACGGATCGACGCGATCCGCCAGCGCAAACCCGTCCGAAAGGGCGCGCAGCCACTCCGCGACCTTACCAGCATTCTTCTCGACGTGGAGTACATAGCCCTTGTCTGTCAATTCGAGCGTGCCGCGAGACAACACGTTGCCATCGGCGTCGAGGATTTGCGTCGCCTGCGATTCGCCTGACTTGAGCGCCAGCACATCGCTCGTTAGCGCCGTGTTGAGAAACGATCCGGCATTTGGATAACCCTCAATCGAGCGGATAACGAGTGATGCCATACCTTTGCCAGTGTCGCTGTCCTCGTAGTAGAAGTGCGGATAGCTCTCGTCGCCCGCGTTCGTATCGATGCCGACGCTGTTCGCCAGATCGCGCACCGCCATCTTGACGCGCATCAGCGTATCGAAATCGACCTTCGCGCGCGGCTCGGCGCGTTTCTTGCCCATGTAGCCGAAGGGCACAGAGGCGAACAGCAAATCCGCGATCAAATCGCCCAACTGGTCGATCTCGGCTTCCTTGAAGCCGCGCTGCGTGATCCAGGGCGTGCCGAGGCGCACGCCTGACGCCCGCAGCGCCGATGGATCACCGGGGATGGTGTTGCGGTTGGCGACAATCCCCGCCAGATCAAGGATGCGCGCCGCCTGATCGCCGCTCAAAGGCGTGCCGTCCGCGCCGACCACGCTCTTGCAGTCGATCAGCAGCAGATGGGTGTCCGTGCCACCATAAGCGACGCGAATCCCGCGTGCTTGCAGCTTCTTCGCCAGTCGATCCGCGTTGACGACCGTCTGCTTTTGCAGCGCCTTGAACTGATCGGTGTAGGCGAGGCGCAAAGCCACCGCCAGCGCCACAATCGCGTGGACGTGCGGCCCGCCCTGCTCGCCGGGGAACACGGCGCGATCCACCTTGTTGGCAACGTCGCTGCGATGCGTGACGATCACCGCGCCGCGCGGCCCGCCGAGCGTCTTGTGCGTCGTGAACGTGATCACGTCGGCATACCCGACTGGACTCGGATATGCCCCAGCGATCACCAACCCGGCGACGTGCGCGATGTCCGCCATCAGGTAAGCGCCGACCTCGTGCGCGATTTCCGCGAATTTCGCCCAGTCCGGCGCATAGGGATAGCTCGTGAACCCCGCGATGATCAGCTTGGGCTTGTGTTCGAGCGCAATTGCCCGAATCGCCGCGTAATCGAGCTTCTCGGTCACCGGATCGACGCCGTAAGCAATCGGGTGATACTGCTTGCCGCTGCGCGCGACCGGGCTGCCGTGCGTCAGGTGACCGCCTTGCAGCAAGTCCATGCCCATAAAGCTGTCGCCGACGTTCATCAGCCCGCTGAAAACCGCCGAGTTCGCCGGAGCGCCGGAGAGCGGCTGTACGTTGACAAAGAGTTTCTCCGCCGGATATTTCTCGGTAGCGAACAACTCGGCGGCGCGGCGGCGTGCCAGCGCCTCAACAATGTCCGCGTATTCGGTTCCCTTGTAGTAGCGCTTGTCGGCGTAACGGCGATATTCGGGCAGGCGCGCGTTGTAGTCGAGGATGTCGGCCTGCGTCATTGCCCGCGTTTCATCGAGCGGATAGCCCTCGGCGTAGATGTTGTGGAAGGCCGACGAGAGCGCCTCGCGCACCGCGTTCGGCACGCTGCTCTCGGACGGGATCATAATCAGATAGCGTTCCTGCCGCGCCGTTTCATGGCGGATCAGTTCGGCAACGTCAGGATCAAGCTCGGCGAGGTCGCCGCGAAACAGAAAATCATCGTGAGTCGGCATCAGTTATTTTCCCCTATATTGTGGGACACCATACCCTGATTTTAACCGATCCGCCCCGGCGCGGCGAGACTGTGTATAATATCCTCAGTAGGGGCACGACATGTCGTGCCCCTACAAAAACCTTCCCTCAAAATTTGCTATCCGAAATTCAGGTTATAATAGGGCATCCTTATTGGCTTTTGTGTAGGGGCACAGGTGAAACTAAGTTTCGCGCCGCTGCGCCCCTACAATTATGTTTACTGGAATCCAACGATGCGGCGTCTACCTGGAATCGTTATTCTGATCGTTCTGCTCTCCTTTGGCGTCGCGCAGGCGCAAACTGCATCGCCCACCGCGCCACCCGCCACTCCAGCCGCCACCGATACCTCACAGCAAGTCCGCGCAACGACCGTGCGCGCCGTCATTCACACCTGCGCGCAGACAAGCTGCCCGACTCTCTCGACCTACTCGGCGAACACGCCGCTGTTCGTCCTCGGTACGCAGCAGGGCGATTCCGTGCAGGGTGACGCGACCTGGTACAGCATCCGCGATACGATCAGCGGGCAAACGGGCTACATCAACGACATTTTCACGCAGGTCGGCAGCTTTCAGGACTGGCAGTTGCGCCCGGTCGTGCCGATCAAGGTCAGCGACGCGATGAAGACGCTGTATCAGCAGGGTTTGGCGCGCGGCAACGACCCCGATGCCTTCTCCAAAGTTGGCGACTGCCAGAACGTGACGCCCTATTTCCTCGCACCCTTCGACACCAGCGCCGATTACGATCTTGGCCCGTTTGGAGCGCTGCAATCGACCATCAACCACTTCGCCGGATCGTTCGGTCGCGTCAGCGACTCGGTCGATAACGGCTACAACGTCGCCTCGGTGCTCTCGCCGCTGTGGGCGAACCATCAGGTCTGCAAGAGCGGCGAGACGCCGCTGGCCTGTGAGGAGCGCCTGCACAATCCGAGCATCGTCATCATCAACATGGAGACGTGGTGGCAGCACCGCCCCGCTTCTGAATACGAAAACTATCTCGACCAAATCGTGCAGTATTGGCTGAATTTGGATGTCGTGCCGATTGTCAGCACCAAAGCCGACGATCTCGAAGGCGACGGCAGCATCGACGCGGCAGTCGTGGCGATTGCCGACAAGTATCAAATTCCCTTGTGGAATTTCTGGCTCTCGGTGCAGCAGTTGCCCGATCATGGGCTGGGGCCGGACGGCTTCCACCTGACCTTCGCCCGCGACTTCTACAACGATCCATCACGCATGGAAGCGGGCTGGCCGATCCGCAACCTGACCGCGCTCGAAACGATTGATGCGGTCTACCGCCAGTTGAGCGGCGCCACGAACCCAGCGACGGCGACTGCTGAAGCGGGAAACTGAATCAAACGCCCGATGGTTTGAGCATCGGGCATTTTACTGAGTTCATCTGTAGCACGCTCGGCGGTTCAAAAAACGCTTACTTAACGTGAGTTAGCGATAAACCGCAGCAGGAGCTAGTTTTCCCTTGTAGGGGCACAACACGTCGTGCCCCTACGGTAAAATGCTTCGCTCGAAATCCTTCCCCATAACTGGCATTACTTATACCCGCACATCGTCCACTGACCATCGACCTGCTGCGCGGAGTAGGTATTCCCGCTCAAGTCCTGGCTGTTCGATTCGCCGTTGTAGGTGTAGTCAATCGATCCGGTGCAGACGACCGTCGCGCTGTCGCCGTTGATGCTGGTCGTTTTGCAACTGACGTTGTTCAGCTTGACGCCGCCAATCGCCCCGAACGAGTCGAAGTCGGTTTTCGCGCCCGCTTCGTAGGATGGGCAGATCAACTGCGGCATCAGCGATACATTGTCCGCGACCATCGCGCTCAGGTAATTGTTGACGGCTTGAGCCGGTGCGCCGTCCAACGAAGACGTTGATGTCGCTGCCGCTGTCGCTGCCGGCGTCGATGTCGCTTCAGGCGTAGACACAATCGCTTCCGTCGCGGTAGCAGCTTCCGTAGCCGTCGGCGCAGGCGTTGATGACGGCGCTATCGTCGGAACGCTCGTCGCGGTCGGCGTAGGGGTCGGAGTCGGCGTGGTCGCGCACGCCGCCAACAGGAATAAACACAAAAGCGACAGGAATAGTCGCTTTTGTGTCATGCGTTTGGGATTCATCCGCCGCATAGTCGGAGTCTTAGATGCTTTCCGGTGCCGCTTCTGACTCAGCGCCCGTATCGGCAGGCTGCTCATCGGCAGGCTGGTCGTTGGCAGGCGCTTCAGCCGAAGTATCAGCGGGAACTTCACTGCCCGCCGCTTCAGGCGTGCTGCCTTCAGCCGCCGCGTCCGTACCCCAGCGCTGCGTGAAACCGACGCGCCGCTTCTCCGGTTCGAGGTGGCTGATGCGCAGACTCAGGCGGTCGCCCTTCTTGACGTAGGAGTACGGCTCTTTCAGCGAACCGTCGCCCATTTCGCTCAGGTGCAGCAGACCTTCCAGCCCATCGTCGAGCGCCACGAACGCGCCAAAGTCGACCACGTTGGTGACCGTCCCTTCGACCAACTGGCCTTCGTGATAGCGCTCGGCAGCGATTTCCCAGGGGTCTTCGAGCAGACGCTTGCGGCTCAAGGCGATGCGGTTGGCATCGCGGTCGAGACTCAGCACGTACACGTCGATTTCCTCGCCGACGTGCAGCACGTCACGCGGGTGATCGACACGATGCCACGCCAACTCGCTCACGTGGATCAGGCCGTCCGCGCCACCGAGGTTGACGAACGCGCCGAAGTCGCGCAGCCCCGTAACGGTTCCGCGCACCACGTCGCCTTCCTTGAGTTCGGAGAGCAGACGCGCTTTCTGCTGGGCGCGCCATTCCCGCTGCGCCTCGCGCTCGCTGAAGATCAGGCGGCGGCGCGCTTGATCGACTTCGATCACCTTGACCGCCAGTTCCTTGCCGATCAGATCGTCCCACGATTCACGCCCACCGGACGCGCCCATCGAGACGAGATGCGAACTGGGAATAAACCCTTCCAGACGGTTCCAGTTGACCAGAATACCGCCCCGGTTATGCCCCTTGACCGTCACTTCGACCACATCTTCGGTCGTCAGCAGTTGCCGGGCTTTCTCCCAGTCGTACTGCTGCAACCCCATGTTGATCGAGACAATCAGATTATCGTCCTGGTCACGCGGGTTCATCACGTAAACCGGGACTTCTACGCCGACCTTCAGGCCAGCACGGACTTTGGGATCAAGGCGTTCGAGGTCTTGGACAGGCACGATGCCATCACGCTTCGCGCCCATGTCCACGATGATTTCGCGGCTGTCGATTTGCAGAATCGTCGCATTGCGAATTTCGCCGCGCTGCGGCGGTTGATACGCAAAGGACGAATCGAGCAGCTCCCGAAATTCATCCCCATAAGCCTTGTTTTCGTTGCTCACTTTATCCATTGAAACTCACACCTTACGAGAAACTACAGCACGACGCAAGCCGATGCGAATAGACAATCGCCCTGGTTGACGACTACATTATGATTCACGAATTTGTGATCGTCATTATAGCAGTCAACTGTTTGAACTCCGTAAATATTCTGCGAACTCTAATTCATATCCGGCATCTGCATTTCCAACCCACGTACCCCGCGATCCACTTCCCAGGGGTACACGATATAGAGATCGGTAACCGCGCCGTAGAAGTCGGGCTTCTCGGTCGTGAACAGCGAGCGGTACGGGTTATAGTGCATCACACAGTTGAACGCCGTCCCGCCAGCCGCCAGAACGCGCTGGCGCACCGCCACGCTCGTTCGTCCGCTGCCCCACACGTCATCGACGATCAGCGTCCGCCGATTGACCACCAGCGAGGGTTCCGGGAATTGCAGGAACTTCGGCCAGACCATCAATCCGGTCGGCCCTTCCGCCTTCGCCGGAAAATCGACTGCCGCCGTCAGTACGTGCTGGATGTCGAGCGCTTCCGCCAGCATCCCGCCGGGGATTACGCCGCCGCGTGTGATCATCACCATGCTGGTGAACGTGCCAATCGCCTGAATCTGTGGAATCATCAGGTCAACCAGTTTGTCTACGTCCGCCCAGCTTAAAACTTCGTGCCGTCCCGCTGGTCTATCCATCTGTTACACCCTTCGCCGGGTTCAGGAAATGTTTATCATTATAACACCTCCTACAAGCTTTCTTATAATTCGCGGCGAAGGGCGCGATGTTTATCCCCTACCCATCGGATGGCTTTTCGCTGTAGGGATGCCATTCATGGCGTCCATTGAGCGGCGGACGGGACAAGTCTCGTCCCTACAAAGTCACCATCTCGATGTCCCTCCCCTCTCCCCGCTGGCGTGGGAGAGGGTTCAGGGGTGAGGGGCAAATTCCCTTCGCCTACAGCTTATCGCCGACGCTTTTCGCCTGCGTATACAGCAGCAGATAGTCCGGCCCGCCCGCCTTGCTATCCGTGCCGCTCATGTTGAAACCGCCGAATGGATGGACGCCGACCATCGCGCCCGTGCATTTGCGGTTGAAGTACAGGTTGCCGACGTTGAATTCGCGCCGCGCCTGTTCCAGCCGCCCGCGATCCAGGCTGTAGACCGCGCCCGTCAAGCCATATTCGGTATCGTTGGCGATGTCGAGCGCTTCCTGATAATCAGCGGCACGGATCAGCGCCAGCACCGGGCCAAAAATCTCCTCGTTGGCGATGCGAGCGTCACGCGGTACGTCGCCAAAGATCGTTGGTGGCACAAAATACCCGCCGTCCGGGGTATCGATGGGCTGGCCGCCCAGCAGGAGCTTGCCTTCCTGCGTGCCGATTTCGAGATAGTCCCTGATCTTCTGGAGTGCGTCCGTGTCGATCACTGGCCCCATGTCGATTTCGTTGCCTTGGTCAGTAGCACCAACTTTCAGTTGATTTGCCAACTGCACCACCCGCCCCGTCACTTTCTCATAGACCTCATCGACGATGATCGCGCGTGAGGCCGCCGAGCATTTCTGCCCCTGAAAGCCGAAGGCGCTGGCGACGATGCCCTGCGCGGCGCTTTCGAGGTTGGCCGTCTCATCGACGACGATGGCGTCCTTGCCGCCCATCTCCAGAATGGCGCGCTTGAGCCACTTTTGCCCCGGCTGAACCTTCGCCGTCTGTTCGTAGATGCCTACGCCGACCGCCTTTGATCCAGTAAACGTCACAAAGCGCGTCTGTGGATGTACGACCATGCGCGCGCCGACCACCTCGCCCGGCCCGGTGATGAAATTGAGCACGCCCTTCGGGATGCCCTGATTCCAGTACAGTTCGCACATCTTGTAGGCAACCCAGGGGCTTTGTTCGGCAGGCTTGAGCACCGCCGTGTTGCCCGTCACCAGACAAGCCGCGACCATCCCCGTGACAATCGCGCAGGCGAAGTTCCAGGGCGGGATCACCGCACCCACGCCCAGCGGAATGTAATAGAGCGAGTCTTGCTCGGCAGGCCACTGCGCCAGTAAGTCGCTGCTGTCGAAGATGCGAATCGCCTGTCGCGCATAATATTCGAGGAAGTCAATCGCCTCGGCGGTATCGGCGTCGGCCTCGTACCAGCTTTTGCCGACTTCCAGCACCATAATCGCGCTGAACTCGTGCTTGCGCCGCCGCATCTCCGCCGCCGCGCTCAACAGATAGCGCGCCCGCTCCTCAACCGGGACGTACTGCCACGTCCTGAAGGCTTCGGCTGCTGCCGCAATCGCTTGATCGGCGTCGTCGGCAGTCCCATCGGCAAAATTGCCGAGCACCTCGGCGGGACGCGCCGGGTTGATTGTGGCGAACGTCTTATCGAGCGTCATCCGCTGGTTATTGATCACCTGCGGATAGGTCGCGCCGATTTCCTGTTTGACCTTCTCCAATGCGCGCGCGAACTCGGCTCGGTTTTCCGGGCGCGAGAAGTCGGTCAGCGGCTCATTGCGGTACAGCGGTAGCATTGTGATCTCCTTTAGTGTTCAGGCTTTTTTCGTTTTGAATTTATGAATTTCACAAGAAACCCATTCAAAACGAGGAAGTCTTTCGATAGAATATAACTAAGGAAACAAAACGTCTTAACGATAGAGTTGGCCGGATGACTTCCCTGTAACAAGCATCTAGCACCGCAGCCAACATCCCAGCCTACTCAATTCGTGCAGCGCCTTAGAGCAGCCCGTTCATTGCCGAACCGTTCTCGTCACGCCGCAGCACATTGCAGTTTCGTCGCAGACTTGATCGTAACATCATCGTCGTTATCGCAGCAGTACCATCAAGGCACATCGCACTCGCATCGCCGCATCATCGAACATTGAAACACGCGCTGCATGTAAAGTCATCCGCCCCACTCTATCGTTAAGTCGTTGCAACGTCTTCGCAGACCAACATGATGTGTTCTCCTCGACAGCGGGTCAAGACAATCGTTCTTGACCCGCTGCCGTTGAGTTTGAGTTTAGCGATCAGCGCTTCCGGCGTGACGGCTGTCCCGCGTTTCTTGACCGTCACCGTCCCGACATTCCGCTCGCGCAGATACGCCTTCAGCTTCTTAGCGTTAAACGGCATCCAGTCGATGATCTTCCACGCCCGCGCCCAGGGCGTTTCCGGCTTTTCATCCGTCGTGATGTAGGCGATCTCCGGGTCAAGCTGTGCGCCGCCGAGTTCATTCGCTAGATTAGCGACCAACCCCGCCCGAATGACTGCTGGATCAGGCTCGACCAGCCAGCTACGCGGCTCACTGATCGGCGCAGTCTCAGGCAAGCTTGGATCACTACACCACAGCCCAAGCATCGGCATCAGCGGATTTGGGCCAGCTATAACAGCACAGTGCCGATCTATATTTCCAGCCGGGCTTAAGCGTAGAACTGCTTCCTTAAGCTCGCCACTCACCGAAAGAAAGGTGACGTGATTTCCATATGGCTGAAGTTGCGCCAGATCAACGCCCGGTGACAATTTCACCAGAAACATCCGCGCTCGCCAGCCGCCTATCGTTGCCAGCGGCGGCTCATAATCTTCTACGTCGAAGATACGTTTGCCGCTGGTGTCACGCCGACCCGGATCAAAGAAGATGAGATCAGCGTCCGGTACGCCTTCGCGCACATCAGCCACTTCAAAGAGAACGTTTTTCAATCCAAGCGCTTCTGCGTTCAGCCGCGCCATCGCCACACGCACCGGGTCGATGTCCAGCCCGATCACGTCACGCCCTGCTTGTGCAAACGCAATCGAGTCCGCGCCAATGCCGCAGCAGGCGTCCACGACCAGCGAGTAATCTCGATTTTCCCAAGCACGATAGCGCCGAATCAGTGGATCGCTGGCCTGTTCCAATGCGTCGCGAGTGAAGTACAGCTTAGACGCATCGTCGCCGAATTTTCTGACGGCTTTGCGCCGCAGTTGCGCCTGTTCGAGCGCCGCTGCCGCCTGTGTAACCGACAGTTCCCGCCGCAGCGCCGTAATCAGCCGGAGCGTCTGCTCCTCACGTAAATCTTCGTCCGCCAGCCGCGCCAGCACCCGTTCTCCTGCGTCTGAACTCAGCCACGCCAGATCATCGAGCGTAATCGTCATTCGTCGGGCTTCTCAGCGCCGCTCGGATCAATCGGCACGAGCACAAACTCGCTGCTTTGCAGCAGATCGAGCGACGGGTTGATCAGCACAGGCCAGTCTTTCGCTGCTTCACGCGAGAATTTGCCGACCTTGTTCACGTCTTTGACCTTCCCGGCAATCACGGCAGGCTGCATAAAGGCGACGGCGTTCGGCAGGCTGCTGAAAGCGAGCAGTTCCCCCGTGTCAGCCAGCGCGACCGCTTCCCACGTGATCACGTCATCGGGCTTGAGCGCCCAGACGGGTTTGTTCGGCGTCTGCCGGATCAGCAGATGCAGGTAGCGTCCCTTGAACTCGCCCGCATCGCGCACCGCGACGCTCTGAATCCGCGCCAGCGTATCCTCGCTGACGTGCGGCTTCTCGCCGCGCATCAGCACGCCGCCCGCCTCAGCCGACAGTTCTTCCACGAGAATACGGATGTAACCTGCGCTTTCCAGCCGCTTGACCAGCGCGCCGCTCGCGTCGCCTTGCGGATCAACCGCGATCAGCCTGCCGCCCGGTCGCAGCGCGATCAGCGCCGCGTGCAGCGACTCGTCGTCGAGTGTCGTCCCGTATGCGACGACCGCATCGAAGCTGTTCGCTGCGCTTGCATCGCCCGAAGCGCCGACCGTCACGGCGAGATCGGCACGCTGTTCCGCCAGCAGCTTGCCCGCCAACCCATTCAGATCGAACAGGCGCAGAGTCGAGGCGCTCGGCGGCAGATGCTTGAGCATCGCCAGCGCCTCGGCAATCGATACGGTCATCGCTACTGAGCGGCTTTGCTGGCGGCGTCGATCAATGCGACTACCTCGTCCCACTCTTCCTTGAAGAAGTGCAGCGTCACCGAACCGAGTTCCAGATGATAGACGACTTCGCCGTCATCCTCGGTGGAAACCCAGGCCGCGTAGTTCTCGGTTTCACCCAGCGTCTCGACATCCACTTCTGCCATGATTCATTCCTTTCCGTATAGATAAAGTAGGGGCGTTCAGTTGAACGCCCCCGGATTTGCACCAATTAATGAGTTCTTAGTCTTAACGTCGATCTCCGCCGCGACGGTCGCCACCACCGCGTCGATCTCCGCCACCGCGACGGTCGCCACCGCGACCACCGCCGCCACCCGGCGGACGACGATCCCGGCTGCGCGCTTCTTCCGCCGACCAGCCTTCAAGCACGGCCTGACGGCTCAGGCGCACCTTGCCATCGGGGGGCGCGTCGGTGATCATGACCATGATCTCGTCGCCGAGGTTGACTTCATCTTCCGGCTTCTCGACGCGATGGTCGGACAACTGCGAGATGTGAACCAGACCCTCACGCCCCGGCAGGAATTCGACGAATACGCCGTATGGCTCAATCCGCGTGACCTTGCCGGTGTAGACACGCCCGACTTCCGGGCTTTCGGTCAGGCCGCGCACTTCTTCAATCGCCTGCGCGACCTTCGGGCCGTCCGTGCCCGCAATGAAGATCGTGCCGTCTTCCTGAATGTCGATCTTGACGCCCGTGCGCTCCTGAATCCCGCGCACGACCTTGCCGCCTGGCCCAATCACCGCGCCAATCTTCTCCTGATCGATCTTGATGGTCGTCATGCGCGGCGCGAAGTCGCTCAGGTTCTCGCGCGGGGCGGGCAGCGCAGCGAGCAGCACGTCGAGCACCTGAAGGCGTGCCGCCTTCGCCTGCGAGAGCGCCTGCTCCATGATCTCCGGCGTGACGCCGCTGATCTTGATGTCCATTTGCAGCGCCGTGATGCCTTCAGTCGTCCCGGCGACCTTGAAATCCATGTCGCCGATGTGGTCTTCCAAGCCCTGAATGTCGGTCAGGACGGCGACCTTATCGCCTTCCTTGATCAAGCCCATCGCGATGCCCGCGACCGGGCGCTTGATCGGCACGCCAGCGTCCATCAGCGCGAGCGTGCTGCCGCATACGCTGCCCATCGACGTGCTGCCGTTGGAACTCATCACCTCGCTGACGAGGCGGATCGTGTACGGGAAGCTGTCCTCGTCGGGGATCATCGCGCGCAGCGCGGCTTCCGCCAGCGCACCGTGACCGATTTCACGACGACGCGGCCCACGCAGCGGATACGTCTCGCCCGTGCTGTAGGGCGGGAAATTGTAGTGGTGCATGTAGCGCTTGTTCTCTTCAGGACTCAGGGTATCGAGTTCCTGCGAGTCGCGCGGCGTGCCCAGCGTGGCGAAGGTCAGAACCTGCGTCTGACCACGCTTGAACAGCCCTGTGCCATGCACGCGCGGGACAACGCCAACTTCCGCCGCCAGCGGACGAATTTCCGTCACGCTGCGACCATCAGGCCGCACGCCATCCTCGACAATCCGGCGGCGCACTTCTTCGGCGATAATGCCAGAGAACACGTCGCGCACCTCGGCGGGACGCGCATAGCCTTCGGCTTCTTCGTCCTCTTCGCTTGGCAGATAGCCTTGCACGATCTTCTCGCGCAGTTCGTCGAGCGCTTCGTTGCGCCCGCTGCGATCCGTCGTCGTGGCGATGATCTCGCGGACACCTTGCAGACTTTTCTCACGGATGTCGCGGGCAATTTCCTCGCTGACCGCTGCCGCCATGATCGGCGCGTCTTTCGCCTTGCCGATTTGCTTTTGCATTTCCAGTTGAAGCTGGATCACGGGCTGAATCGATTCGTGCGCCAGCTTGAGCGCCGCCAGCATGGTCGGCTCATCGACTTCGCTGGCCGCGCACTCAACCATGTTGATCGCTTCCGAGGTTCCAGCGACGCGCAGGTCGAGGATGCTGTCCTCCATCATCGGGATGGTCGGGTTGACGACCAGCTTGCCGTCGATCAGGCCGATGCGCACCGCCGCGACCGGGCCGCCCCAGGGGATGTTCGAGATGATAATTGCAGTGCTGGCCGCAATCACGCCGAGCATATCGACCTGATGCTCCTGATCGTGGCTGAACGCCGACAGGATGACCTGCACCTCGTTGCGCATATTCTCCGGGAACAGCGGACGCAGCGGACGATCCACCACGCGCGAAGTCAAAATCGCCTGCTCGGAGGGTCGGCCTTCGCGCCGGAAGAAGCTGCCGGGGATACGCCCCGCCGCGTACAACTTTTCCTCGTAATCCACGCTCAAGGGGAAGAAATCGATGCCTTCGCGCGCGTTCTTGCTCATCGTCGCGGTGGCGAAAACCATCGTCTGCCCCATCGTGACCGTGACCGCGCCGCCCGCCTGTTCTGCCAGCTTGCCCGTTTCGATGACGATCTCGTCATCACCGATCCTGGTCGTAAATCGGTGATTCACGCCCATAGTACCATTTGCCGCCATGTCTCTGCTCCTAAGCCTAAAATGAGACATGCCCGGTATCCAGGAACTGGAAAGTGCTGCTAAACAGATCGTTTAGCCACACGGCTCCAGTTTCTGCTTTACCAGGCATGTCTGTAAGCCGATAAATTTCGGCTCTTACACACGGAAATAAGTTTAACGGCGTAATCCAAGTCGTTGCAGAATCTCGCGATAGCCATCCGGGTCTGTTTCGCTCAGATACTTCAGGTGC
Organism: Phototrophicaceae bacterium; assembly: GCA_035545875.1. Lineage (GTDB taxonomy): Bacteria > Chloroflexota > Anaerolineae > Aggregatilineales > Phototrophicaceae > Flexifilum. The sequence continues at coordinate 15,300 of DASZXN010000440.1, forward strand.
CGACGCCGCTGACCGACCAACTTGAGCAGACCGCGCCGCGAGTGCTGATCCTGGCTGTGCGTCTTCAGGTGTTCGGTCAACTGCTGAATCCGTTGCGTCAGCAGCGCGACCTGCACCTGCGGCGAGCCAGTATCCGTCTCGTGACGGGCATACTCGTGAATGATCGTATCTTTTTCACTTTTGGTAAGGGCCATGTCCGTTTATCCTTCTCATGATGTCACCAGACGCGCCGGACAAAGGCACGTCGGTCAAAAACCTGTTGATCATTATAACAGAAGCCTATCCCTGCTGCCAATGCTCAACAGGTTAAGCGAGCGTTATCAATAAGGAGCTTGAGCCAGCTTGCCCAGAAGCGGGGTAAAGTGTTTCAGGTTGGTCGTATACAGAGGAAATTGCAGGCGATAACTTGCCGATGCGATGATGCAATCGAATGAATCGATTTCGTAGTTCAATCTCAAACGAATAAGCTGTTCTGTAGCCCAAGCGAGATCAGAAGTTGTAAGCTCAACGAGATCGAACCGTTTCAGAAGTTTAAGTGCCTCTTCCTGTTTGTAGCGGGATTGCGCGCCTTCAATAACTTCAAGCCAGACAATCCGTGTGATTCCCAACTGCCCCTGTTGAGCCAGCCATCGATCCGCAGGCGAATGTTGCCGAAGCAGATCGATAACGACTGAGGTATCTAGCAGCCCTACGACCACCCACGCTGTTCCTTGTGCTTACGCCGCTGCGCCTCGACCCACGCTGCGCCGTCAAGGATGTCTTCATCCTTCCAGCCTCCGGTCAATCCTGCCGCGACAATTTCCGCGCCAGTCATTGGCTCAGGGCGGGCAAATTCATGGATTTCTTCGTCCGTCCACGCGGGTACAGGAAGCTCAATGACAACTTCGACTTCACCCACCGGCAAGCCTGCCGGGAGATTAACCTCAAGCTGTCCATCTTCGGTAATCTGACCTGTCAATCGGAGAGTAGTCATCGCGAAGCTCCACAAATTCCATTACGGTTCGCGCCGACCTGCCCGCTGCGCGTCCGCGACCAGCGTGACCGTGTGATGCGTGCGGAACAGGCTGTACTGCCCCTGTCGCCCCGGCACGGGGTTGAGGACGTTCTCGGTCTCCATGATCGAGAACCATAGCTCCAGATTCCAGCGCGTGCCCGGATCGACCATGCGCACGCTTTGGTCGGAGATCACCATATTACGATCATAGAGGTAGAGCAGCAGGCGAATGAATGTATCGCGTTCGTTGAGGATGTTCTGGCAGATTTCCGAGTCGTTATTGAGCGAGATACCTTTGGTGAAGAATTCGCTCTGCGGGTTCGGGTATTCCTTGACTTCAGCGGCGTTATTCTCGATCAGGTACTCGACGCCGCGCTGGAAAGTCACGCCATTATCGAAGGCGCGCAACCGCTTGTGCAGGCTTCCCAGCGGGCACCACGTGAAGCCTCGGAAGCTGGTAAACTGCTCGACGCTGACGACCACGCGCCGAACCATGTCCGCCGTTTCCGGTTCCATCTGTTCGACTTCGGTCAGCGCCACACCTGACCAACTGCTGTCCATCGCATCTTCCTGCGGTGTGGTCACTGGCTTGTCGTCCGGCATTTCATATTCCGGGTTGAGCTTGATCACGGGTACGAGGTCTTCGGGATTGTGACGATGCGGCACCAGTTCGCGCAGCAGCACTTTCTCGCGCACGAGACAGTCGATCCAGTCTGAGCGCCATTGATCGCTGTAGTTCAGACCGGGGCGTTCCAGCTCCCGATCCATCGCCAGCCCTTTGAGCAGAAAGCCATAGTTGACGTACTCCCAGCCGCGCACGTTAAGCGTATTCACCACGCGCACGACAATCCGGTCGCGGATCAGCGTGGTTTTCTCGACCACCGGATGATTGTAGTCGAGTACGATATGGTCTTTGCCGCCAGCGGGACGCAGAATCCCCAGCGAGATCGCCTGCGAGACCAAATCCTCGCCGCGCGCCTGCGAGACCACCGCCCCGACCTCGATTAACTGGTCAATCAACTGCTGTCGCGTCAGCGACTCGCTGTCCATTTGCAGCGCCACCCGGTCGAACTGAATGATCACGCTCGACCACTGCGACGGCGTGAAGCCGCCCATCGAGCCGTCTTCGTTGAAGGCCATCGACGCAAGGCTCAGTGACTGATGTGTTTGTAAGTTGGTGAAGTCTTCGATGTACTCGATGGTCAGGTTGGGGTTGTTTTCCAACTGGCGGCTGGTGCTGCCATGCACCGACCAGATGATCACCGTTTTGTTGCGCGCTCGCAGCGCATTGATCATGTCCTTGAAGTCACGGTCGCCGCTGGCGACGATGTATACGTCTGCCGCATCCGAGTGCCCGGAGTCGCGCAGGATGTCATTCGACATCTTCATGTCGGCGCTGTTCTTGCCCGGCAGCGTGATTACCGGGTCGATGTTGGCGATCATCAAGCGCGTGGTCGCTTCTTCGGCGATCTCACGCCCCGCCAGATCGACCAGCGGCGGCAGGCTGCCGCGCTGCGTCCAGGGGGCATATGCCTCGGTCTTGACGACTTGCCCGTGTGCCTTGCCCTGCCGCGCGAAGCTCTCGATCAGCGTGTCGAGATTGACGATGTAGCCCTGCTCGTTCAGACTGATAGCGATATTCTCAAAATCGATGTAGATGGCGACGTTCTTGGTCTGCTGAATGCCGAGCAGCGTTTCCAGCGGTTGAAAGATGATCTGGTCAGCGAACTCGGTGCCTTCCAGCACGTCGTCCGACCCCCACATGCGCACGCGCGCGTTGCGCGTCCGCTTGACCCGCCGCACCAGCGGAATCAAATCGGGATTGGTTGTCGCCAGAATGAGTTCATCGACGGGTTCGGGATCGTAGGAGAAATAGTTCATGATCAACGCATCGGCGAGGCTCTCGCGATGCGGGATGTCGAAAATGTTGTAGCCAGCGGCTTTGAATACATACTGTGGATCGACGCTGGCGCGCGCTTTCGCCTGGCGGTGCTTCTTCCAGTTGGCGACGGCGACGGCCTTGAGCTTATCGCCGCTCACGCCAGCAGCCAGCGCCGCACCACCGCGCAGACCAACGGCCAGCGTTTGCAAGTCCACCGCGATATTACGCCTGCGGAAATGCTCTATTAAATCGTCCACATCAACAATTAAATAAGCAGCCATATCCTACCTAAAATCAGAAACCACCTGACCCGACTGGCCCGGTGGTCAATAGATGCTGCCCGTAGCAGACAGCACAGAACGTCTTTTGTAGATCGTGCCAAATGTATCGACTAAGCTCTTTATAAGTAACACTGAAAGAGTATTCATTTGGGAATATTTTAACAAACTCTGCCCTGCTAATCAAGCGTACATCTCACAATATAACAATTCGCATGATGCTATTATACTATAGGTCTTATGGATACAGACCATATTGGCGCTATTTCAAAGTTCCTACAGTAGTCGCGATGGATGATCGGAAATCCAATAAGAGGTTAAAATTTCGTTAAGAACCCCTGTTTTATTTTGACTATACAGCACAAACGGCAAAAGTGGTATTTAGACTTTCAAGCAAAATTTTTGGGCGGTTTACACAAGGAGAAAATGAAAATGCGCCCGAAATTCCTTCCGGGCGCATTCGGTTGATTCGTGAGTTAGTAGGCTTTAGCGAAGACGGCGAGCTTTTCGGCAGGCTTGCCATTATAGAAGGAAACACCGCTCTCGCTGGGTTGATCGAGCGGGTAGCAGCGATGCGTCGCGCCGGTTTCTTCCTTGATACGCGCTTCGTCCTCCGCCGATTCGCTCCACCAGCCACGCGCGAAGCCGCCCGCCTCGATCACCTGTTTGAATTCGTCGTAAGTCTTCACGTCGTGCAGATGCGAATCGCGGTAGTCGGTCGCCTGCTTGAGCATGTTGGCCTGAATATCCTTGAGCAGATCGGTCAGCGCGGCCACCAGCCCATCCTGCGATAGAGGCCGCTTGCCCTCTTTGCCGGGTATATCGCGCCGGGCGACGACGACCGAGTTATTCTGCACGTCGCGCGGGCCAAGTTCCAGACGGACAGGCACGCCGCGCATCTCCCAGTCGTTGAACTTGAATCCCGGCTGATAATCGCGCGCATCGACGTGAACGCGAATATCCGCCTCGCCGAGCAGCTTTTGCAGCCGTTCGACCGCCGCCATCACGGTTGCTTTCTCGTCGTCGCTGCGGTAAATCGGCACGATCACGACCTGATAGGGCGCGAGGCGCGGCGGCAGGCGCAGCCCCTTTTCGTCGCCGTGCGTCATGATGATCCCGCCGACCATACGCCAGCTCATGCCCCACGAGGTTGTCCAGCAGTACTGGCGTTGATTGCTCTCATCGACGTACTGGATGTCGAAGACTTTGGCGAAGTTCTGGCCGAGGTTGTGGCTCGTGCCTGCTTGCAGCGCCTTGCCATCGCCCATCATCGCTTCAATCGTGTAGGAACGCAGCGCACCCGCGAATTTCTCGCTGTTGCTTTTCAGGCCGGGGATCACGGGCATGGCCGCTTCATTGATCGAAACGTCGGCGTACACGTTGAGCATTTGCAGCGTGCGCGCCTCGGCGTCGTCGTGGGTCGCGTGCGCGGTGTGGCCTTCCTGCCACTGAAATTCCGCCGTGCGCAGGAACGGGCGCGTGCGCATTTCCCAGCGCACCACGTTCGCCCACTGGTTAATCAGCAGCGGCAGGTCGCGGTACGACTGAATCCACTCACTGAACGACACGCCGATAATCGTCTCCGAGGTCGGACGAACGACCAGGGGTTCTTCCAGTTCCTTGCCGCCGCCGTGCGTCACGACCGCCAGTTCCGGGCTGAAGCCCTCGACGTGTTCGGCCTCGCGCTGGAGATAGCTCATCGGGATAAAGAGCGGGAAATAGGCATTATGCACGCCGACCGCCTTGAAGCGGCGATCCAGCCCGTTGCGGATATTTTCCCAGAGTTCGTAGCCATACGGTTTGACAATCGGGCAGCCACGCACCTGCGACTGCGCCGCGAGATCGGCGCGATAGACGATCTCGTTATACCAGCCGGAAAAATCTTCGCGGATTGAGGGCAATGCCTGAGTCATGGCTGTCTCCAAAAAATCGTGCTGAGTAGGTACTCAAACCAGTTTAAATACGGGAGCAATCCGCGTATTTTAATCGGAGACGCGAAGATTAGATAGAGCCGATTGTGCGTTGAGCGCGGGGAGTTTCAAATCCGTAGGGTTCATCTATAGTTTTTAACGGCTAAGGAAGGGTCATCAAGGGCGAGCCGACTTTTCTCGCCCGCCCTTATGATCTTCCAGCCGCGCGGCGTTACGCGCCCCTGAGCTTGGCGATCTCGGATCGCGCCGCTGTGACCAGTTCCTCGTTCGTATGCGCGTGTCCCCACAGCCCCCAGCCGCCGGGAATCGCTTCGGTCAGCAGCACCCACGTCCGCTCCTGGAGCGACGGATCGCCCGCCGCCGCCGCGACCAGTGCCGTAAGCTGCTCGACGACCGCAAGCTGCTTATTGCGATCCAGCGCGCCCTGGTTGGTCAGCACCTGGACGCGCACGTAATTGCCGTCGCCATCGACGTTCGCAATCGCTCCCGCAGGCAAATCATGAACAAACGCAGCCGTATTCTTGCGGAACATGGGAATATCAGGCACGGTTTCAATCGCTTTCACGGTGGCAGCGGCGTCAGCCGCAAGCTTGTGCGGATCACTGAACGTCCCGGCAGTCGCGTAGATGTCAATCATCGGCATAGCGGTTATCCTTTTGCGTATAGACGATTCGGATGCAGTCATCATAAAATATGATGGTCGTCATAGTCAAGATGAAATATGATGACCATCATAACTGAAGGGGACAATGGCACAAAACAGCAAACAGCAAATGATCGAAGGCGCGCTGCAACTGCTTGCCACCAAAGGACTTCAGGCCACGTCGTTTTCGGAAGTCCTCGCCCTGACCGGCGCGCCGCGCGGCTCGATCTACCATCACTTTCCGGGCGGCAAGAACGAGATGATCGCCGCCGCGCTCGACCTGACCAGCCAGCGCACACTTGATCGTCTCGAAACCATGCGCGGCGAATCGGCGCGAGCGATTAGCGAGTTTTTTCTCGATTTATGGCGTAAGCTGCTGGTCTATTCGAAGTTTCAGGCAGGCTGTTCGGTGCTGGCAGTGACAGTTGCCGCCGATTCGGATGATCTGCGCCAGAAAGCCGCCGACATCTTCACGGAATGGCAGCAGAAATTGGCCGATCTGTACGTCGTCGCAGGCGTAGACCCGCAAACCGCCTCCGACTTTGCTTACGAGTTAATCAGCGCCAGCGAGGGCGCGGTCGTGCTGGCGCGCGCGCAGAAAAGCCTCGCGCCGTTTGAGGCCGTCGCCAAACGGCTCGTCGCTAGTTTATAGCTATATCACTATTGTAGGGACGAGACTTGTCTCGTCCGTTAACAAGACACTTTTGAACGTGAGATATGGATAAGCCGCAGCAGGAACCGATTTTTCCCCGTAGGGGCACGACATGTCGTGCCCCTACGATCAAATTCTTCGCTCAAAATCGTTATCCATAACTGGCGTTTTTGAGGAATACAAGCATCAGCGGACGCGATAAATCGCGTCCCTACAGTGACCACATCGCTCGCTACTCAGTACTTTCCTCATCCCACGTCCGCCCGTAGTTGATTTTGAGCTTCCCCATCACGGCCTCACCGAGATCAATCCCGCTCAGGCTGGATAGCTGGATCAGGTAGAGCATCACGTCGGCCAACTCGCCTGATAACTCCTCTTGGTTCGGCGCAGCGTCGTTCCATTGATACAGTTCCAGCACTTCGCTCGCTTCCAGCACCAGCGAGATCGCCAGATTGCGCGGCGTCTGCGGGCGTTTCGAGTCAGCCTCGTACCAGCCCTTGCTGGCGACAAAGGCGTGCATCGCAGCTTCAATCGTCTTTAAGTCCATCGGAAAACCTTCCCTACGAGACGTGAATCGTCTGCAAAAGCGCGTAATTGGTGTCACCAATCGGCAGACGCGCCAGTGTGACCGGATTATACAGCCCAACCGCGACCTCGTAATCGCCCGACGGCAGCGTTGGCGGGATCGGCAGCGCGAACGGCTGCACGATCACCTCATCCGACGACCACTGCGGCGGCGGATCGCTCGGACATAATGGTTGATCGACCTGACTCATCAGCTTGATCGTGCCGCTCGCTTGATCATACAGATGCACGAACATGGTGTACAGCTGGCTCGACTTGGCGGTCAGCCCCATTTGCAGATTCACTGTGTCGCCGGGGTGCGCCGTCGCAGGCAGCGCATCGAGCAGCTTGACGTGAAACTGATCGCTTGTGCCGAACAGCAGACCATCACTGGCAACCGCGCGAATCACGTGTGTCGGATCGCTCGCCTGATAAATTGCGTAGCGTGGATCGTCATTCAGCACGGGCTTGACCGTCACCCACTGTCCCAGCCGATCCGCGAAGCCGGGATCGTAAATCGTCAGATTGAAGTAGTAGGCCGGAACATCCGTCCGCACGACCAGACACTCGTTCGCCATGAACGCGCCAATCGGTCGTTGACCGAGTTCCCATTCGCGCAGGCGCAGCACCGGATGATCGGCGGTGAAGGGTGTCACGTACACGGGCGATCCGGCGGGCGTGTTGGCGGCCAGCCAATCAATCGCGTGATAGATGTGCTGCTCCATCGGGATGAACAGATCGGGGCTGTTGACCCATTTGTTGAAATCGCGCAGCGTGTCGCTGCCCGCAAATACGATACACAGTACCGGAATCGCAGCAATCGCGGCGGCCTTGTAGGGGCGAGTTTGCAACCCGCCCTTGCCAATAACCCGCGAAATCACCCGCTCTATCATCACCGCCCCGACGCCGAGCACAATCCCAATCGGCACGACCAGGCCAATCGCCCGCAGCCACTTGAGCGGATCAGTCGTCAGCAGCGCAGGCGCGACCGACGCACCCGCCAGCAGCACCAGCCAGATCGCCTTCTCGCGTTTCACGACAGCGACCAGACCGATCAACCCGCCGATGAACAGCACGCCGAGCGGCAAATCGAACAGCGGGCGACCGGACAGGTTGTAGACGACATCCGTTTCGCCCTGATAGAACGGCACACGCAGCCAGACGACAATGTTATTCAACAGCGAGCCAACGTCGCTGATGGCGACCTGATCGATCCGCTCGCCTGCCGCCGCCGGATTCGTCAGCAGATAGACGATCAGCGGCACGCAAATCACACCTGCGATCACCGCTGCGACGATCACGCCGCGCCGACTGCGCCGATCCCGCGCGAACCACCAGATCAGCGTCAGGATCGCCAGCGCCATCCAGACGCGCGCCGCCAGATAGGTGTAAAAGAGCAGGCCAAGCGTGATCCCGCCCACGATCCAGAATTTCGTCCGATGCGTGCGCTGCGCCTGCCACAAAAAGGCGAAGGTCAGCGCTCCGACCAGCGGAAACAGCAGCGCGCGAAATCCCTCGTGACTCGCCAGCACGTGCCAGAACAGCACTGCCAGCCCTGCCATCGCCGAGAGCGCGCCACGTCCGCCGATCAGTTCGCGCGCCAGTCGATAGACCGCCGCCAGCGTCAGCACGCCCGTGAACCACGCCATCAGCAGCAGCGGAATCGCGCCGCCACCGAACACCGCCATCGACGGCGCGAGCAGATACATCCACAGGCTTTCACGGCCAAAATTGTCGGGGAAAAACGGGGTCAAACGCGGCTGCTGCACCAACGACATGGCATCGACGGCATAATAGGCTTCGTCGTAATGCACCATGCCGATCATCGCGTGCAGCCCGTTCAGGCGCAGCGCCGCACCGAGCAGGAGGATGACAACAATCACTGCCAGCCGTTTTGACATTAGGACTGAGGACTGAGCGATGAGGACTGAGTAAAAAAATGCCGAGAAGAAATAGAATTTGAATTGTGAACAAAAAATTGGAGGTCGGTCTTGACCTCAGTCCTCAGTCCTCGAACCTCAGTCCTTGACTCAGCACTCAGCACTCAGCACTCAGCACTATCTTTTAGTAGGCGTTCAAATTACGCCGCAAAATCATATTCAGAAACGTGCGGATAATGATCTTCACGTCCAGCCAGAGTGACCAGTTCTCGACGTACCACAGGTCGAAGGTGGTGCGCTCAGTGATCGAAGTGTCGCCGCGCAAGCCATTGACCTGTGCCCATCCCGTCAACCCCGCCTTTTCGCGGTGGCGCTCCATGTAACGCGGGATGCGCTCGCGGAACTCCTGCACGTAGACCGGACGCTCCGGGCGCGGCCCGACGAGGCTCATGTCGCCGATCAGCACGTTGATCAATTGGGGAATTTCGTCCCAGTTGGTGCGGCGCATGAACCGTCCCAGCTTAGTCACGCGCGGGTCGTTCTCGACCGTCCAGCCGGGGCCGCCCTTTTCGGCGTCCTC